>JBAUEK010000329.1:0-5377 GCA_049678565.1 Methyloceanibacter sp. | reverse complement strand
CCGCGTCGCGCTCGCCTTGCGGCACCGTGATCGGCACATTGGCCACCACATGGGTGGGTCTTGGCGCCAGCAGCACGAGCTGGTCGGCCAGCAATATGGCTTCTCTCGGATTGTGGGTGACCAGGAGCGCCGTCGTCGGCCGTGCCGACCAAACCTCGATCAGCAGACGCCGCAGGCGGTCGGCTGTGCGTTCATCGAGGGAGACGAAAGGCTCGTCCAACAGCAGCAGGTCCGGCCGCGTGGCGAAGGCGCGCGCCAACGCCACCCGGCGCGCGAGACCAAGCGACAGCTCGGGGGGGTAGCGTGGCAGCATGTCGGCGATACCGACGGACGTTGCCAGTCGCTCCAGATCGGCAGCCGAAACGTCATGGGCGACGAGCTCGATGTTCTGCTTCACCGTGCGCCAAGGGAGCAGGCGCGGTTCCTGAAACATGACGCCGATGCGCGCGCTCTCCGGCACCGTCACCTCACCGGTATAGCGGTCGTCGAGCCCAGCGACGATGCGCAGCAAGGTGGTCTTGCCACAGCCCGAAGGGCCCATCAGCACCGTCATGCTCTGCGACTGGATTTCGAGCACGAGGTCGCGGATCGCCGGGATGGCTGTCCCGTCGGCGCCGATATGCGTCTTCTCCTTGATGCGGATTTCAAACTGGCTTGTTGCGCCAGCGGGTCGTGCGTCGTTCAAGGGGCTGTACCAACAGATATTCGATTGCGAGCATGACGGCGACGAAGGCCACCGTGTAACCGAGGATTGCCGTCACGTTGAAAAGCTGGAAGTTCAGGTGAAGCTCGAAACCTACACCATTTGGCCGGCCGAGCAGCTCGACCACTAAAACGATCTTCCAAATCAATGAGATACCAGATCGCGAGGCCGCGGCAAAATATGGCTGGAGCTGAGGCAGGGTGACATTGCGCAATTTGCTCCAAAACGACAGGCGATAGGCGCGCGCCATCTCGTCGAGCCCGGGGTCGAGAGCGCGGGCGCCTTCGCGTACGGTAACGATGACGTTGGGGATCTTGTTCAAGGCCACGGCGCCGATGGCGGCGGCCTCGTTCAGCCCGAACCAGACATAGGCCAGGATGATGATGACCAGGGCCGGCAGATTAAGCAGAACGATCACCCAAGGATCGAGCGCCCGGTTCAGCGCCGGTAGCTCCCCCATGGCAAGCCCAACCACGCTGCCGATCGCCATGGCCACGACGAAGGCCGCCGCCACGCGCCATAGGGTGATGCCGAGCTCGGCCAGGAGATCGCCGTGGAGGGCCTCGTCGACGACGTAGCTGAGGACTTCCTCCGGCCCCGGCAGCATGCGGCTCTGCGCGATCTCCGCCCCGATATACCAGACAAGCAGAAAGCCCGCGACAGAGAGAACCGGCGCTAGCGAAGCGCGATAGGCACGCAAGCCGGTGAGAGCGTTGGGACGGGCAATACCGACGCTCAAGACCCGCTACCCTTCCAGAATGTGCCGGGGGCGAGCTCGGCGCCGGGACCAACGAGCTTTTCGCCGCCAAGCTCGCGCAAGAATTGGTAGAGCACCTTGGCGTCGGCCTCGTTCTGGGCAACGGAGCGCTCGGGAATGCCTTCCCGGTAGCGCCGGCGCAGAGCCTCGAAAGTGGCGTCGTCCTCGGCTCGCATCAGCGGCCTGATCGCATCCCAGGCCTCGTTGGAGGTGGCAAGCAGCTCGTCGGCCTTTGCCGCGGCGCGGAGAAAGCCATCGATGCCTTGCTTATCCTCCTTGGCCCAGCTGTCGTTGAACACATAGCCGATCATGGCGACTTCGCCCTTGGCGCCAAGCTCGCTCACCACATCCTCAAGGCCGATCAGCTGGGTGAAGCCATGCGCCTCGAGCCTTGCGGCATAGGGCCAAAAGTTCAGTACGGCATCGATCTCGCCCTGCTTCGCCTTCTCGGCCAGAAGCGGCGGCGCGCCATAGACCTGCCTGGTCTCTGTCCTCAGATCGAGATTGGCCGTCCTCAGCGCATAGGCCACGATGAGGAGCCAGCTCTTGTCGAGTGGCCCGCCCGCGACCCCAAGCTTCTTTCCCTTCAGATCGGCCAAGGTCTTGATGGGGGAGTCGGGCGGAACCATGATGGCGCCGAGGGCGGTCGTAAATGGCGAGAAGGAGAAGTCGGCGCCGGCGGTCCGCTCGCGCGAGACCCAGAGCCAATCCGTGGCGATGATGTCGACCGAGCCGCCTTGGAGGCCCACGGCGGTCGCGTCGGTGCTGGCGAGCGCGATCACGTCGAGCTCGATCCCCTCAACCTTGTCAAATCCGTTGCGCTGGATGGTATCCAGCACCCAGCTGACGGTACCGAATGCGAGCGCGCCAACCATGATTTTGGTGGTGGCATTGGCGGACTGACCCGGGAACATGGCGGTCAAAGTGGAAATCAACAGGGCTAATAGAGCTGGACGCAACGGGCGCTCCTTCCGCGTTAGTTTTTCAGACCCAATTCGCTGGGGTTTGCCACGAGATGAGCGGAACAGCTCAGTGCCGGCAAGCGCTGCCGTGACTCGCGTGGGCGAGGTCCCGGGATTGGTATGGTGCGTGACCGCGAGAGTGGCGGCGCATACTCTACCCATCCGGCCAGGGGACGCAAGGTTTGCCTGGTGGAATTGCCACTCTTCTGGATAGCTATGGGTAAAATGACCCTAACCATGGCGTTAGGCGGGGGCCTTGAGGCGATAGCCATGGCCCCGCACGGTTTCGAGCAGGGGCTCGCGGTCCGGAGTGTCGATCTTGCGCCGGAGACGCGCGATATAGACGTCGACCACGTTGGTGAGAGGGTCCTCGCTGTAACCCCAGACTTGGTTCAGGATCCGGGTCCGCGAAAAGACCCGCCCAGGCGCCCCCATCAACAGCTCGATGATGGCGAGTTCCTTGGCCGTGAGCTTGACGATGTCTCCGCCACGCCGGACTTCGAGCAGATCCCGGTCGAGCACGAGGTCGGCAACCTGCAAGATGTTCGAGTTCGGCGCGAAATGGTGGGACCGGCGCACCAGCGCCTCCATGCGCGCGAGCAGCTCGTCGAAATCGAACGGCTTGGCGAGATAGTCGTCGGCCCCAATTTTCAGGCCCTTGATCTTGTCCTCCAGGGTGTCCATGGCGGTGAGCATCAGGATGGGGGTGTGGTCGCCGTCCGAGCGCAACCGCTGGCAGACGTCATAGCCATGCATGTCGGGGAGCATCAGATCGAGCACGATCACGTCGAACTCGCCGGTCTTGGCGAGATCGACACCTTCGCCGCCGGATGCCGCGACCGTCACGCCATGATTTTCAGCGCGGAGCCCGCGATGGATGAAGTCAGCGACGCGCGGCTCGTCCTCGACCAGGAGCACGTTCACGGAATTGCCTCCGGGGAAGAAGCTGGCAGGGCGACGGTGACCGTGGTGCCTTCACCCAAACGGCTGTCCATTTCGATCCTTCCCTTATGGGCCTCGACGATGGCCTTGGCCACGGGCAATCCCAGCCCTAAGCCTTCCTCATTGTGTTCGCTTGCATTGCCGCCGCGGCGGAAGCGTTCGAAGATGACTTCCAGCTCCTCGGGCGCGATGCCGAAGCCGCGATCGGAGACGCGAACCCTGATCTCTCCTTCGGTCCTGGCAATATCGACTTTCACCTCTCCCTTGGATTTCGAATAACGAACCGCGTTATCCAGGAGAACCATAAAGAGCTGGCGCAACCTTGCCGGGTCGCCTCTGACAAAATCGTCCGCGGATCCATCGCTGTAGCTGATATTCACCGCCTTTGAATGGGCGATCACCTTGGCGTCGCCGCAGGCCTTTTCGATCAGATCGCCGAGATCGATGTTTTGCAGGTTCATGCGCGCGGCGCCCGCCCCTTGGCGGGCAATAAACAAAAGGTCGTTGACAAGCAAGGACAGGTGCTTCGCCTGCTCGACGATGCGGCCGATCGAGCGTTTGTACTCGACCACCGGCTTGTTCTTGCCGCGGAGCGAGATTTCGCCCTCGCCCCGGATGACGGTGAGCGGTGTGCGCAGCTCGTGGCTGATGTCGGCGAAAAAGGCCCGGCGCGTCTCGTCGATCTGGCGCAGGGATTCGTTCGCCTGGCGAAGCTCCTCCGTGCGCTCGGCCACCACGGCCTCGAGATTGGCGTGGGCGCTCTCCAACGCCTTCTGGTGGCCCTGGAGATCGGCAGCCATGCGATTGAAGCTCTGGCCGAGATGGGCGAACTCATCGCTGCCCGGAATGGTGATGCGATGGGAGAGGTCGCCCTCCGCCAAAGCGCGGGTGCCGCGCAACAGCTCCGCCAGTGGCGCCCGGAGCCGCTGGAGCAGCAAGAGCATCAGGCCGAGCGTGATCAGAATGGCGATCGCGGCATGGGCCTGGCTGATCTGCTCGAGCCGGCCCAAGAGCCTCGCCGCGTCGGCGTCGATCCTCTCGACCTCGGCGGTCTCGTCGGCGACGGCGACCTCGATCAGCCCGTTCAGCTTCTGGTCGATGCCCCCCTTGAGCAGGGAGATCAGCGTCGCCCAGGCCTCGTCCGGGCGGCCGCGGCTGCGCAATTGCTCAACTTCGGCGAGCTGCTCCAGCGCGTGCTGAAATTCCTTCTTGATGGCATTCAGTCGATCGAGCTCGGCGGTCTCCATCCTGCGCTCATCGGCCCCCACCATGGAGAGCTCCATCTCGGTCAGCCGTTGCAGTTCGTCCAGGTCCGATTCGATGACCTTATGCAGATAGGCGGCGCCAAGGGGACGGTCGCTGATCCCGGTCAGAAGCGTATCGGTCCAGGCCTTGAACAGCTGTTGGCTGTGACGGGAAAGCTGGAGCTGGCGCTCGAGTTCCTGGTGGGCGATGCGCGAGCGGCTGAGAAAGGCATGGGACTGCGCCACGCCCCAATAAGCGAGCGCGGCCGCCGCCAACGACATGGTCAGCAGCAGGCCCGCGGTGATCAGAAGCTTGGTCTGATAACGCATGTCGGTCTCTCAGCCAGGGCAGGCGCCGTGAGCGGGCCTCGAAGCACCCGCCAAGTCCTTAGGCGCGGGTGGCTTGGGCTCGGCCCTTGACCCTTGAGTGCCGTAAAATGGCGGCTTCCCACGGCATACTGCATCTTGTCATCTGGCTTACGGGTGTCTTCTAGTCAACATCATGGTCTTTTCATCTACTAGTCATGGTTTGTTCATGTTGGTGTCATGAGTGGCCCATGGGTTGGCAATCATTGTTGCCATTCACCAACGCGCGAAACTTGCTAGTCTGAAGCGCGATTCATAAGCAGGGTTTCCTTGGGGGGCTGACTTTGCAACACCTACCGATGCTACAGCGCAGGCTGCAGCACCTGGCGTCGACCGTGGCTGTTTCTGCCATGGCGGCGGGGGTGCTTACACTGGTTGGCACCAAACCGGTCCTGGCCGAATT
>JBAUEK010000328.1:0-2438 GCA_049678565.1 Methyloceanibacter sp. | reverse complement strand
AAATCCGCGGGCATGTTGGTCAGGGTGCTCGCCGCTGATGGTGCCGCGCTGAAGCGGGCTATGCATATGGCCTGGTGCGCGGCGCGACTGGCGCTGCAAGGCTCACTGCCGGTGGAGCGGCGCAAGTAACACGCTGCCTAGCGCCGGATTTCCACCCGCTCCAAGCGCACGACCGTGCTGTGCACCGCGGTGCTTTCGGCGAGGTCGCTCTTGCGGCCGGCGACCAGCACATTGACGTTGGCATCGTCGTCCGATGCGCTCGGCCACCGGCCTTTATAGACGATGCCGACGCCAGGCTGAGCCGCCGGCGAAATGGTGACGGCGAGTGGCAGCCTGCCGGTCTCGTTGATCAGAACGACGGCGTCGCCCTCAAGGAAGCCGCCAGCAGCGGCATCCTCCGGATGCAGGGTGACGGTTGGAGGGCCGAGAAGTCTGCGAATGACCGCGTCATTGCCATAGCTCGAGTTCATTTGCCAGGCCGATGCCGGCGAGATGATCCGCAACAGTCCTGGCTCAGGCCGCTCGTCGGCGTGGGGCGTGGGAGCGCGCGGCAGCCCGAGCTCGACCGCCCTGTCGCTCGCGAGCTCGATCCGGCCGGACGGCGTGGCGAAGTTGAGGTCGGCGAATTGCAGCCGCGGCTCGGCAAACAGCGTCGTCGTGCCGGCCTTGGCGAGATCGGCGAAGCTGCCCCGATAGAGTGTCTGCGCGAGCAGGCGATCGATGAGATGGGCCTCGCTTTCGAACAATCCCGGATCGTTGTAGCCCATGGCACGTGCAAGGCGCCGGAAGATCTCATGGTTGGACAGCGCCTCGCCCAGCGGATCGCATGCCTTTGCCTGCGCCGAGAGGGTGAGATCGAAATAAGACAGCACCAAATCGTTGAATTCGAGGAAGCTCGCGGCCGGGAGCACGATATCGGCATAGGCCGTGGTGTCGGTGTGGAAGAGGTCGACCGCAACGTGGAACAGATCCTCGCGCTTGAGCGCCTGGCGCAGGCGGCGCTGCTCAGGCGACGACGCGGCCGGATTGTTGTTCCAGTTGACGAAGGCTTTGGCGCGGAGCGGATCCTCGAGCGTCGCGGCGAGATCCATGTGGCTGATGGAGCCTGCCCCGTCGCGGGCGAGCTCCGGCATGGTCACCGTCGCCATGTCGATGCCGCGTCCGCCGGTACCATTCATATAGAGGAAGCCCGCGCCCGGCTTGCCCACATTGCCGGAAAAGGCGATGAGGGCCGCTAGTGCCCGGAAGACGTTGCCACCCTGGCGCTGGCGTTGGACGCCTTGCCCCAGCCAGAGCAGCGAAGGACCGGTGGCATAGGCGATGGCCGCGGCCTCGATCAGATCGGCCGGGACGCCGCACAGCTCCACGGCCTTCGCGAGCGGCATGGCATCGATGGCTGCCCCAAGCTCCTCAGCGCCGAGAACGTGCTGTTCGAGAAAGCGCTTATCGACCAACCCCTTTTTGCGCATGACGTTGAGAAAGGCGAAGGCCAGGGCCGCGTCCGTGCCGGGCAGAAGCTTGAGGTGGATATCGGCGGAAGTTGCGGTGTCGTGCCCGATCGGATCGACAACGATGATCTTGGTGCCGGCTTCCGCCGCCTCTCGCACGAAGACCATGTCCTGGTGCGGGGCGGTATGGGATGGATTGGCCCCCCAGATCAGGATGGTGTGCGCGTCCTTGGCCGTGCGCGGGTCGAAGCCCTCGAGCGAATTGCCAAATGCCAGCTCCAGCGCGACATGGCCGGCCTTGTTGCAAACCGTGTCTGGATCGACCTCGGTCGCGCCCATGCGGTTGAACAGGCGAAGTGGGAACGAGCCGCCGATCAGTCCCACGGTCCCGGTGTAATGCGTATGAAGGATCGTCCGGGCTTCTCCCGCGTCGATCACGCCGCCGAAGCGCTGGGCGATTTCGCCGAGGGCCTCTTCCCAGGAAATCTCGACGAAGCGGGAGGTGCCTTTCGCGCCCGCGCGCCGCAAGGGACTGGTGAGCCGGAGCGTTGCATCGCGCCAGGCGCCATTATAGGCGATGGCGCATTTGCCGCAGAGCTTCCCGCGCGAGATGGCGTGATCGGGATCACCCAGAACCTTGGTGATGACCCCGTCCTCTGTGTAAACGGCGAGGCCGCAGGCGTCGTAGCAATCACGCGGGCAGGTGGTCTTGACGAAATCCGCTTCCAGCACCGTCGACCCCGATCTGTCTGAGCCGATGCTAGGCCGCTACCGGCTCCCCCCGCAAGCAGAAGCGTTTTGAGGCGGTCAGTTCAGGGGCTCTGCCCGCGGACTTCGAGATGGGAATTGGTCCCGGAAGCACATAAGGGCACCTCGAACAATACCCGCTGGCCAGCCCCGCGCAAATCAGATTCGGTGATCCCGCACGATGAGGCAGGCGGGGACGGGTCATGGGGCAGATGGGGTTCTACGATCTCGACAAGCGGCTCG
>JBAUEK010000327.1:0-1913 GCA_049678565.1 Methyloceanibacter sp. | reverse complement strand
CGACCCGCATGGGTCCAGGCATCGCGGCCTCTCTCATCCTGTTCGGGATCGCGCTGATCTGCGCCAAGGGCGACTGGTTCGGCTCCGCCCTGAGCCAGGTTCTGGCCATCGCCATGCTGGCGCAGGTGCTGACGATCCTGACCGGACACGCTTATGGCGTCGCCACCTTCTATTATCCGTTCCCCTTCACCCCCATGTCGGCTTACGGCTTGGTCAGCTCGCTCCTGCTGGCCATGGGCTTTCTCGCGGCCTCTCCCGAATATGGGGTTGCGGCGGCCATCACCGAAAAGTCGCCGGCGGGCGAGATGCTGCGCCGCCTGCTTCCGGGCATCCTCATCCTGCCGCTGGTGATTGGCTGGTTCGCCCGTCAGGCCGAGATTGCCACTTATTACGACAGCGCCGCGACGCTCGCCATGTTCGCCGTGTCCAGCATCGTCGTGCTTGCGGCCTTTACCTGGACCACGATCGATGCCGTGCGGCGCTCCGATCGCGCCCGCAACGAGGCCTTGATCGAGCTCAGGGGCCAGCGCGAATGGCTCAGCACGACGCTTGCCAGCATCAGCGAGGCCGTGATTGCCACCGACCCCGCCGGCAGCGTGCTGCTCCTCAACAAAGTGGCCGAGCAGCTGACGGGCTGGCCGGTGGCGGCGGCGCGGGGGCGGCCGATCTGGGAGGTGTTCCGCGTCATCGACGAGACTACGCGCAAGCCGATCGACGATCCGGCGCTCCGGGCGCTGCGCGAGGGCGAAACGACGCGGCTCGAATCCGGAACGCTGCTGGTGACGCGGGAGAAGAGAGAGATTCCGATCGAGGAATCCGGCGCGCCCATCCTTGGCTTCGACGGCTCTCTCGCCGGCGCCGTTTTGATCTTCCGCGACGTGACCGAGCGCAGGCGGGCCGCGCAGCGCCAAACCATGCTGGTGGGCGAGCTCAATCACCGGGTCAAAAATGTGCTGGCCATCGTGCAGTCGCTGGTCCAGGCAAGCTTGCGTCAGGCCACGAGCAAACCGGCGCAGGCCATGGCCCAGACCCTGTCCGAACGCTTACGCGCGCTGCATCGGGCCCATGATCTGTTGCTCGAGGCGCAATGGTCGGGCGCCAGTCTCAAGGCCATGGTGGAGCGCGAGCTTGAGCCCTATCAGCGCGAAGACGGACCGAGGATCCAGATCAAGGGGCAGGATGTGCTGTTGCCGCCGGCATGCACCTCGATCCTCGCCATGACACTGCATGAGCTTGCCACCAACGCGGTGAAATACGGGGCCTTGTCGGCGAGTACCGGCCAGCTTGGCGTGAGCTGGAAGACGGGGCGCGGAAACCGGCTTCTGTTCACCTGGGAGGAACGCGGAGCGGGCGTGCCGCTGAAGCGCAGCAGCGGCTTCGGCATGCAGCTCATCGACAAGGGCATCCGCCACAATCTCGGCGGCGAGACCAAGTTGGAATTCAGGCCCGCCGGTCTCTATGTCGAGCTGAACGTGCCGCTCACGCCGTCCAACGAGCCGCGTGCCAAGAGCGAGGCGGCGCCGGTGCCCGTCGCGTAACACCCCGCTATTCGAGGACGCTGATCTCTTCGTTGGCGTGGCGTAAGCGCTCGGAGAACTCCCGCGTCAGATTGCTCAGGATCGTGATCATGATGTTCGGGTGACCGGCGGAAAGCTCATGCAGCTCCTCCACGCCGAGCCCGTAGCAAATGACCCGTTCATTGGCGATGACGTCGGCCGAGCGTCTGCCGCCGTCAAGCAGCGCCATCTCGCCGAATGTCAGGCCCGGACCGATCGAAGCCACGCGTTTGCGCCGCTGGCCCTTGCCGTGGACCTTGATCTCGACGCTGACCGTGCCGCGCGCCAGCACGAAGAACAGTTTCGCGGGGTCGCCTTCGCGCATGATCACGTCGCCCTTTTCGAACACGAGCGGCC
>JBAUEK010000326.1:0-5584 GCA_049678565.1 Methyloceanibacter sp. | reverse complement strand
GGCTTGCCTTCGACAACCCGAAGCTCTCCGATCCGACCTTGAAGCTCGCCGAATTCAACTACGACAACCGCACCGTCGATGGCAGCGTCGAGCTGTTCCAGAAATACGAGCTGTTCGTCGACACCATCCTCAATGCCAGCGACGAAATCCTCGCCGTGCAGCCGACCAAGGAATGGCGCGCGTCGGTGCGGATTCAACTTCTCCCGCATCTCGACTACTTCCAGTCGCAGCACTTCCGGCAGTCGGGCTACCTTGACCAATATAGCGCCAGGTTTAACGCCTTCTTGGAAGAGGTGCTGCGCGAACCCCTCGATCCTCCAACGCCACCCCAATCGAACGTCGCCCACATCGAGCCGCCGAACGAGAGAGCAGGAAAGCGTGCCCAAGCTCATCATCGATAACCAAGAAATCGACGCCCCGAAGGACATCACGCTGATTCAGGCCTGCGGCCTCGCCGGCGTCGAGATCCCGCGTTTCTGCTATCACGAGCGCCTGTCGATTGCCGGCAATTGCCGCATGTGCCTGGTCGAGGTAGCCGGCATGCCGAAGCCCGTGGCCTCCTGCGCCATGAGTGTCAACGATCTCAGACCTAGCCGCGACGGGACGCCACCGACGATCATCACCAATTCCGAGACGGTGAAGAAGGCACGCGAGGGCGTGCTCGAGTTCCTCCTGATCAATCACCCTCTCGATTGCCCCATCTGCGATCAAGGCGGCGAATGCGATTTGCAGGACCAGACCATGGCCTATGGCTTCGACGCCGGCCGCTTCGCCGACAACAAGCGCGCGGTGGAGGACAAATATCTCGGGCCTTTGATCGAGACCTATATGACCCGCTGCATCCACTGCACCCGCTGCATCCGCTTCATGACCGAGGTCGCGGGCGTGGATGAGCTCGGCGCCATCGGTCGCGGCGAGGACATGGAGATCACCACCTATCTCGAGCACGGCATGATGTCGGAGCTCTCCGGCAATGTGGTCGATCTTTGCCCTGTCGGCGCACTGACCTCGAAGCCCTATGCCTTCGTCGCCCGCCCCTGGGAGCTGACCAAGACCCAGTCGATCGACGTCATGGATGCACTCGGCTCCAACATCCGCGTCGATTCCCGCGGGCGCGAGGTGTTACGCTTCCTGCCGCGGATCAATGAGGCGATCAACGAGGAGTGGATCTCCGACAAGACGCGCCACGCCTGGGACGGGTTGCGGGTGCAGCGCCTGGATAGGCCCTATATCCGCCGCGACGGACGGCTTCAGCCAGCGTCATGGGACGAGGCTCTGGCAGCGGTCGCGGCGAAACTGAAACACCTCGACGGCGCGCGCTTCGCCGCCATCGCCGGCGACCTCGCCGGCGCCGAGGAGATGTTCGCGCTCAAGCTCTTGGCCGAGCAGCTCGGCTCGCCCAACATCGATTGCCGCCAGGACGGCGCCAAGCTCGATCCGGCACTCGGCCGTGCCACCTATCTCTTCAATGCCACCGTCGAAGGCATCGAGCAGGCCGACGCCATCCTCCTCATCGGCACCAATCCGCGGACCGAGGCGCCGGTGCTCAACGCCCGTATCCTGAAACGCTGGCGCCAAAGCCAAGGGCGCGTCCCAATCGGCCTCATCGGCGACCCGGCCGACCTCACTTACCCTTACGAGCATCTCGGCGCCGGTCCCGAGACCCTGGCCAAGCTCGCAAACGGCTCCCACCCCTTCCTTGAGAAGATCGAGGATGCCGAGCGGCCGCTCGTGATCCTGGGCCAGGCGGCCCTTGCGCGCCCCGATGGCGCCGCCGTGCTGGCGCTCGCGGCCAAGGCGGCGATGGCCATGGGCGCGGTCAAGCCGGACTTGGGCTGGAACGGGTTCAGCGTGCTCCACACCGCCGCCGCCCGCGTCGCCGGTCTCGACCTTGGCCTGGTGCCGGGGAAGGGTGGCAAGGACGTCGAGGCAATCCTGGACGGCGGGCAAAGCGGGGACATCGACGTCGTCTATCTGCTCGGTGCCGACGAGATCGAGACCGAGCGGCTCGGCAGCGCCTTCGTCGTCTACCAGGGCAGTCATGGCGACCGTGGCGCCCATCGCGCCGATGTGATCCTCCCTGGCGCCGCCTATACCGAGAAAGATGCGTTGTTGGTGAATACCGAGGGGCGCCCGCAGATGACCGCCCGCGCCATCTTCCCGCCGGGCGAGGCGCGCGAAGATTGGACCATCCTTCGCGCTTTGTCCGGCGTGCTGGGGAAGCCCTTGCCGTTCGACAATGTGACCGAGCTCCGCGCCAAGATGTTTGTCGCCTGTCCGCATCTGGCCATGCTCGATCAGATCGTTAGCCCCGACGCTGCGGCCATCGAGACTCTGGCCAAGAGAGGCGGCAAGCCCGGCAAGGAGCGTTTCGGCCAAGCCATTGCCGATTTCTACTTCACCAACCCAATCGCGCGGGCGTCGGAAATCATGGCGAGCTTGAGCGCGCTTCACGCCACGAGTGCCGCGGAGGCGACCGGTACCGATGGCTGAATTCTGGTCCAATTACGGTCTACCGCTCGCGCTCATCATCGGGCAAAGCCTGCTGCTGCTCGTGACGCTGTTGGTGTTTGTGGCCTTTACCCTCTACGCCGACCGCAAGGTGTGGGCGGCGGTGCAGATGCGCCGCGGGCCGAACGTCGTCGGGCCTTGGGGCCTCTGGCAATCCTTCGCCGATTTGCTGAAATTCGTGTTCAAGGAGCCGCTGATCCCGGCCGCCGCCAATAAGGGCGTGTTCCTGCTGGCACCGATCGTCACCGCGGGGCTGGCGTTGTCGGCCTGGGCGGTGATCCCGGTGGCGGATGGCTGGGCCGTCGCCAACATCAATGTCGGCGTCCTCTATATCTTCGCCATCTCGTCGCTCCAGGTCTATGGCGTGATCATGGCCGGCTGGGCCTCGAACTCGAAATACGCCTTCCTCGCCGCGCTTCGTTCCGCGGCACAGATGGTGTCCTACGAGGTCTCGATCGGCTTCGTCATCATCACCGTGTTGCTCTGTGCCGGCTCGCTCAATCTGAACGACGTGGTCAAGGCCCAAGACAGCGCGCTCGGGCTGTTCGGCTGGTATTGGCTGCCGCTTCTGCCCATGTTCGTGGTGTTCTTCATCTCCGCTTTGGCCGAGACTAACCGGCCGCCTTTCGACCTGTTGGAGGCCGAGTCCGAGCTCGTCGCCGGCTTCATGGTCGAATATTCCTCCACCCCCTACATGCTGTTCATGCTCGGCGAATATGTCGCCATCGTCCTGATGTGCGGCCTTGGCACCGTGCTCTTCCTGGGAGGCTGGCTGCCGCCGGTTCCGCTGCCGCCCTTCACCTGGATTCCAGGTGTGATATGGTTTGTGGGGAAGGTTTGCTTCCTGTTTTTCCTGATCTCCATGGTCAAAGCCATGGTGCCGCGTTATCGCTACGACCAGCTGATGCGGCTCGGCTGGAAGGTCTTCCTGCCGTTGTCCCTAGCTATGGTCGTGATCGTCGCGGTCATTCTTCAGCTTTGGCAGCTAGGCAGTTGATGGGAGAGAGAGCGTGAAGCGCGTCGCCAATGCCGCCAAAGCCCTGTTGCTGACGGAATTTCTGTCGGCGTTTTGGCTTGCGCTCAAATATTTCGTGAAGCCAAAGGCGACCATCAACTACCCCTTCGAAAGAGGGCCGCTGTCGCCTCGATTCAGGGGTGAGCACGCGCTCCGGCGCTATCCCAATGGCGAAGAGCGCTGCATCGCCTGCAAGCTGTGCGAGGCGATCTGCCCGGCCCAGGCCATTACCATCGAAGCCGGCCTCCGCCGTAACGACGGCACGAGGCGCACCACGCGCTATGACATCGACATGGTGAAATGCATCTATTGCGGCTTCTGCCAGGAGGCCTGTCCGGTCGACGCCATCGTCGAGGGACCGAACTTCGAATTCGCCACCGAGACGCGCGAGGAGCTTTATTACGACAAGGAGCGGCTGCTCGCGAATGGCGACCGCTGGGAGCGCGAGATTGCCAGGAACCTGGCACTCGACGCGCCGTATCGGTGAACCGTCGCTGATGATCGCAAGCGCGCTGTTCTTCTATCTTTTTGCCGGCCTCTGCGTCGCCTCCGCCTTCATGGTCATCTCCGTGAAGAACCCGGTGCATGCGGTGCTGTTCCTCATCCTGGCCTTCTTCAACGCCGCCGGCCTGTTCGTCCTGCTCGGAGCCGAATTCATCGCCATGATCCTGGTCGTGGTCTATGTCGGCGCGGTCATGGTCCTGTTCCTGTTCGTGGTGATGATGCTCGATGTGGACTTTGCCGCGCTCCGAGCCGGATTCCTTAAATATCTGCCGGTCGGCGCCACGGTCGGAATCCTGCTCCTGCTCGAGCTGATCCTCATCGTCGGTTCTTGGGTGACCGTGCCGGATATCGCCGCGCGGGCGCCAGCGCCGCCAGTGGCCGAGATCGGCAACACGCGCGCGCTGGGACTGATCCTCTATACAAAATACGTCTATCTGTTCGAGGCTGCCGGTCTCATCCTGCTGGTGGCCATGATCGGCGCCATCGTGCTGACCCTCCACCACAAGCGCGATGTCAAACGCCAGTCGGTCGCCAGGCAAATCGGGCGCACGCGAGAGATGGCCGTCGAGGTGGTCGAGGTCGAGACGGGGAGGGGGCTCAGATGACCGTCGGGCTCTCGCACTACCTCACCGTCGCCGCCATCCTGTTCACGCTTGGCATCTTCGGCATCTTCCTCAACCGGAAGAACGTGATCGTCATCTTGATGAGCGTGGAGCTGATGCTGCTCGCGGTGAATATCAATCTCGTCGCCTTCTCCAGCTTCCACGGCGATCTGGTGGGGCAGGTCTTCGCCCTGATCGTGCTCACCGTCGCCGCGGCCGAGGCCGCGATCGGGCTCGCCATCATCGTCGTCACTTTCCGCGACCGCGGCACCATCGATGTCGCGGAAATCGATCTGTTGAAGGGCTGAGAACGGCCCATGTATCAAGCGATCGTCTTCCTGCCGCTGATTGGGGCCATCTTTGCCGGCTTCTTTGGCCACCTCGCTGGCGCCCGCGCGAGCGGGGTGATCACCACGAGCCTCGTGCTCGTCACCGCGCTGCTCTCCTGGTTTGCCTTCTATCAGGTTGGGATCGAGGGCCACGACCAGCGCATCGAGCTCCTTCGCTTCATCGATTCCGGCGCGCTGCAAAGCTCCTGGGCCCTCCGCATCGATACGCTGACCGCGGTGATGCTGGTGGTGGTCACCACCGTGTCCGGCCTCGTGCACCTCTATTCCATCGGCTATATGGACGAGGATCCCGGCCAGCCGCGCTTCTTCGCCTATCTCTCGCTGTTCACCTTCGCCATGCTGGCGCTAGTGACAGCCGACAATTTCTTGCAGCTGTTCTTCGGCTGGGAAGGCGTGGGTCTCGCCTCCTATCTCCTGATCGGCTTCTGGTACCACAAGCCCACCGCCAATGCCGCCGCGATCAAGGCCTTCATCGTCAATCGCGTGGGGGATTTCGGCTTCGCGCTCGGCATCTTCGCCATCTTCACGGTGTTCAACACCGTGCAATACGACACGGTGTTCGCCTCCGCGCCCGAGCAGGTCGGCAAGACCATGGACTTTCT
>JBAUEK010000325.1:0-3539 GCA_049678565.1 Methyloceanibacter sp. | reverse complement strand
TGATTGTAGTATTTTGCGTAAGATCGAAGCACATGGCGAAGATGCAGCTCGCCGAATACGACAACGTGGTCGAGGCAGTCCCGTCGGATCGAGCCAATCAGCCTTTCAGAATGTCCGTTCTGCCATGGCGATCGTGGGGCGGTCGGCCGGTCCCGAATGCCCATTGCCCGAAGACGCCGGATGAAGACGTTGCCATAAACGCGGTCCCGATCGCGAACGATGTATCGCGGGGCCGGCTCCCAGCCGCATGCCTCGGTGAGCTGACCAGCGATCCATTCGGCACTCGGATGCGCGGTTACACCCAGCCATAGGATCTTACGGCGGCGATGCGCCAGGATCAGCAATCCATACAACAGTCGGAACGAGATCGTGGGGACGACGAACAGATCCATAGATGCGATGCCGTCGGCGTGATTGCGGAGGAACGTCTTCCACCCCTGAGACGGCGGTCGTCTCCTCCTCGCCATGTACTTTGCGATTGTTGTTTGCCCGACATCGATGCCAAGCTTGAGGAGTTCGCCATGGATCCGAGGCGCGCCCCAGAGCGGGTTGGCGATGCTGATCTCTCGAATGAGCTGGCGAATCTCCAGTGGGGTTTTCGGCCGACCGCTGTGGGGTCTGGATTTCCAGCGCCAATAGGCTCGAAAGCCCGCGCGGTGCCAACGGATCACGGTCTCCGGCTTGATGATCGTCAGAGCGTTCAGCACCCCAGGAGCTAGACGATACAGCCCGGCAAACACCAAGCGGTCGATGCCCCTGAAAGTCGGCCTTTTAGGCGATTTGCGTCGCAGCACGTTGAGTTGGTGACGAAGTGCCAGGATCTCCGCTTCCCGAGACGCCCGCGACCGGAACAGTCCCACAAGGGCGCACCAGATCAGTCTGCAAAGATCCGCCATCGAGCAAAAGCATTGCCCGATTCGCTCTCACTCGCCAGCCCGATTGGGTTTACGGTGGGCCACTCGATTCGAGCGTCCTGGCCACTCGCATGAGGTTTCCGACAGGGACAAGGCTCAAGCCAATTTACTCTGACAATGCCATTCAAAGTCTTCCTCCAACTCAACGGTTGCGGACCGGGAAGTTGGCCTTAGTTGCTGCGTGTCACTTCGACGAGGTTGTCTGAAAACGAAGGCGCGTGACCCATATCGGAAAACTCAGCCGAACTAATAGAATTCACCGTGCCCTCGTTCAGCTGGCGCCAATAGCCAAGCGTCGCCACGACGATCCCCGGGTTCACGTCGTCGGTAATGCGGGCGACGCCCTTGAACGCGCCGCGGCCGTTCGAGACTTGAACGCGGTCGCCTTCGACGATCCCGCGTTTGTTCGCATCGGCCTCACTGATCAGCACGAACTGTTCGCCCTGGCCCTTAATCTTTTGCGCCATATTGGCGTAGCAAGAGTTGAGGAAGCCGTGGCTCTTCGGCGAGACGATGTTCAACGGATATTTCTTAGCGAGTTCGGGATTCGTCGCGGGCGATTCGCGCGTCGGCATGTAATCGGGGAGGGGGTCCAGTGGTTCGCCGGGCTGGAACCCGTCATACATTTGCCGGAAGGGGCCGGCGACGAAGTTGGTGGCACCCTCGATTTGAAAATGGCACTTGCCGGACTCAGTCGGGAAGTTGCCTTCCTTGTGCGGCACCCGATTGTCCTTCGTGCCGACGTTGAGGCGGGCGTAGCCGTGATTGCGTAAATATTCGAGATCGATGCCGTCGCAAGCCGGTGAATCCCAGTCCACATAGTTCTCAAGACACTCGCTATCGGACCATTTGAAGTTCTCTTCCTCATAGCCCATGCGCGCGGCGAGACGCTGGAAGATCTCGTTGTTCGGGATGGCCTCGCCCGGAGAGTCGGCGCATTTCGCGTTGTACGTCAGATATAAATGCCCCCAGGAGAGGATCATGTCTTCCATCTCCGCGCCCATGGACGCAGGCAGCACGATGTCGGCATAGGACGCTGTGTCCGAAATGAAGTGCTCAGCTGAAACCATGAACAGATCATCACGCATTAGGCCTTGAACGATTTTGTCGGTCTCGGGCGCTTGCGTGACCGGATTTGAGTTCCAGCACATCATGGACTTGATCGGCGGATCGAGCGGCATCTCGCCGACAAGGGCCCGGCCGATCTGCAGATTGTTGATGACGCGGGTGCCCTCGGGGATGAGATCGGGGCGGCAAATCACATCAAACTTGTAAGGGTGCTCCCAAACGGGAAACTGCGTCACGCCACCGCCGACATGGCGCCATGCACCGGTGAGCGCAGGGATACTGGTGACGGCGCGGATTGTCTGGCCGCCGCCATAGTGACGCTCAAGCGCAACGCCCATGCGGATTGCCGCGGGCTGCTCGGTGGCGAGTTCGCGCGCGAATTTGCGGATATCGTCCGCCGGGATGCCGGTGATCCCCTCGGCCCATTCCGGGGTTCTGGTCGCGGCGCGCTCTTTCAGCGCCTCGAAGCCGACCGTGTAGTTCGCCACATAGTCCTCATCGACCAGGCCCTGCGCGATGATGGAATTGATAACGGCCATGGCCAGGGCGGCATCGGTGCCCGGCTTCGGGCAGATATGCCAATCGGCCTCTTTGGCGGTTCTCGATGCGTAGGCATCGATGACCACGACTTTGGCGCCGGCCCTTTGCGCCTCCTTGACGATGGCCCAGTGGTGCAGATTGGTGCTGACGCTGTTGCACGCCCAAATGACGATGTACTTCGAATGAATGTAGCTTTCCGGATCGACGCCGGCGGTCGGCCCTACCGTGAGAAGCCAAGCCGTACAGGAACCTTCGCCGCAGAACGTGCGCTCGCAAACGGTGGCTCCCATGCGATTGAAAAATGCATCGCCTCCATTCAGGCCGTGAACCAATCCCTGATGGCCCAGGTAGCTATAGGGAATGATCGCCTGGGCGCCGTACTCCTCGATGATCGCCTTCCAGCGGCTCGTGATTTCATCCAGCGCCTCATCCCAGGTGATGCGCTCGAACTGTTTCGACCCTTTCGGGCCGGTCCGGCGCATCGGATACAACAGGCGGTCGGGATGGTAATGGCGCTTCTCGTAGTCTTTGAGTTTCACGCATAGGCCCCCGCGCGTCATGGGGTGCTCCGGATTCCCTTTGACACCCTTCAGAACGCCGTCTTCGACCTCAAACAGCATCGCGCAGGTGTCGGGGCAATCGTGCGGGCAGCCGCCGAAGAAGATTTCGCGCTTGGGTTCCTGGTTCATTCAAATTCTCCCTTGATCGCCGCCCTCGTTGGCCCAGAGGCGACTGAAACTCTTGAGGGCATTGTCCAGAGTAAACTGGCTTGAGCCTCCTGGCGAGGATCCTTAGCCTCCGGCGATGCGCAATCCCTACCGTTATTTCAACAGCTCGCCCGAGGTGATCCGCCTCGTGGTGATGATGTATATCCGCTATCCGCTGTCGCTGCGACAGGTCGAGGATATTCTGTTCGAGCGGGGGATCGACATCTGCCACGAGACGGTTCGGTACTGGTGGAACCGGTTCGGTCCGATGTTTGCGGCCGCGATCAGGAAGCGACGCCTTCATCATCGG
>JBAUEK010000324.1:0-1969 GCA_049678565.1 Methyloceanibacter sp. | reverse complement strand
TCGCCACGACCGGCCTCGACACCGGTATGGTCAGGGTCAAGCGCGAATAGTCGGTCGCGCCGGGCTCGGCGAGATCGCCGAAATTGGTCGGATAAGGCTTGGCGACGACCTGTATCTCCGGCTTGCCCACAGCGAACCCCGGCAAGGTGATGTTGGGGTTGATGGAAACGCCGCCCTCGATATCGGGCGCGTAGATCTGGCTGTCGGCCGCGGCGATGCTGTCCTCCATCGTGATTTTCAGCAGCTGCGTGTCGAAGGGGTATTTCTCCAGCGGGAACTTGGCCGAGAAGCGGCCCTGGTAACGGATGATCGAATAGAGGCTGCCATCGGGCATCGGCTTCGGCTGGTCGTAGAGCTCGTCACGCCGATTGTCGTCCGAGGCGAAGCGGTTCATGAACTCCATCGTCTTCGACGGCTCGATATCCGGCGCCTTCCAGCGAAACCAGACGTAGAGATCGATGGAATAATTGTTGGTCTTGAAGTCGAGCTCCTGGATGTCGTTGATATAGGCGCCGACCACGATCTTGGCGGGCGCCTCCATCTTGCCCGCAGGCGCTGCCTCCGTCCCGGGCCGATCGCTCGCCGCCAGCGTCTCGCCCAATGCAGGCATGCAAGCGAAGGCCGCGAGTGGCAGAGCGATCAGAATGCGGGCGGCCAAGCGGCGTGCGGACAGCATGGGAAATCCTCTTCGGCCCCTCCAATAGCGCAAATAAGGGCGTTCTGCCTCATCATGGGAGGGGCCCCGTTTATAGGCTGCGATCGAGGTCCCTATGCCTCGCTGCGGAGCATCAGGGTGAAGCCGGCGAGGCGAAGGCCTCCGGCTTCAGTGCGCCGACGCAGGATGTATCGGGGGTGGCGGGATCGGCGAGGAACGATGCGATCACCAACTGGGCGCAGGGAGACGCGGGCGAGACGAAATGCCCGACGCCAGGGATGCTGATGATGGTCGCGTTGGATAGTTTCGCCGCCGCTTCCTTGGCCCCGGTGAGCGACGTCAGTGTATCGAAGCTGCCAGAAATAAGGAGGGTCGGGAGGCCGCTCACGACAGCCTGGTGCATGGATTCCGGGGCGGCGGGGACTTTCCACACGTCGCGGCAGTCTTCGTTGAAATACGCCCAGCTGCCAACAGCCTCGCGTTGTATCGAGGCCGGATAGTCCGGAAACGCTTTCCGGCCTGCCGCGGCGAGTTCCTCCGGCGTCGCGAACGGAAAGCTTTCGCGACAGCTGACGCCAAGGGCCAGCCCAAAGCCGAGGGCAGGGGCGCCTGGAGCGGGTGGTGGCGCCCGGCTTGCCCGATCGAGGGCGATCGCCTCAATGGCGTCGGGGCGGCCGGCGGCGAGCCCATCGATGCGATCAGGCGCTGCTTGGAGCATGGGCACGCCATAGTTCTGGTTGCGCAGCCAGTCGATCAGGGCGCCGCCGTCGATGACGACTTCAATATCTTCACCGGTGGCCGGGTCCTTGACGGTTGCCGTTAGCGGCTCGGCCTCGAGCTTGTTGACCAGTCCGGTGAAGGTTTGTTCGAGACGAGGATGGGCGGCGTTGCAGGCTGGTTCGGCCATGCAGGCCTGGAATATATTGCCGAAGCCGTCGCTCGCGTTCTGCCAGTTTACGGCGACGTTGTACGTGGTGGGCAAGACCGAATCGAGGACGATGCTGCGGATGCCTTCGGGGTGGTCGCGCATGAGGGTCTGCGCCAGGTAGGAGCCGTAGGACGTCCCGTAGACATTCCACGCTTCAAAGCCGAGCACCTGGCGCAGATCGGCGAAATCGGCGGCGCTCTCGGTCGAGTTGTAGGCGCTGAGGTCGGCGCCGGTGGCGGCGAGTTCCCGGTGGCAGGCGTCCGTCGCGGCCAAATGGGCGCGCTTGGTTGCCTCGGAATAGAAGCGGAGGCCGAGAAGCTCTCTGGAGAAGTCGTCGCTGGCCGCGCAGGTCAGCGCCGGTTCCGAGAACATGGTGCCGCGCTGGC
>JBAUEK010000323.1:0-2515 GCA_049678565.1 Methyloceanibacter sp. | reverse complement strand
ATCATATACCTAATACCGGGCAGTTGCGAAGGACTTCCTTGCAGCCCCGAACCCCCGCTGTCGAGCTCGGCGATGTCGCGGCCGTCGATGGCATCCGTTCCGGCGTTGGAAGCTCGCCATGACCTTGCGCGCTGGCCGGATTGCCGGTAACCAAAAGCCAGGAGCCCCTTGACCGGCGCGCAGCCGGCAACGGCGTCAAAATCAAGCTGAGGAGCGGAAAATCATGGCGCGCAGTCGAATTGCGTTGATCGGTGCGGGGCAGATTGGCGGCACGCTCGCCCATCTTGCGGGCCTCAGGGATCTCGGCGAAGTGGTGCTGTTCGACGTGGTCGACGGCGTGCCGCAGGGCAAGGCGCTGGACCTGTCGCAGGCGGCCCCGGTGGAGAAATACAGCCCGAAAATCAAGGGCGTCAACGAATATGCCGAGATCAAGGACGCCGATGTGGTGATCGTCACCGCTGGCGTGCCGCGGAAGCCCGGCATGAGCCGCGACGATCTGCTCGAGATCAATCTCAGGGTCATGGAACAGGTCGGGGCTGGCTTGCGCAAATATGCGCCGGAAGCCTTTGTCATCTGCGTCACCAATCCGCTCGACGCCATGGTTTGGGCGCTACAGAAGACGAGCGGACTGCCGCGCAACAAGGTGGTCGGCATGGCGGGCATTCTCGACGCGGCGCGGTTCCGCTTCTTCCTGTCCGAGGAGTTCGACGTCAGCCCTGAGGACATCACCGCCATGGTGCTTGGCGGCCACGGCGACACCATGGTGCCGCTCGTGCGCTATTCGACCGTGGCCGGCATTCCGCTCACCGATTTGGTGCGCATGCGCTGGATCACGCAGAAGCGGCTGGATGAGATCGTGCAGCGGACGCGCGACGGCGGCGCCGAGATCGTCGGTCTGCTCAAGACGGGCTCGGCCTATTACGCCCCGGCCGCGGCCGCGCTCGAAATGGCCGAGGCCTATCTTAAGGACAAGAAGCGCGTTCTGCCTTGCGCCGCTTATTTGAACGGCGAATACGGGGTGAAGGGACTCTATGCCGGCGTGCCGGTGATTATCGGCGCCAAGGGGGTGGAGCGAGTGATCGAGCTCGAGCTCAACTCGCATGAGCGCGACGCCTTCATGGGATCGGTGGAATCGGTGAAGTCGCTGGTCGAGCTCTGTCAGAGAATCGCGCCGAGCCTCGCCGCAGTATCTTAGGCCGTCGTTCACGGGGCGAGAGGGCGGATGCAGTCATGAATATCCATGAGTATCAGGCGAAGGCCCTGCTTCGCGACTATGGCGCGCCGGTGACCGAGGGCGATGTCGCGGCCTCGGTCGAAGGGGCCGTGTCCGCCGCCAAGACCCTGAAGACCGATGCCTGGGTGGTGAAGGCGCAGATCCATGCCGGCGGCAGGGGCAAAGGCGGCGGCATCAAGCTCGTCAAAACCCTGGAGGAGCTTCGCGGCGAGACTGAGCGCATGCTGGGCAGGCCGCTCATCACGCCGCAGACGGGGCCGAAGGGCAGGATCGTGCGTCGGGTCTATGTGGTGCGGGACACGGCCATCGAGCGCGAGCTCTATCTTTCGCTTCTGGTCGATCGCGATTCCGGCCGCATCGCCTTCATCGTCTCGACCGAAGGCGGCATGGACATTGAAAAAGTCGCGACCGAGACTCCGGAGAAGATCACCACCCTCAGCGTCGATCCGGCAACGGGCCTGGAGCCATTCCATACCCGCATCGTCGCCTCGGCGCTGAAACTCGAAGGCCCGCTGGCCAAGGAGTGCCGTGCCTTGGTCGCCGCCCTTTACCGGCTGTTCGTGGAGAAGGATGCGAGCCTGATCGAGATTAATCCGCTGGTGGTGACCAAGCAAGGCGGTCTGGTCTGCCTCGACGCCAAAATGTCCTTCGACGACAATGCGATATTCCGTCATCCCGACATCGCAGAGCTGCGCGATCTTAACGAGGAAGATCCGGCCGAGGTCGAGGCCTCGCATCACGATCTGTCCTATGTGAAGCTCGATGGCACCATCGGCTGCATGGTCAATGGCGCGGGCCTTGCCATGGCGACGATGGATATCATAAAGCTCTATGGCGGCGAGCCCGCAAATTTCCTCGATGTCGGTGGCGGCGCGACGAAGGAGAAGGTCACCGAAGCGTTCAAGATCATCCTGTCCGATCCGCATGTGAACGGCGTGCTGGTGAACATTTTCGGCGGGATCATGCGCTGCGACACCATCGCCGAAGGCATCATCGCCGCCGCGCGCGAGGTTAATATCTCCGTGCCGCTGGTGGTGCGGCTCGAAGGCACCAATGTCGCCCGGGGCAAGTCGCTGCTGCAGGAGTCTGGTCTCGCCATCATCCCGGCCGACGATCTTGACGATGCCGCCAAGAAGATCGTCGCCGCCGTCAAAGATGCTGCGTGAGGGCGCAAATCAGATGGTGATCGGCGACGGCGTGTCGCGAGACTGCCCGCGCTGTGGGGCGGCCGTGTTTCCGGCGAGCCCCAAGCTGCTCAATCCTGCTCACCTTCCCCTCGAC
>JBAUEK010000322.1:0-2589 GCA_049678565.1 Methyloceanibacter sp. | reverse complement strand
TTGCCGCGGGGGGCTCCCGCCGCGGTGAAGGCGATCAGGCAAAGTCCAAGCGCGAGGGCGATACGCATTACTTCCCTCCAAGCGCGCTACACAACAGATAATCTTCCGTCCCAGGTGCGCGAACCCGAGAAGGTCAAGATTTGAGCACTATTGCTCAAATAAGCGGAAAATCGGCGTTGCCAAAGTTCGGCGGCGCGACCAGATTCCCTAAATGTTTAAACTTCGGCAGTCCCTCAAAGAAGCATTGAAGCGTGATATTAACCACACTGTCAAGCGTCTCTCGGCAAATCCATCGAAAAAACACCGCTTTGCCGCAAAGTTGCTTACATTTCCTTAAAGTTGCCCAGAATAGGGCAACTAGAGACTTCTGACAGTAACGTTAATAGCTGACGCAGCAGCGGTTAGAACCCACCCTGCCGACATAAGGTTGGGGCACCCCGATAAGTTCCCAGGCCGATGAAAAAAATTGCTCAGGCGCCACGCGGTAGCCGGCGGCGCTCGGTCGCGCCGAAATGCAAGGCGAGCAAACCCGCCACGGCAAGGGAGCCTGCGAGAAACAACAGCGGCGCGGTGAAGTCCCCCGTGGCGCCCTTCAGCCAGCCAACGACGACGGGCCCGGCAAAGCCGCCGCAATTGCCGATGGCATTGACGAGCGCGAGCCCCGCCGCCGCGCCGGTTCCGGTCAGGAACGCCGCCGGAAGGGTCCAGAACGTGCCGATGGCGGCGTAGATGCCGAGCGCGGCCAATGAGAGCGCGACCAGGACCAAGGGCAGCGGACCCGCGACCGCCGACCAGGCGAAGGCCGCGGCGCCGACGAACAGGGGAGCCGCAACGTGCAGGATCCGTTCGCCGGTCTTGTCGGAATGGCGCCCGGCCAGAACCATGCCGATGGTCGCCACAAGGTAAGGAATCGCGGTGAGGAAGCCGATGGCGAGGTTGGACAAGCCGAAGGTGTTGAGCACCTGCGGCATCCAGAAACCGATGCCGTAGAGCCCGATCACGAGGCAGAAATAAAGGAGCCCCAGCGCGACGATGCGCGGATTGGTGAGCGCCTGTCCCAGCCCGGTTAGCCCATGCACTCTCGTCTCCGCGGCTTCCGCCTCGAGGCGCTGTTCCAGCGCGCCACGCTCGCTTGCCGTGAGCCAGCTCGCCTCGCTCGGGCGGTCGGTGAGAAAGACAAGGGCCACCAGGCCCAGCAGCACCGCTGGCAAGCCTTCGAGCAGAAACAGCCAGCGCCAGCCCTCGATCCCGCCGAAGCCATGCAGCCCGAGCAGCGCGCCGGAGACCGGGCCGCCGACCACCGTGGCGAGGGGCACCGCGGTCATGAACAGCGACACGATCCGCGCCCTCTCGGCGCGCGGGAACCAGTAGGTGAGATAAAGAATGATGCCGGGAAAGAATCCGGCCTCGGCCACTCCGAGGGCGAAGCGGAGCACATAGAAGCTCGTCTCGCCCATGACAAAGGCCATGGCGGTCGCCACCACGCCCCAGCTGATCATGATGCGCGCGATCCAGACGCGGGCGCCGAAGCGCTGCAACGCGAGATTGCTCGGAACTTCGAACAGGATGTAGCCGACGAAGAAAATCCCCGCGCCGAAGCCGAACACTTCCGGCGTGAAGCCGAGATCGGCGTTCATGGAGAGCGCGGCGAAGCCGACATTGACGCGGTCAAGGAAATTCACCGCGTAACACAGGACCAGAAACGGGATCAGGCGGCGGCTCGCCTTGCGAATGGCGCTTCCGGCGTGATCCTCCTGCATGGCGCTGCCCCCAGCGTTTCCGGTGCGGAACACGCCCGCGCCGATTGAATGGCGCTCCCGCCACTCGCATACTTCCCTATCGCGATTCGTCTAGAGGAGATGGCTCCAATGGCTACCATTCCGCTCGAAGCCGCCGCCGCGGCCATGCGTGAAGCGATGCGCGACATCGTCAAGCGTTATTCGCTGTGGTACCTGCTTCAGGGCATCCTGATGGTGGTCGCGGGCTTCCTCGCGCTGGTCTATCCGCTCATCGCCTCGGTGGCGATCGTCTATCTGCTCGCCTGGATCCTGATCGTCAGCGGCGTCGTCCAGGGCATCGGTCTGATCGGCGCGCGCCAGGTGCCGCATTTCTGGCTGCAGCTGATCTCCGTCGTGATCGCCATCGTCGTCGGCCTATTGCTGCTGCGCCAGCCGGAATCGGGTCTTGTGGTCTTCAGCGTGCTCCTGATCGTCTATTTCATGGTCGAGGGCATGGCCAAGGTGATCTTCGCGCTCACGATCAAGCCGTTCCCGAATTGGGGCTGGGTGCTCGGCGCCGGCATCGTCAGCATCCTGCTCGCGGTCTATCTCTGGGCCAACCTGGCCGTCGCCTCCGAATTCCTGCTCGGCATTCTGCTTGGGGTCCAGCTCATCTGCGAGGGCGCAGCGATGACCTATCTTGCCTGGCGCGTCCGCGAAAGCTGAGTCCAAGAAGCTTAGGCACTAGAGCGTTTTCCGATCAGAAGGCATCATATCCGGCAGCAGTGAAGTAGTTTCGGCATTCGTTCGCAGTGAGCTGTTGGATGGCGTGAGCGATGGCGTCCCAGAGGTCCGGGATTGTCCGCGTGGC
>JBAUEK010000321.1:0-3878 GCA_049678565.1 Methyloceanibacter sp. | reverse complement strand
ACTTCCAGCCATTCATGGCCCTGGCCGACGCGCCGCTCGCCATGACCGCCCACGTCCTGCTGCCAGCCTTCGATGATGAGCGACCGGTGAGCGTCTCCCCCGTTATAATGAGCGAAGTGATTCGGGGTCTGATCGGGCTGAAGGGACTGGTGATGAGCGACGATATCGGCATGGCGGCGCTTGGCGGCTCGATGGCCGAGCGCGCCCGCGCCGTGATCGATGCTGGTTGCGACGTGGCGCTCCACTGCAGCGGCGATTTCGCCGAGATGCAGGCGGTCGCCAGCGCCGTCCCGCTGCTTTCCGGCAAGAGCGCGGAGCGCTTCGCTCGCGCCTGCTCTGAGCTGGGCGAGCCGCAGGATTTCGACGCCGACCAGGCGCTGGTCTTGGTGACGGAGGCCGCGACGGCAGGCGGACGCATCGCGTGACGCCACATGCGGACGGGATGTCCATGAGCGCGACGGAAGATCCCATGATCGACGAGCCGCGGGAGCGGGTGGACCCTTCCGACTGGGAGGCTGACGCCGAGTTTGCAGCCGAGGCCGGCGACACGCTGGTCGTCGACGTCGAGGGCTTCGAGGGGCCGCTCGACCTGTTGCTCGCCATGGCGCGTACGCAGAAAGTGGACCTGGCCAGGATCTCGGTGCTGGCGCTGGCGCAGCAATATTTGGATTTCATTACCGAGGCTCGCCGACTGAGGCTCGAGGTCGCGGCTGACTATCTCGTCATGGCGGCGTGGCTCGCCTTCCTCAAATCGAAGCTGCTCCTGCCGGCGGAGCCGGGCGACGAGGGCGAGCCGAGCGGCGAGGAGCTTGCGCAATTGCTTGCCTTCCGCTTGAAGCGCCTGGGCGCCATGCGCGATGCCGCGGCCCAGCTGATGACGCGCAAGCGGCTCGGCCGCGACGTGTTCGCCAGAGGCATGCCCGAGCCCCTTCGCGTCACCCGCAACAGCTCTTATCAGGCCAATCTCTACGATCTGCTCAAGGCCTATGCGCAGCAGCGCCAGCGCAATTCCGTTCACACGTGGCAGGTGCGGACACGAACGGTGTGGTCCCTGAAAGACGCCCGGGCCGAGCTTGAGCGGCTGCTCGGCATCTCCTGCGACTGGGCGCCGCTCGATCAGATGCTGGCCGAGTTCCTGGTCGCGCCCGAGCTGCGCAAGACCGCCTTGGCGAGCAGCTTCACTGCGATGCTCGAGATGGCGCGCGAGGGCGCGCTCGAGATCAGGCAGGCGAAGCTTTTCGCACCGCTTCTCATTCGCCGACGGACCGTGGCCGCTTGACTGCGCTGACAACAACAAAGAGGTCGTAATGACAGCGAACAATCTGGACAGGGCGATACCGCTCGATTCCGGCGATAGCGGCCGGAAGCGGGAGGGGCGCGGCCCATCGCTACTCTTGCCGTTTCCGTCGAAGAAAATGAGGCCGCTGCCTTTGGCCGACCAGCACGAGAAGCTCCGCATCCTCGAGGCCTTGCTGTTTGCAAGTCCGGAGCCGCTCGACCAGTCGGCGCTCGCCGAGCATTTCGCCGAAGGCGAGGACCTCTCGGCGCTTCTGGCGGAGCTACAGGGCGTCTATGCCGGCCGTGGCGTCAATGTGGTGAAGGTCGCGGGCAAATGGGCCTTTCGCACCGCCGAGGACCTTGCCTTCCTGCTCGAGCGCGAGGCGGTCGAGCAGCGGCGCCTGTCGCGCGCGGCGCTCGAGACGCTCGCCATCATCGCCTATCACCAGCCCGTCACCCGCGCCGAGATCGAGGAGATCCGGGGCGTGAGCACGTCCAAGGGTACGCTCGACGTTCTGCTCGAAACCGGCTGGATCAAGCTTAGGGGCCGGCGGCGCGCGCCAGGCCGCCCGGTGACCTATGGCACCACCGAGCAATTTCTCGCCCATTTCGGCTTCGACTCGATCCAGGACCTGCCGGGTCTGGCCGAGCTGAAGGGCGCGGGCCTGCTCGACTCGACTTTGCCTCCTGGCTTCTCCATGCCCAATCCCAGCGATGCACCGGATCTGCGCGAGGACGAGGACCCGCTTGAGGACGAGGAGCCGCAGCTGGAGGACGAGCCCCCCGCGGATACCGAACCGGGAGAGGGCGAACCGTCCAGCTGACGCTTGCGGTTGCGCTCCTAAGGGCAAGATCGTAGATCAGCCCCGTGCTCGAATTCTTGAAAACAAGCGGGCCTGGCCGCGGCCAGAAACACGCGCCGAAGCTGCGCGGCAAGGCCGGCGTCACCTTCGCCGCCCGCCTCACTTTCGAGGATGTGTCGCGCCGCTATGGCGACAGTCTGGCGCTCGATCATGTGTCGCTCGATGTGCCGCCGGGCGAGGTGCTGTGCCTGCTAGGGCCGTCGGGCTGCGGCAAGACCACCTTGCTCAGGGTCGCCTCGGGCGTGGAACGCCCGTCATCGGGCCGCGTTCTACTCGACGGCCAGGAGGTGGCCGGACCCGACCATTTCGTGCCACCGGAGAAGCGGGGCGTCGGGCTCATGTTCCAGGACTTCGCGCTTTTTCCCCATCTCAACCTCCGCCAGAACGTGGCTTTCGGCCTGCGGTCTTTGACCCGCAGCCAGGCCAATGCCGAGGCTTTGGCCGCGCTGGCCAGGGTCGGGCTCGCCCATTACGCCAGTGCCTACCCCCACATCCTGTCCGGCGGCGAGCAGCAGCGCGTCGCGCTCGCCCGCGCCATCGCGCCAAGGCCAAGCGTGCTCCTGATGGATGAACCCTTCTCCGGGCTCGATCCGCGCTTGCGTGAGAGAATGCGCGAGGAGACACTCGCCATCCTGCATGAGACGCGCGCGACCTGCATCGTCGTCACCCACGACGCCGAGGAAGCCATGCGCATGGGCGACCAGTTGGCATTGATGCGCCGCGGCCGCGTGGTACAGACGGGCAAGCCCCTCGATCTTTATCGCGCGCCCAAGGACATCCTCGCCGCGCGCACCTTCTCCGACCTGAACGAATTGCCCGCGCGCGTGGAGCAAGGCAGCGCCGAGACGGCGCTCGGGCGCTTCCCCGCCGATGGCGTCGGCGAGGGGGAGGCCATTGTCTGCGTCCGCCAGGGCGGCGTGATGCTGCTGCCGCGTGGGCAAGGCATCCCCGCCCGCGTGCTCGATGTCCGCTTCCTCGGTGATGTGGCTCTGGTGGAGATGGCGGTGCAAGGACTGGACGAACCGCTACTATCACGTGTGCGCGGAAGCGATGCGCCGTCACTCGGAACCGAGATCGGCGTTGCCATCGACCCGAGCGCGGTGCTTGTGTTCGAGGCCGAAAACGGCAGCGCGCCGGACGCCGCTTGAGCTTGGCGGCCCGCATGTCTTGCGACCGCCCGCGCTTTGCTGCCATAGTGCCCGAAGGCCGGGGCGCCCTTAAAGGAGCTGGAGATCGTCGATGGGTTTGAGTTGGTGGCACATCATCCTGGTCCTCATCGTCTTCGTGCTCCTGTTCGGGACCGGCAAGATTTCAGGGCTCATGGGCGACCTGGCCAAGGGCATCAAGAGCTTCAAGAAGGAGATGAGCGAAGGCGAGGCCGAGGCCGAGGCCGAGGTTGAGCCGGAGCCGGCGCCCAAGGTGATCGAGCACACCCCCGCCCAGCCCGCCGCGTCCAAGAAAAAGTCGGCATCCCGCGCCAAAGCCCCGCGGACGCCGAAGACGAGCTGAGGCCGCTCTGCCGCGCCTCCGCGCGGGCCCGGTGAGCATCGCGTCAATGCACCAAATCGGCCCATAAGATCCCATGTTCGACATCGGCTGGTCTGAGCTTCTGGTCATCGGCGTCGTGGCCATCATCGTGGTCGGACCGAAGGAGCTGCCGCGTCTGATGCGCACCTTCGGCCACTATATGGGCAAGGTCAGGCACATGGCCGCCGACTTTCAGCGCCAATTCGAGGA
>JBAUEK010000320.1:0-4309 GCA_049678565.1 Methyloceanibacter sp. | reverse complement strand
GTTCAGCCCATGGGCGGGCAGGTGATCGGGGCCGCGGTCGGCGTCATGATCGGCGCCGCCGTCGATTATCTCGGCAACGCCGCGAACGAGGCCTTCAATCGCGAGGACTTCGTGGCGGCCAACAACCGGGCCCTCGATGCCACCATCGCCACCTGGAAATCGGGGCTGAAGGCCAATGTCGACACCGCCATCGACACCTGGTTCGACGACGCGCGGGCGAGCGTAGTGCTTTCCGCCAAATAGCCCCCAAGCGGCCATTTTCCTCCGCCAATCACGACACCTGCCGGGGGCGGGCCCGATTTCCGTGGCAATTCCGGCTTGCGGCGATATGCTTGGCGCGGAATGCTTTTGAGGCCTTGCGGGGATGGACGACACCGTCAAAAGAATGGCGCGGCCGGCGGCGAGCCGGTCGCTGCATGAAGCGGTCCGCCGGGCCCGCGTCGAGGAAGCCTATGGCGTCGATGCGGCCGCGGACCGGCGCGACAGCGAGATCGCGCGGCTCGAGCTGCTGAAGGCGGAACTCGAGGCGGTGTTTGCCGAGGTTCCCAGCAACGACGATCGCTTCAGCCTCATGCTGATCCCGAGCCAGCCGGCGCGGCTCTGGATCGATCTTTTCACCTATGTCGCGATCGACGATACGGGCGGGGCCTATCTCTTCATCCGCAACAGCGAATCCGGACGGCGGACCTTGTTCAGCTCGTCCGAGCTCGGAATGATGGCCGACCGCATCATGAGCTACATGGCGCGCGAGATCGTGCGCCGGGAGCGGCAGGAGGCGGCCCTGCTCGAGCCGCTGACCAGGGAGGAGAAGGCGGCGGCGCCGGTCCGCTCAAGCCAGCTGAGCTTGACCGTCGTCGCTTCGGCCTTCCTGATCGGGCTTTTGACCGGCGCCGCCGGTCTATTCGCGGCGGCGTGGCTGACCACGCCCTAAGCCTCAACGGTGCCTGAGCACCCGCCGCTCGCATTCCCACACATGGGCGGCGGTATCGGCCACGGCGCGTCCGACCATCTCGCAAGACCAGCCGCCGTCGACCCGCTCGATGCGGTATTCATTGTAGCGCGCGGCGGGGATGCGTCCGGCCACGGCCTCGGAGGCTGAGGGAACGCCGATGACGAAGGCGGGTCCGGCGACGGTCTCGAGCTTGTGCACCGTCTGCGCGTGGTCGTGCCCGTGCAGGACGAGCTCCACGCCCTTGTCCATGAGAATGTCCTTCAGCGCTTTCGCGTCGCGCAAACCCCGCCGCCACCCAGCCTGGCCCGGCAGCGGTGGATGGTGAATGAGCACGATTCGGAACAGCCCCTGCCGCCCAAGCTCTTCCAAGGCAAGCCCAAGGAAAGCGCGTTGGGCCGAGCCGAGCCGCCCCGCGGCGACGAAGGGCATCGTCGGGATCGCCGATGACAGGGCGACCAGCGCGATATCGCCGAAGCGGCGGACAAAGGGGAAGCCGCCCGGCGGCGTGCGGAGATGCGCTTCGCCGGCGTCGTTCGACTGCATGTAGGGGCGCCAATGGCCGGTGCCGTGATCCGGGTGCAGCCGCACATAGGCATCGTGGTTGCCCGGGATCGCCGTGACTTTACCCGGGGAGCCGAGGTGATGCAGCCATTCCGCCGCCAGGATGAATTCATCCGGCAGGCCGATATTGACGAGGTCGCCGGTCACCGCGATGTGGGCTGGCTCCTGCTCGATCAGATCCCGCGTCAGCACGTTGAGGATATCGGGGCGATGCACCAGCTTTCGCCCGCGATGCCAATTGACGTAACCCAGCACGCGCTTGCCGAACAGGTCGCGCCGGCGCGCCCGCGGCATGGGGCCAAGATGGATGTCGGACAGATGGGCAAGGGTGAACACTGGGGTAGAGATTGAGGTTTTTGGGGCTGAAGGGTTAGGCCAGAGACTAGAGGGGAATGAGCCGGAACAAAACCGTCAAGACAAGCCAAAGCGAGGGGTTGCGATCAGGTCTTCCGTTTCAGATTCTGAAGCCCGCTGATGCTCATGCGCTGGCCTTCCGGCGCGCCGACAGCGGAGGGGAGCGCGGTCTTGAGCGTTTCGGTGAAATCGCCGAGGTCGGACCGCTGAGATTTTACACACGCTCCTGTGTCCGGCGAGCCACAGCCGGTAAGTATGCGTTGACCCCATTGGGGTTGCAGGCGCCGGGTTTGCGGGGCTGAGTTAAGGTTCTCAGGAAGGATCGGCTTGCGCAATTACGCGTCTATGGGAGGCGGCGAAATGTCTAGAGTTGCGAACCTCAAGCCGTCGACGGTCGCTGGCAGGGGGCTGACCAAGCTGCTGCGCCCGTTCTGGCGGATGCGGCGCGGGCTTACGCTCGGGGCGCAAGGCGTCGTCATCGATGACGACAATCGCGTGCTTCTGGTCCGCCACAGCTATCGGCCAGGCTGGTTCTTTCCCGGTGGCGGGGTGGAATGGGGAGAGACCATCGAGACGGCGCTTGAACGCGAGCTTGAGGAGGAGGTCGGGGTGAGCCTCACCACGCCAGCCAGTCTCCACGGCGTCTTCGCCAATTTCACCAATTTTCCTGGAGACCATATCGCCGTGTTCGTGGCGCGGCATTGGCGCCGGCGCGGAGACTATCATCGGCGCGGCGAGATCGCGGAGACCGGCATGTTCGAGCGCGATGATCTGCCCGAGCAGACCGACGCCGGCACGCGTGCGCGCCTCGCCGAGATCATCGACGGTGCGGCAAAGAGCTCAATATGGTGAAGGCGATCGAGGTCAGGTTGCGGCGAGTTTCTTGGCGATCTTCGCTACGTGGTGTCCCTGGAAGCTCGCCAGGTTGAGCTCCTTCTGCGAGGGCAGACGCGATCCGTCTGGCGCCGCGATGGTGCCCGCGCCGTAAGGCGATCCGCCTTTCAGCTCGCTCACATCGGCGAGGTCGGGCGCGGAATAAGGCAGCCCGACGATAACCATGCCGTGATGCAGAAGCGTCCAATGAACCGACACGATGGTGGTTTCGTTGCCGCCGCCGGTCGAGGTCGAGGTGAACACGCTGCCGACCTTTCCGATCAAGGCGCCCTCAACCCAGAGTGGGCCGGTCTGGTCGAGAAAGTTCCGCATCTGCGAGCTCATATTGCCGAAGCGCGTCGGCGTGCCGAAGATGACCGCATCGTAATTGGCGAGCTCCTGCGGGTCGGCGATCTGCGCCGGCTGCTCCACCTTCATGCCGGCGTTGCGCATGATGTCTTCCGGCATCAGCTCCGGCACGCGCTTGATCGAGACTTGCACGTCGTCGACGGCGCGAGCGCCATGAGCTACCGCATAGGCCAGCGTTTCCACGTGGCCGTAGGAGCTGTGATAGAGAATGAGCACTCGTGTCGTGTTGGCCATCAGTCCTTGCTCCCCGCATCTCGCAAGGGGTACACCGAACTTCCCCTCCTTCTCAATAGCGCAGTCTAGAGGAATACCGCTCCGTGGGGCGACAAACAACCGCTGCGGTGATCCCAAATTGACACAAGACCGAAAGACGCTGGACCGGGGGGCGCCCCCATGATATGGCAGCGCCGCCATGCAGCTGGGTCTTGAAACACTCCCGATCTTGCGACGACGAGGGCGCGCCCGCTCCGCGCTTTCGCTTGCCCCTCGTCGCTGACGCCAAAGCTTATCCGTTACGATAGCGTCCGGTGTTCCCATTTGCGGCTGAGGGACCTCCAACACTCAGCCTTCGGGATAAGCTCGCATGCACGCCTCCAAGTTTGAAATCCACCACCAAGAGTTAGGTGACGCGCCGGTGCTGTCGGCGCTCTCGGCCGAGACCTTTGGCCCGGGCCGCTTCGCGCGCGCGGCTTACCGCGTGCGTGAAGGCGTGGCGCCGGTCGCCTCGCTCAGCCTCACCGGATTGCTTGATGGCCGGCTTGTCGCCGGCATCCGCTTCACCGCGGTGAGCATCGGCGAGGAGAGGGGGGCGCTGTTGCTCGGGCCGCTCGTGGTCGACCCGGCCCATAAGGGCAAAGGCTATGGCCAGGCGCTGGTGGCGGAGGGGCTTGCGCGCGCACGCGCCGAAGGCTTCCGTCTCGTCGTGCTGGTCGGCGACATGCCTTATTACGGCCGCTTCGGCTTCGCGCCCGTCGCGCCTGGTCAGGTCACGCTGCCTGGCCCCGTGGATCCGGCGCGGCTGCTCGCGCTCGAGCTGGTGCCCGCAACGCTCGCCGGGGCCAAGGGCTTGGTCATGGCTCGCCCCGGCTAATGGCCTTCGCGGAACCAGGTCACCGCGATCAGACCAAGCAGCGCGGCAAGCGCCAGGAATCCGGTGAAGAGCGGAAACAGCCGCACGCCTTGCACGTGATAGGCCTCGCG
>JBAUEK010000319.1:0-3958 GCA_049678565.1 Methyloceanibacter sp. | reverse complement strand
GAGCTGAGCGCGACGCCGAGAAGCACTGCGAGTGGCGCATGGAACGCGCGCCGATACCTGACCATGACCGTAAGACCGATCCGACTTTTACGCGAACCTGCACTGGGGCCCACGGCAGGATCGCCGGGAGAAGTTTAGGATTGGTTAGGGTTGGGCCGGGGCCAAGTCTTCGCGCGGGACCTGTTCCCGAGCCAGCGCACCACAAACCCGCCATGCCTTCGCTCTAGCGTCGACGGCGGGTGAGACCGCTAGGACCGGTGTCGCGCAAGCGCGCAATTTCAGTATAAGAGGGGCAGCATGGCGCCCCGAGGGCGCGCAATGGCCGGGTTTGAGGGACGTTCGCGGTGACGGCGATCTATTTGCAGAAGACGGTGCATGAGGGGCTCTGGTCGCGCCGCATGGCGCTCTTTTTCCTCCAGCTTCTGGTGCTGACCGTCATCCTCCACCGCTTTGGCACCTTGGCCACGCCGGCGGCGATAAATCTATTTGCCGTGTCCGTGATCGGGCTGTTCCTCGCCATCGCCGTGGCCATCCTCGGTCTCGTTCGCATCTGGTTCGGGGGCCAGTCGGGAGCCAAGGAGGCCTTCGCTGGCATCGCCATCGCCGCGGTCGGGCTCGCGGCGCCGCTTTGGTTCAGCTCGCAGTTCTTTCTCCTGCCGCGCCTCAACGATATCGAGACCACCCCGCGGCAGCCCATGCAGTTCAGGCAGCTTGCCCGCCCCGCCGATGCGAACCGTATCGAGGATCCCGATCTGACCAAGGCCGAGGAGCAGGAAGCGGCCTATCCCGATATTCGGTCCATGGAGCTCGAGCGGTCCTCGATCGAGGTCTACGACATGGTGCATGAAGCGGTGAAGCGGATGGGCTGGACCATCGTCCTCAACGAGCCGCCCGGAGATGACGGCATCGGCCGCATCGAAGCCACCGACACGACCATGATCCTTGGCTTCACCGACGATGTGCTCGTCCGCGTCAGGGGCGACGACACCCAGGCCTTCATCGATCTCCGCTCCGCCTCGCGCTATGGCATGCACGATTTGGGTGCCAACGCGAAGCGTATCCGCGGCTTCTTCGACGAGATCAAAGCGACCTTGGAGAAGGGCGAGAAGACCGGGCTGGAGCAGGCCGAGCCGAAGGCGCCGAAGGCCGCCGTGCAGCGGAAGCTTAAGAAGCCGAAGAAGAAGCAGCGGGTGCGGCGGAATAGGCGCTCGACAGCCCCGCAGGATTCGCCGCCCCAGCGTTCGTTCCGGCCGGGCCGGCAACGACCGCTAAACCCCTTCTGATCAGATACTCCAGATGCGCGAGCACGGACAGGGACGCGGCGGATTTCAGATCCGAATCTAGATCGCCGTAGATCTTGGCGACGATCCTCGGGATGGTGGAGACGCCGTCCTCGAGGCAGGCGAGGATGGTCTGATCCCGCCATTGGCGATGCATGATATAGGCCTTCACCACCCGTTGCGGCGTCTGCACGCGGCCGCCGTGGCCGGGCAGAAAAATCTTGTCATGCCGCCGCAGCAACTTCTCCAGCGAGGCGAGGAAACTCGACATGCTGCCCTCTGGCGGCGCGATCACGGTCGTGTTCCAGCCCATCACGTGATCGCCGGTGAACACGGTACGGTGTCCGACCAGCGCGAAGCAGAGGTGATCGGGCGCGTGACCTGGCGTGTGCAGCACATCGAGCGTGACGCCGCCGGTCCTGATCACGTCGCCGTCCTTGATCCTGCGGTCGGGCCGGAAGGCCGGGTCGACGAACGCCTCGCCGAGCCCGGGAGCGCCGGCGCCGCGCCGGCTGCCGGTCGGGCCGAAGCTCAATATCTCGCCGCCGAGCAGAGCCTGTAGGGCGCGCGCGCCGTCGCAATGGTCGCGATGACTATGAGTGATGAGGATGTGGGTGACGCGCTCGCCGCGCGTGGCCTCGACGATCGCGGCCAGATGGCCGTCATCCGCCGGACCCGGGTCGATCACGGCCACCTGCCCGCGGCCGACGAGATAGGTGTTGGTGCCGAGGAAGGTGTAGGGGCCCGGATTGTTGGCGACGATGCGGCGAACCTGCGGCGCGACGTCCTCCGCCACGCCATAGTCGACATCTACGCTGCGATTGAAGGCGAGCTCGGCGGACATGATCTCGATCTGAAGGTTTCGGGCGCGCTGCGCGGGATACTAGCCAGGCGCGGGGCAGATGGTAGGGCGCCCGCAAGGCAGCGTTAATCTGCGCGGGTATTTGGCGCAAAATGTGGCCTTTGCAAGCAAACACTCAGGCCTGAGGTGCCCTTTTCGGCGAGAAAGCGACGGTCGGCCGGACGCGGGCCCGGGACCTCGCCCATGCTGGCTAAATGCCTATGGCGCCGTAGGCGTCGGCGCAGTGGCGGATGGCGATCGAGTAGGCGGCGGTTCTCAAATCGGGGATTCCCGCCGTGCTCCAGACGGATTTGATCTGTCCGTAAGCCGACCGCATGATGTCGTCGAGGCCGGAGCGGACCAGATCGATCTCCCTCGCACCCTGAAGGAACTGGCTGGCGGTCTCCAAGGGGAAGGGCGTGCCGGTCATGGCTTCCAGCGAGCGCGCCAGGACCTGGTGGCTTGCCTCTTGATGACGCCGCTCCATCAGGCCGAACGGAATGTGCGTCAGGTTCTTCACCCACTCGAAATAGCTGACGACCACGCCGCCGGCATTGACGTAGAGATCGGGCAGAACAACGATGCCGCGATCGCGCAGGATCTTGTCCGCCTCAAAGGTCGTCGGACCGTTGGCGGCCTCGACGACCAGCTTGGCGCGGATCTCCCCGGCATTGCCGTCGTGGATGGCGCGCTCCATCGCCGCCGGGATGAGGATGTCGCAGTCGCGCACGAGGACCGACGCACCATCGGCGACGAACTCAGCATCGGCAAACCCTTCGACGCCACCCGTTTTCGACAAATGCTGCTTCAGATGCTCGATCGGCAGGCCGTCGTCGGACCAGACGGCGCCATCGCGCTCGATCACGCCGACCACGCGGCAGCCATCCTCCTCGCTCAGGAATTTCGCGGCATGATAGCCGACATTGCCGAGCCCCTGGATGATCAGCCGTTTGCCCGCCAAGGAGGGCGTGAGCCCCGACCGCGCCAGATCGTCTTCGTGGCGGAAGAACTCGTGCAGCGCATATTGGACGGCATTGTCAGAGTAAATTGGCTTGAGCCTCTAGGCGAGGTTCCTTAGCCTCCGGCGATGCGCAATCCCTTCCGTTATTTCAACAGCTCGCCCGAGGTGATCCGCCTCGTGGTGATGATGTATATCCGCTATCCGCTGTCGCTGCGACAGGTCGAGGATCTGCTGTCCGAACGTGGCATCGACATCTGCCACGAGACGGTACGGTTCTGGTGGAACCGGTTCGGTCCGATGTTTGCGGCCGCGATCAGGAAGCGTCGGATTCATCTTCATTCGCACTCGAACTGGCGCTGGCACCTGGACGAAGTGTTCGTCAGGATCAATGGAGAGACGCATTATCTGTGGCGTGCCGTTGATCATGAAGGCGAAGTGCTCGAGGTTTTCGCAACAAAACGGCGGGATCGCAGGGCTGCACTGACGTTTCTGAAGCGCGCGATGAAGCGTTACGGTCGGTCGGCTTCGATCGTCACGGACAGGCTTCAGTCCTACGGTGCGGCAATGAAAGTAATCGGCAACGTCGCCAACCAGGAGTGCGGTCGCTGGCTGAACAACCGGGCTGAGAATTCCCACCAACCATTCCGACGACGAGAATGAGCGATGGCGAAGTTCAGAGATATGAAAACTCTCCAAAAGTTTGCCGCCGCCCACGCATCAATCCACAACCACTTCAACCATGACCGTCACCTCAACAGCCGCAACACCTTCAAACAGAACCGCGCTGCCGCACTCGCGGAATGGCGTCAACTCGCCGCGTGAGAATCTTGATGACCTTCGATCAGCCAGCTCACGCCCAATTACTCTGACAATGCC
>JBAUEK010000318.1:0-12594 GCA_049678565.1 Methyloceanibacter sp. | reverse complement strand
TGGCTAGGCTGCCGCGGCGCGCTCGACATGCACCTGACGCAGCGCATGCACGCGGCGCCTCAGGATCTCGGCGCGCATGGCGATGAGGTGCAGGAGCACGAACAGAAGCGTGAAGCCGATGGCCATGATGAACAGAGGGGTGAGCAGCGACGAATCGATGGTTGGGCCGTTAATGCGAAAAATGCTCGCCGGCTGGTGCAGCGTGTTCCACCAATCCACGGAGAATTTGATGATGGGCACGTTGATGAAGCCGACCAAAGCGAGAATGGCGGCGGCCCGCCCGGCCCGGCCCGGCTCGTCGATCGATTGCCATAGCGCAATCAGGCCGAGATAGAGCAGAAACAGCACCAACATCGAGGTCAATCGCGCATCCCAGACCCAATAGGTGCCCCACATCGGCTTGCCCCAGAGCGAGCCGGTGACGAGGGCGAGGAAACAGAAGGTGGCGCCGATGGGTGCCGCGGTCTTGGCCGCGACCTCGGCCAGTGGATGGCGCCAGACGAGCGAGCCCAGGCTTGCGAGCGCGATCAGAGTGTAGCCGAACATGGCCAGCCAAGCCGCCGGCACATGCACGAACATGATCTTCACGGTCTCGCCTTGCTGATAGTCGGGCGGGGCCACGAACAGCGCGAGGTAAAGGCCGATGCCGAGCAGGAGCAAGGTGAGGGCCGCGAGCCAGGGGATGATGCGCTCGGCCAGGGCCAGAAAACGCGTCGGATTGGCAAGGCTTGGCATGGGCTCCCCTGTAGTGGTTTTGGCAGATGAGCGCAATTGACCTCCTAGCGCAGCGCGGTGCGGAGCGCGGCGGCGGCGGCGATGGGCGCCAGCACCAGGCTCGCCAGGCTGAGGGCGCAAAGCATCAGAAAGGGAGGCCAGGGCGAGGCCGGCCCAACGCTTGCGGCGGACACGGTGGCCACGCCAAAGATCAGCACCGGCACATAGAGCGGCAGCACCAGCAGCGCGAGCAGCACACCGCTCCGCCGCAAACCCAAAGTGAGGCCAGCGCCGATGGCGGCGACGAAGCTCACGGCCGGAGTGCCGGCCAGCATGGCGAGCACCAGCAGCGGGAAAGCATCGATCGGCAAATTGAGGAGCAGCCCGAGAAGCGGAGCGAGCAGGGCCAGCGGCACGCCGGTCACGACCCAATGGGCGAGGCTTTTCAGCGCCGCGACGAGTTCGAGCGGCAAGGGGCCCATGGCCAGAACGTCGAGGCTGCCATCCTCGTAGTCGTTGTGGAAGATGCGGTCGGCGGAGAGCAGGCTCGCGAGCAGCAGCGCCACCCACAGCACGCCGGGGGCGATGCGCGACAAGAGGTTGAGGTCTGGACCTAGCCCTAAGGGAATGATGGCGACCACCACGAGGTAGAAGCCAAGCGCGGTGCCGGTGGTGCCGCCCTCGCGCCAGGCGAGCCTGACGTCGCGGCGGAACAGAGCCCAGGCCGATTTCACGACACGTGCTCCCGCTTGAGCGCGAGCTCCTGCGAGAAGCGCAGTTCGAGCGGCGTATGGCTGGCAACCACGGCGATGCCCCCTTGCGCCAAATGCTCGGCGATCGCCTGGCCGAGGGCTGTGACCGACGGCGCGTCGAGTGAGACCGAGGGCTCGTCCAGCAGCCAGATGGGGCGCTCCGCCGCGAACAGGCGAAGCAGTGACAGCTTGCGTTTTTGCCCGGCCGAGAGCAGCCCAGCCGGCAGCGCCTCGAGGCTCGCAAGCCCGAAGGTGCGGAAGGCGCCATCGAGATCGGAACTGCCGCCGCCGAGGAAATCGGCCCAGAATTCGACATTCTCGCTCAAGCTCAGCGCGGCTTTGATGCCATTGGCGTGGCCGACATAGTGGCAAAGCTCGGGCAGCGGGACCGAGGCATCGCCGCCGTCGAGGCTGCCGGCATGAAGCGGCAGCAGGCCGGCGATCATCCGCAGCAGGCTGGTCTTGCCGGCGCCGTTCGGTCCGGTGACGAGCAGGGACTCACCGGGTGCCAGTGAGAAGCTCAGTCCCTCGAACAGGAATCTGCCGCCGCGCTGGCAACTGATCGCATGGGCTGAGAGACTGATCGCTTGAGGCATTTGCCCGAAATTCGCTCAGATTGGCAGGAAGAGAGGCTAGGCAAGGTGTCCGATGCGGCTTGTTTGCGCTTTCCGCGCATTGTCTCTTCACCGCAAGGGCTCTTATATAGAGGTGAGCGCGCCTCCAATAGTCCGGGGATGTCAGCCCAGCAGGCATGGCCGGCGCCTCCCCGCCAAGCGATTGGCCAAGCCCTGGCATGTCGTCCGCATGTCGCCTCGTTTGCGCAAGTTCGACTTGCGCCCAAGGAGTTCTTTCGTTGACATCGGTAGCCGAGACCGCGCTCGACAGCTTCAAATGCCGCCGGACCCTGAAGGTCGGCAAACGCAGCTACGACTATTTCAGCCTGGAAGAGGCGGAGGCGAACGGTCTCGCCGGCATCGGCCGCTTGCCCTACTCGCTCAAGGTGCTGCTGGAAAATCTGCTGCGCCATGAGGATGGCCGCACCGTCACCGCCGACGATATTCGCGGCGTGGCGCAATGGCTCGAACAGCGGAAAAGCGACCGCGAAATCGCCTTCAGGCCCGCCCGCGTGTTGATGCAGGATTTCACCGGCGTTCCCGCCGTGGTCGATCTCGCCGCCATGCGCGACGCGATGAGCACGCTTGACGGCGACCCGCGCCAGATCAATCCGCTGGTTCCGGTGGACCTCGTCATCGACCATTCAGTGATGGTCGATGCTTTCGGCTCCGGCACCGCGTTCCATACCAATGTGGAGCGGGAATATGAGCGGAACCGCGAGCGCTATGCGTTCTTGCGCTGGGGTGCGGGGGCCTTCGACAATTTCCGCGTGGTGCCCCCGGGTACCGGCATCTGCCATCAGGTCAATCTCGAATATCTGTCGCAGACGGTGTGGAGCAAGGCGGAGAACGGCGACGCCACGCTTGCCTTCCCCGATACGCTGGTCGGCACCGACAGTCACACCACCATGGTCAACGGCCTTGCCGTGCTTGGCTGGGGTGTCGGCGGCATCGAGGCCGAGGCGGCGATGCTCGGTCAGCCGATCTCGATGCTGATCCCCGAGGTGGTGGGCTTCCGCCTCACCGGCAAATTGAAGGAAGGCGTGACCGCCACCGATCTGGTGCTGACCGTCACGGAACGGCTGCGGCGCGCTGGCGTCGTCGGCAAATTCGTCGAGTTCTTCGGCCAGGGTCTCGACACTCTTCCGGTCGAGGACCGCGCCACCATCGCCAATATGGCGCCGGAATATGGCGCCACTTGCGGTTTTTTCCCCATCGACGCGGAGACCTTGACCTATCTCGAGGCCACCGACCGCAAGCCATCGCGGATCGCGCTGGTCGAAGCCTATGCCAAGGCGCAAGGGCTGTTTCGCCACACGGACACGCCGGACCCGGTCTTCACCGACACCATCGCCCTCGATCTGGGCGAGGTCGAGCCCTCGATCGCCGGACCGAAACGGCCGCAAGACCGCGTGGCCCTGGCCACCGCGCCCGGCTCGTTCGCCCAGGCGCTCGACCGGGAATATGGCAAGGGAAACGAGGCGGGAAAGCGGGTCGCGGTCGCCGGCAAGAACTTCGACCTCGGTCATGGCGACGTGGTCATCGCGGCCATCACCTCCTGCACCAACACCTCGAATCCCTTCGTCATGGTGGCGGCGGGGCTGCTGGCCAAGAACGCGGTGAAGCGCGGGCTCCAGGTGAAGCCGTGGGTGAAGACCTCGCTCGCGCCGGGCTCACAGGTCGTGACCGACTATCTGGAAAAGGCCGGCCTGCAAAAACATCTCGACACGCTCGGCTTCAATCTCGTCGGCTATGGCTGCACCACTTGCATCGGCAATTCCGGGCCGCTGCCGGAGGAAATCTCCAAGACCATCCACGCCAACAAGCTCGCGGTCGCCTCGGTGCTGTCCGGCAACCGCAATTTTGAGGGTCGGGTCAATCACGACGTGCGGGCCAATTATCTCGCCTCGCCGCCGCTCGTGGTCGCCTATGCGCTGGCGGGGTCGATGCACGTCAACCTCGCCACCGATCCGATCGGCGCCGATGCGGAAGGCGATCCCGTCTATCTGAAGGACATCTGGCCGTCGTCGAAGGCGGTGGCCAAGCTCGTGCGCAAGGCGGTGAAGCGGTCGATGTTCAAGCGGCGTTATGGCGACGTGTTTCGTGGCGACGAGGAATGGCAGGGCATCGAGACCAGCGGTGGTCTCACCTATGACTGGGACACGGCCTCGACCTATGTGCAGGAACCGCCCTATTTCGTCGGCCTCGCCTCGACTCCGGCGCCGGTCACCGACATCGTCGACGCGCGCATCCTCGGACTGTTCCTCGACTCCATCACCACCGACCACATCTCGCCGGCGGGCTCGATCACGCGCGACAGCCCGGCCGGGCGCTATCTCGCCGAGCACGGCGTCGCCTATCACGACTTCAACTCCTACGGCTCGCGGCGCGGCAATCACGAGGTGATGATGCGCGGCACCTTCGCCAATACGCGCATCAAGAACATGATGGTGCAGGGGGTCGAGGGCGGCGTGACCGCGCATTATCCGTCAGGCGAGCGACTGCCGATCTACGACGCGGCGATGCGCTACGCCAAGGACAGCGTGCCGCTGGTGGTGTTCGCCGGCAAGGAATATGGCACCGGCTCGTCGCGCGATTGGGCGGCCAAGGGCACGCGGCTGCTCGGCGTGCGCGCGGTGATCGCGGAAAGCTTCGAGCGCATCCACCGCTCCAACCTGATTGGCATGGGCGTGCTGCCGCTCGTCTTGGCCGAGGGCATGTCGTGGCAGTCGCTTGAACTGAAGGGTGACGAGACGGTCACGTTGCGCGGCGTGAGCGAGATCAAGCCCGGGCAGTTGATCGAGGCCGACATCGTCTATGCCAATGGCGAGAGGCGCACGGTGCGGCTCCGGGCGCGCATCGACACTTTCGACGAGCTCGATTATTTCCGCAATGGCGGCATCCTGCACTACGTGCTCCGCTCGCTGGCGCGCGCCGCCGCTTGACCTGGGTCAAGGCTGGCCGGGCTTTTCGGGCCAAAGCTTTCGCCGAGGTCGCAACCAGTCACCGAGTTGTGACCTCTAGGCGAGCGTTTTTGGTCGGAAAGATGGGCTTGTTTCCTGCATTGTACCGCTCATGAAGCGGCTCCTTCTCCCGAGCGGCGGTGCTCTCATGGCGCTCGCGGCCACCCTGCTTGCCGGACCGGCGATGGCGGATCCGGCGCCCGCAGCGGCAAGCAAGAACAGCGCCGTGATCGAGCTGTTCACGAGCCAAGGTTGCTCGTCCTGTCCGCCCGCCGATGCGCTGCTCGGACGGCTTGTCGATAAGCCGGGCCTGGTCGCGCTCTCCTTCTCCGTCGATTATTGGGACTATCTCGGCTGGCGCGATACGCTCGGCAGCTCCGCCAATAGCGACCGGCAACGTGGCTACGCGCGGTCGCGTGGCGACGGCCGGGTCTACACGCCGCAGGTCGTGGTCGATGGCGTCGTCCATGTGAACGGCGCCGACGAGAGCGCCGTCCGCGCGGCGGTCAAGGCGGCCGAGAAGAGGCTGGCCGAGGTCAAGGTGCCGGTCAGCATGCATGCCGAGGGCGACACCCTGGTCGTCGATATCGGCGCGGCGCCAGCGGGCTCCGACCGCCGTGCCGCCGCGGTCTGGCTCGCCATCGCCAAAGAGGTGGAAAAGGTCGAGGTCGCGCGCGGCGAGAATCGCGGGCGCGCGCTCAGCTATCACCATCCGGTACGCGAATTCACTCCGATCGGCATCTGGCACGGCGAAGCGATGACGCTGAGATTGCCGCTTAAGGACCTGAAGACCATGGGCGGCGATTGTCTGTTCGCGCTGCTGCAGGTGGAGAACACCGGACCCATCCTCGGCGCCGCCGAGTTCATGCCCTAGGGCGGGCCTAGCGTCTCCCCTGCTCACCTCTCCCCACGCGTCGTTTCCAAGCTCTCGTGCACAACAAAAGCGGGCCGGAAGACCCGACCCGCTGATGCATCCACGGGAGGAAAGTTGTGGAAGAACGGAGCCAAATGGCCCGGTCCGAGAGAAGACCCCGGGGGGCTGGGGGGCTGAATTCCGAAGCCTCTACCTGGACCGGGCCGAGAGGCAACATGGCTAATGATACCGCTCTTTGGGGCTTGCCAAGGGCTGAAACTGGGCGGAACTGTGATTTGTGTTTCAAAGTATTACAAGTCGTGCGGCCGTAGGCATTTGCTTGAATTTCCTCACCTCGGGGGTCATCATGAAGCTTCCATTTGCAGGAGGCGCCATTGAGCGAAACCGAGCCCATAGTCTTGCCGCTGGCTCGCAGGGCCGGCGGCCACTCCCATCAGTCCGAGGTTGTCTCCCGGCGCGGCGGTATCGCTTTCGACCGCCAGGAATTGTCTCAAATCCTCAATATTTACGGTCGCAAGGTCCGCAGCGGCGAATGGCGCGATTACGCCATCGACATTTTGCGCGAGAAGGCGGTGTTTTCCGTGTTCCGGCGTACGACCGAGATTCCGCTCTATCGCATCGAGAAATCGCCCAAGCTCGCACGCCGCCAGGGCATCTATAGCGTGATCGCGGCGACGGGGCTGATCCTCAAGCGCGGCCACGATCTCGCCCGGGTGCTCCGCGCCCTCGACAAGGGCCTGCGCCTGGTCGAGGCCTAGCGACGGCACCAAAGAAAAGGCCCCGGCGAATGGCCGGGGCCCTGACTTGTGCCCGTTAGCTGGTGCCTATCGGCGGCCGCCGAAGAGCGAGAGCAGCATCATGAACATGTTGAGGAAGTCGAGATAGAGCCGCAGCGCCCCCATCACCGCCTTGCGGCCGGCGACGGTGCCGTCGTCTCCTGCGAAATACATCTCCTTGATCTGCTGGGTGTCATAGGCGGTGAGACCGGCGAAGATCAGCACCCCGATGACCGAGATCGCGAATTGCAGCGCCGTGGACGCCAGGAATATATTCACCACCATCGCAATGATGATGCCGATCAGGCCCATGAACAGGAAGGAGCCCCAGGCCGACAGGTCCTTGCTCGTGGTGTAGCCGTAGAGGCTCAGCGCACCGAAGGACGCGGCGGTGATGAAGAACACCTGTGTAATGCTCGCCTGGGTGTAGACCAGGAAGATCGAAGAGATCGATAGCCCCATCAGTGCTGCGAAGGCCCAAAACGACGCTTGCGCTGCGCCAAGGCCCATGGAGTTGATGCGCGCCGAGATGAAGAACACCATCGCCAAGGGGGCAAAAATGATCACCCATTTCAATCCACTGCCATAGATCGTCTGCGCGAAGGCGGGATTCGCCATCGCATAGTTGGCCGTGGCCCACGCCACGATACCGGTCACTGCGAGACCGATAGCCATGTAATTGTACACACGCAGCATATAGGCGCGGAGGCCCTGATCGATCACGCCGGTTTCGGCGCGGCCGACGGTCGTGCCTTGCGCGTATCGTCTGTCTAGGTCCGCCATGGATAGTCCTTTCGCCCTTGCTGATGCGACATTGGTTCGATGGAACACACGTTAGACCGAATATGGGTGCTTAGGGCGCTGAGCGCAAGCCGAGCCTCCGGCAGACCTACTCCAGTCATCAGTCCGTCATTCACCACGCAAATAGGGCGCGGCCTTGGCCGACAGCACCCGCCAGGTGGCGATCGCGCCGAGGCCGAGCACCAGGGCCAAGGCCAAGGCCACCGTCTCGGCCGCGGCGATGCCAGAGAAGCTGAACTTCACCTCGAATACCCATGTGCACAGCACCCAGGCCATGGCCGTTCCGGCGGCGACGGCGAAGGCGGCGGTGGCAAATCCCAGGAGCCCGAACTCGGTGAGCTCGGCGCGGACGATACGCCCGCGCGTGGCGCCGAGGGTCTTGTAGAGCACGGCCTGATATTTTCGCCGCTGCTGGGTCGCGGCCACGGCGCCGGCAAGCACGAAGGCTCCGATCAGGAGAATCGCGCCCGCGGTCATGCGGATCGCGGTCATGACTTTTTCCAGGAGATCCTTGGCGGCACTGACGATGTCGCCGACCTTGATCGCCGTGACCAGGGGAAAGCGGTCCGCCAGCGCCTGCACGATCTTCGCTTCCCGCGCCGGCGTGGCGCCCTCGGGCAGCTCCAGCGTGGTGAGCATGCGGTGCGGCGCGCTCGCCAGGGTATTGGGCGAGAACACCATGACGAAATTGATGGCAAGCGATTCCCAATCGACCTTGCGCAAATTGGCGATGCGCGCTTCGACATTGCGGCCGAGAACATTGACGGTGACGGTGTCGCCGAGCTTGACGCCTAACCCGCGCCCCGCTTCGGCGTCGAAGGATACGAGCGGCGGACCGGCATAGTCCTTTGGCCACCATTCGCCTTCGGCGATGGTCGAGCCTTTCGGCACCTCATCGGCGTAAGTCAGGCCGCGGTCGCCGGAGAGCACCCAGCGGCTGTCTGGAGAGGCCTCGATTTTCTCCGCCGCGACGCCGTTGACCGCAACGATGCGACCCCGCAGCATCGGCGCGTCGGCGAGCTTCGCCTCGGGCTCGATGGCCTTGGCGGTATCGCGGAAGGCGTCAAGCTCGTTGGCGTCGACATCGAGGAAATAATAGGCGGGAGCCTCGGCCTCGATGGTGTTGGCGAATTCCGCCATCAAGGAGCGGTCGATCAGGGCGATGGCGACGAGGAAGCCGAGCCCGAGCCCGAGCGAGATCGCGACTTGGCGGGCGATGGACCCCGGCCCGGCGATGCTGGCGAGCGCCATGGCCCAGGCCGGCGGCCGCGTGCGGCGGAAGCGTGAAGCGAGCTTCTGCAGAGCCCAGCCGAATCCCCACAGCAGCAAGAAGGCGGCGACGATGCCGGCCGAGATCGAGGCGGTGATGACCCGCTCATCCGAGGCGGCCAGGGCCAAGCCGAACAGCGCCACTCCGCTCGCGGCCGCGCCGGCGACGAACGCCCAGCCGGGGCGCTCCCCCTCCTCGGTGAGATGCGAGCGCATCAGCACGGCCGGAGACACGGCGGCGGCGCGGCCCAAGGGTAGCAGCACGAACAGGAGCATGGTCAGGAGCCCCGCGCCGGCGGCGGTCAAGAGCGACCGGGGGTGCGGCTCGACCGCGAGCGCGATCGGCAAAGCGTCGCCGTAGGTGGCGGAGATCAGAGCCGGGGCCAGGGCCCCGAGCGTGAGCCCGATGGCGATGCCCAGGCCCGCGAGCATGAGCGCCTGGATCAGATAGACCAGAAGCACGAGGCGGCTCGGGGCGCCCAGGCTCTTGAAGGTGGCGATCACCATCCGCTTCTTCGCCATATAGCTGCCGATGGCGTTGCCGACGCCAATGCCGCCGAGCAGGAGGGCGGCGAGCCCGACCAGACTGATGAATTGGGTGAAGCGCTTCGCCTCGCGGCGGATCGACGGCGCGGGGTCGGTCCAGTCGTGAATGGCGAAGCCGCTCTCGGGAAATTTGGCCTCGATGGTGAATCTGGCCGCGTTCAGCGCCTTCTTGTCGTCGGCACGCGGCGCGGGGAGTTTGAGGCGGTAGATCCAGCGGATGAGGCTTCCAGGTTGCACCAGCCCGGTCAGGCCGAGCGTGTCGAGGGACATCAGCACGCGCGGTCCATAAGCGAGGCGGTCGGCGAGCCGGTCCGGTTGTCCGCCGAGGACGCCGCCGATCTTGACGGTCGCATCGCCGATCAGAAGCGTGCCGCCGATGCTGGCATCGAGACGCTCGAGCAGAGACCGCTCCACTACGATCACGCCGGGCTCGCGCCAGAGCGCGCCGGCGCCCTTGGGGTCGGCGATATCGACCTCGCCATAAAGGGGGTAGGCCGCATCGACGGCCTTCGCTTCGACGAGGGCGCTCTTGCCGCCCGGAAGCCGGGCCATGGCGCGAAGGCTCGCCGACTCGCTGACGAGGCCCTCGGCCTCGAGCGCCGCCCGCTCCTCGGCGCTGGCGCGGCGATGCACGCGCTCGAAGGCGAGATCGCCACCGACCAGGGTGCGGCCCTGGCGGGCCAGCGCCGCGTCGAAAGAGGCCCCGAGCGAGCCGATGGCGGCGACGGCGGTGACGCCGAGGGCGATGCAGATCACGAATACCGCAAGTCCGCCGGCACCGGCGCGCAGCTCGCGCATGGCGATGGCGATTGCCAGCGGCAGCCTCAGGCCTCTCGTCCCGCCGGTGATGGCCACGCTCGCCGCGGTCACGAGGCGGCGGCCTTGTGTTTGGCGCCCGCGCCCTGAATGCGGCCATCGACGAGGGTGACGATGCGGTCGCAGCGTTTGGTCAGGGCCCGGTCGTGGGTGATCAGGAGCAGCGTGGCGCCGCTTTTCTGCTTGAGGGTGAACAGAAGGTCCATCACCTCAGCCCCCGTGGTGTCGTCGAGATTGCCGGTCGGCTCGTCGGCCAGTATGAGAGAGGGCCGCGGCGCCAAGGCCCGCGCCATGGCGACGCGCTGCTGCTCGCCGCCGGAGAGCTGTCCGGGAAAATGCGTCTCGCGATGGGCGAGCCCCACCTCGGCCAGCGCGTCTCGCGCGGCGGTGAAGGCGTCGTCGCGGTCGAGGAATTCGAGCGGCAAGGCGACATTCTCGATCGCGGTCATGGTCGGCACGAGGTGGAAGGATTGGAACACGATCCCAATATTGGCGGCACGGAGACGGGCGAGATCGTCCTCATCGAGCGCGGTGAGATCGGCGCCGAGCACGGAGATTTGGCCGTCAGTGGCGCGCTCGAGGCCGGCGATGACGAGGAGCAGCGTGGATTTGCCGGAGCCTGAGCGCCCGACCACGGCGATGGCTTCGCCCGCGGCCACGTTCAAATCGAGCCCGCGCAGAATGGCGACCGGCCCCGCGCGCGACGGGAGGGTGACATGTACGCCCTCAAGCCTGATGGCGGGCGGATGGGGTGGCTTAAGAGTTTGATCCATGGAATCGCGTCGCACTCCTGACATGGCACGACGGCTTGGAATAAAGAAGAGCGAAAGAGGTCAAAAGATGGAACGACACATGGTCGTGATGGTTGCCGCCGCCGCGCTGCTGGCCGCATCGGGGTTGCACGCGAATGAGGCAGGGTTGCGCGCGCCCGTGATCGTGGCCTTCGGCGACAGCCTGACCGCCGGTTACGGCCTGGCCCAGGATCAAGCCTTCCCGGCGCAGCTGCAACAGGCGCTGCGCGCGCGCGGCCAGGAGGTCAAGGTGGTCAATGCCGGCGTCTCCGGCGATACGGCGGCGGCGGGGCTGGCGCGGCTCGACTGGTCGCTGCCGGACGATGCCAGCGCCGTCATCATCGAGCTCGGCGCCAATGACGCGCTCCAGGGCCTGGACCCGCAAACGACCAAGGCGACGCTGGAGACGATCATCACCCAAGTGCAAGCGCGCGGACTACCGATGCTGCTCGCCGGCATGGAAGCGCCGCGCAATATGGGCCAGGACTATGTGGAGGCCTTCAACGCCATCTATGTCGATCTCGCCGCCCGCTACGACCTCCTGCTTTATCCCTTCTTTCTCGACGGCGTCGCGCTCGACAACGGCCTCACCCTTGACGACGGGCTGCACCCCAATGCCCAAGGCGTGGCGCGCATCGTTCAAGGTATCCTGCCCAAGGTCGAGGAGCTGTTGGCCCGCGTCGAAAGCAAGGAATAGGTCGAGCGGGCCCTCTCCGACGCGTCATGGCCGGGTCATCGCCCAAGATCAGAGTATCGGCTAGCCACGAATAGCTCTAAAACGGCCACCGTCCTTGTGACGGCGGGGTCTCGCGCTTGGCCACCATCTACGATCTGAAGCCGAAGTTTCAGGCCTTGCTGCGCCCGGTGGCCGGCACTTTGGTTCGCGCCGGCATCACCGCCAATGGCGTGACCCTCGCCGCGCTCGCTTTGAGTCTCGCCCATGGCGCCTGGCTGGCGCTGCTCCCGCAATCGCGCTGGCCGTTCCTGCTGTTGCCGGTGACGCTATTCTTGCGCATGGCGCTCAACGCCATTGACGGCATGATGGCGCGGGAGCACGCCCAAGCGAGCCCTGAAGGCGCGGTGCTGAACGAGCTTGGCGATGTCGTCTCCGACGCCGCGCTCTATCTCCCTTTCGCCCTGGTCGCGGGCGTGAATGCCCCGCTGGTCGTGCTGGTGGTGATCGCGGCTATTATCGGCGAGATGGCCGGCGCGCTCGGACCGATGCTCGGCGGCGAGCGCCGCTATGACGGGCCGCTCGGCAAGAGCGACCGCGCCTTCGCCTTCGGCCTCCTCGCTGTTCTCATCGGCGCCGGCCTCGCGCCGGGCATGTGGACCACGGCCTATCTCGCCGTGCTGCTCGCGCTCGGCCTGCTTACCATCTTCAACCGGGCCCGAAGCATCGTCGCGGCCGCCAAGACGCTTCGCGCCGAGGCTCCACCCCCATGACCACGATCTGGGGCATCCCGGCCAATGTGGTCTACGCCACCGCCGGCATCTATGCGGTTTTGATCGCGGCCACAGTGATCGCCTTTGTGTTGCAGCAGCGCGACGCCAGCGGGCGCTATCACGAGCTGCAAACGCGGATCGCCTCCTGGTGGTGGATGATCGCCGCCTTCACCTGCGCCATGCTGTTCAACCGCACCGCGGCCATCGTGTTTCTCGGCTTCATCAGCTATTT
>JBAUEK010000317.1:0-1841 GCA_049678565.1 Methyloceanibacter sp. | reverse complement strand
TGAGGAAGATATCCTGCACGACGAGATGCTCAAGCTTGGCGATACCGGCGCGCGCATGGTCGAGATCGGGGTCCGACATGGCGGGGTTCTCGCCATGGATATACATGCCCTTGATCTCGCCCGCATTCGCCGCGTTGATGATCTCGACCACGGTCAGGCCAGGCTTCGTCGATAGCGGCGTGTGCCACAGCTCCTCGAATTTCTTGTGGACGTCCTCGCTCTTAACGTCGGCATAGTCCGGATAGAACATCGGGATCAGGCCCGCGTCGGAAGCGCCCTGCACGTTGTTCTGCCCGCGCAAGGGATGGAGCCCGGTGCCGGACCTGCCGACCTGGCCGCACATCAGCGCCAGCGCGATGAGGCAGCGCGCATTGTCGGTGCCGTGCACGTGTTGCGAGATGCCCATGCCCCAGAAGATCATGGCGCGTTCGGCCCGGCCGAAGGCGCGCGCGACCTCACGGATGGTCTTGGCCTCGATGCCGCAGATCTCGGCCACGGATTCGGGGCTGTAGCTGGTGAGGTGGTCCTTCAGGCTCTCGAAATGCTCGGTATAGGCTTGCAGATACTGAACGTCGTAGAGCTTCTCCTCCACGATCACATGCATGATGGCATTGAGGAGGGCGACGTCGCTCGCCGGCTTGAATTGCAGCATATAGGTGGCGTATTCGCGCAGCGCCGTGCCGCGCGGATCGATGACGATCAGCTTGGCGCCGCGTTTTGCCGCCTGCTTGAAAAAGGTCGCGGCGACGGGATGATTTTCGGTCGGATTGGCGCCGATGATCATGACCACGTCTGCATGCTCGACCTCGTTGAAGGTCGCGGTCACGGCGCCGGACCCGATGCCCTCGATCAAGGCGGCGACCGATGATGCATGGCACAGCCGCGTGCAGTGATCGATATTGTTGTTGCGGAAGCGCGTTCGCATCAGCTTCTGGAATAGATAGGCTTCCTCGTTCGAGCATTTGGCCGAGCCAAATCCGGCGAGCGTCGCGTTGCCATGGTCCTTCGCCACCCGGGCCAAGCCGTTCGCGGCAAAATCGAGGGCCTCATCCCAGCTCGCCTCGCGGAAATGCGTGAACGGGTTCGAAGGATCGACATCGACGCCCTTCGGCAACCCCGGCTTCCTGATCAGCGGCTTCATCAGCCGCTGCGGATTGGTGATGTAGTCGAAGCCGAAGCGGCCTTTGACGCAGAGGCGGTTCTCGTTGGAATAACCGTCGCGGCCCTGCACGAAGGCGATGGTGTTGTCCTTGATCTGATAGCTGATCTGACAACCAACCCCGCAATAGGGGCAGACCGAGTGAACCTCCCGGTCGACCTCGCGACTGCCGTGCTGGGTGATCGGATCGACAATCGATTTCGGCATCAGCGCGCCGGTTGGACAGGCCTGGACGCATTCGCCGCAAGCGACGCAAGTAGAAGCGCCCATGGGGTCGTCGAAGTCGAATACCGGCTTCGTATCGATAGTACGGAAGGCCATGCCGATCACGTCATTGACCTGAACTTCGCGGCAGGCGCGCACGCAGAGGCCACAATCGATGCAGGCATCGAGATTGACCGCCATGGCGGGATGAGAGACATCGGGCTTGAGAATACCGTGGGCCGGGAAGCGGGAGGTCTCGATCTTCTCCGCCTCGGCCCAGTGCCAGAATGGCGAAACGCGGTCGGGCGAATCCTCGCGCGGCGGCTGATCGGCAAGCAACAGCTCCATGATCATGCGGCGTGCCTTCACGGCCCGATCCGTCGCCGTTTTCACCACCATGTCCGGGGTCGGCTTCCTGATGCAGGAGGCGGCGAGCACGCGCTCGCCCTCGACCTCGACCATGCAGGCGCGGCAATTG
>JBAUEK010000316.1:0-1866 GCA_049678565.1 Methyloceanibacter sp. | reverse complement strand
CTGCCGGCGCGGCGGGCGCTGCCGGTGCAGCGGCGGGCGCTGCCGGCGCAGCGGCGGGCTCTTCGGCCAGCATCGATCCGGTGGTGACGAGGAGGGTGAGGAAAGACGCCACCGCGAGGCGGACGGTCAGTCTGGCGCCGAGATGCAGACTAAACACAGACGAACTCAACATGGGCCTGCTTCGCTCCACTTGCTCCTGTAGCGTTACCTAGGATCGCGGATCGTCGAGATTTGCCGGGAACGCTCTGGCGCGGGGGAAGCGGCCACCGGCTTGGGAACACTGTCCTCCAGCACTATAGGCTTACGGCATGGCGGAGCGAATAGCATGGCAATCTTTTTGCCAAGTTATACCAACGGTCATAATGATTGACCGACGTGGGCCCAGTCGCGCATTCCGATCGATGTAATCGTGTCTGGTTGAGCGATTAGCTTTTGCCAAGCCTCGCATGCGGCGTCGACGATGGCGTCATAGCTGTCGAAGACACGGTTTGAGAGCCAGTTGGCGCGTAGATATTGCCAGACGTTCTCGACCGGGTTCAGTTCTGGCGCGCGAGACGGCAGGAAGATCGGCGTGATGTTCTTGGGAACCTCGAGCTTCGCCGTCGTGTGCCAGCCGGCGCGGTCGAGCAGCAGCACGGCGTGCGCGCCTTTTGCGACATGGCGGCTGATCTCGTCGAGGTGGAGCTGCATGGCCTCTGTGTCGGCAAACGGCAGTGCGAGGGCTGCGCCGGTTCCGCGCGCCGGGCAGATGGCGCCGAACAGATAGGCGCTCTCGTAGCGCTGGTCGGCCGGCTGTCTGGGCCGGGTGCCGCGTCTGGCCCATTGCCGCACGAGACCGTTCTTCTGCCCGATCCTGGCTTCGTCCTGGAACCAGACCTCGACTGGCGTCCCCTTAGGCAGATCGGCCAGATGCGCGCTCAGCGTGCGCGGGAAGTTTTTTTGTAAGCCTCGACGGTCTCGCCGTCCTGCGCGGGATGGCGTGGCCGGGCGCTCATGTGGGAGAAGCCGAGCTGCTTCAGGAGCGTCGACACGTAGCGCTCGTGGTAGGCGACGCCGAAGCGTGCCTTGATGACCTTCTGGAGATCAATGCGCCGCCAACGCACCACGCCGTCAACGGTCGGATCCGGCCCCGTTTCCACGATCTCGGCCAGTTCCGCCTTCTGCGCTGGCGACAGCCGAGGTGCAGGTCCGCTCCACCAGGCGTCCTTCAGTCCCTCGAGCCCCGACGCATTAAACCGGTGCACCCAATCCCTGAGCGTCTGCCGGTCCATGCCGCCGATCTTCGCGGCCTCCTCACGGCTCCGCCCGTCCCTGATCGCCGCCAGCGACAGAAGCCGCCGGCTCTGGTTGGCCTCCTTCGAGGCCTTGGCCAGCCGCCGAAGCTCCGCCGCCGAAAAGTCCGTCCGCATCTTCACCGCTGATCCCATGGCGCGAATCCTCCCCGCGCCAAAGAATCACAAATCAACCCGGCCGGGAATCCCAAGAGTCAGCCGTCAAAGCCATTGGTATTAAACAATCGCAATCTTGGCGATTGTGCGCCGCACGCTTGGCGTTGCGGTCGCGCCGGCCCAAGGGGGGCGGGCAAAACGAAGCCGCCAAGCAGATGCTTGGCGGCCATCGTCAAATAACCAAGAATTGAACAGCCGTCCGGCTCGGGTGGCTATTGCGCGGGCGCCACGTAAGGCATGTCCACCTGCTTCATCGAGCTCGGATTCTTCGAGCGCATGAAGGCAATGATCCGCCAGAGATCGTCGCTGGTCTTGATGATGCCGCCGAAGGGCGGCATCGGACCGACCACGACCTCATGCTTGATCCGGGTATAGCCATCGGCCTTCAGCGCGTCGCTGCCAAGGGCGATGAGCCGGA
>JBAUEK010000315.1:0-3545 GCA_049678565.1 Methyloceanibacter sp. | reverse complement strand
GCGGATAGCGGATGTACATCATCACCGTGAGGCGGATAACCTCGGGTGAGCTGTTGAAATAACGGAAGGGATTGCGCATCGTCGGAGGCTAAGAAACCTCGCCAGGAGGCTCAAGCCAATTTACTCTGACAATGCCCGAAGCCGGCGTGCCGATCGCGCGGGGGATCGATATCGGCCCCGAGACGGTTCGGTACTGGTGGAACCGGTTCGGTCCGATGTTTTCAGTCCTTACACCCAACCTATGGCGCCACTTCGTCACCCGTAATTATTGCTGCCTAAATGCAGCCTAGATGGTGATGTTAAGCGACCGCTTTGTCTAACTTATTGAGATATAGCAATATTATTGCCAGTCTCAAACATACCCCTCTCTCCTCAGGGGAGAGGACTTTCCGCCATGCGGATTACCTCAAGACGGAGACGATCCACGCTGCGATCGGCTACCGCGAGCCGCTGCTCACTGGCCGGCTTTCTCGCGTGCCTCGACCTCGGACTCGGTGACCTCGCCGGCGTCAACCAGCGCTTGGATGCACTGCTTAGAGAGCTCCTTGCCATGGTTGCTCATGCAAAGCGCCAGCAATTGACTTCCGAGCCCGTCCTCGCCGCAATATTGCCGATAGTCATGTGCGCAGTACTTGCTTTCCTCATCCGTGACGGGGCCCGCGAAGGCCGCGGTCGAAAGAGCCATAGCCAGAACTGCAATCGCCAAAACTGATTTCGTCATGTGTTTCCCCCTTGGGTTTGGGACCTAGGCATTAGCATGTTTCCCACTTGCCGCCATCCTCCGGTTTGGCGTGTTAAGTTATTATTTCTTCTCGTAAAAATTGAATCATCCCGACAGCCTAGCCTCGGAGCGTCGTTGGCGCTTGATCCAATCCGCCATCAGGCGGCCATGCGCGTCGTCCGCAAAGTGTTCCAAACCGTGGAATTGCAAGACCGGGCCATGCCTTCTGGCTCCGGCGCCGGCCATAAACTAACCTTGCGTCTGAACCATGATTGCGTGGCCGCATGAGCCGTTCGGCTCGGAACAACCGCCGCACAGAAGCAGAAAGGCACGATCATGCCGAACAGGACCGCCTTCGTCACCGGGGGCACGGGCTTTGTCGGCCTCAATCTCGTCGAGCAGCTCACGCAATCGGGCTGGGACGTGATCGCGCTGCATCGGCCCAACTCTAGACTCACGCATTTGAAAAAATATCCCGTTCGCCTGGTTGAGGGTGCGATCGAAGACCGGGCCTCGCTCGAACGTGCCGTGCCCGAAGATGTCGATGTAATTTTCCACGTCGCCGGCGATGTCAGCCTGTGGTCCGGTCACAAAGAGCGGCAGTGGCTAACCAATGTCGAAGGCACGCGCAACATGGTGGCGACGGCGCTGGCCAAGCGCAGCCGGAAATTCGTGCATACCTCATCGACGGCCGTCTACGGCATTCCGGCCGAGGCCTTCGACGAGGACTCGCCGAAGCTCGGCAAACACAGCTTCAACTACCAGCACTCGAAGGCCATGGCCGAGGAGGAAGTCGCAAAGGGCATCGATCAAGGATTGGATGCGGTCTTTCTCAATCCCGCCAATGTCATCGGCCGCTACGACTGGGGCACCTGGTCGCAATTCATCCGCCTGGCGGCAAACCGGAAATTGCTGCGAATTCCCCCGGGGCGCGCCTGCTATGCCGATGTCGGTGCGGTGGTTCGCGCGCATGTTGCAGCGGCCGAGAAGGGGCGCACCGGGCATAATTACCTTCTGGGCGGGACCGAGGCATCCTATGCCGAGATCGTGCAATTGGTGGGTAAGGTGCTCGGCCAGCCGACCAATAAAGGTGTCGGCCGGCCGGTGGTGCTGCGCTTCGCCGGCCGCGTCTCGGAGCGGATCTCGATGATCACCGGCAAAGAACCGACGATATCGGCGGAATCGGCGGCCATGGTGTGCGGGCATATCGTCTGCCGCAGCGACAAGGCCATGCGCGAACTCGACTATCGGCCCGCATCCCTCGAAGCCATGTTCAGGGACTGCATCGATTGGATGGTCGCCGAGGATCTCATCCGCCCTAAAACCACACGCCGTTAGGGCCGCTCGGCCGCCACCGCCACTCGCCGCGAAATTGAAAACCGGCTGAACATGCGGGTCATCACCCGGTCGTACATGCGCGGCGGCATCAGCCGGCTGAGGCGGACACTCAATCCGAGCGGCCGCGGAAAATAAACATAGGATTTCCGCCGTTCGAGAGCTTGCATGATCCTGGCCGCCGCGGCACTCGCCGTGAACGCCTTGCCGCTCGACATGTCCGCCCCCATCATGCCGTTGATCTCATCGAGCAGTGGGGTCTGCACATAGCCTGGAAACACCGTGGTGACGGCGATACCCCGCTGCCGGAGCTCCGAGCGGAGACTTTCGAGATAGGCCCCGACCGCGGCCTTGCTAGCGGAATAGGCCGGCTCGAAGGGGATGCCGCGCACCCCCGCCATGCTGGAGATTCCAGCAATCTGGCCGCTGTTTCGCTCCAGCATCGAGGGGAGGACGGCTTCGATCGTGTAGACCATGCCGAGGAAGTTGATCTGCAGGATCTCCTCGAGCTGGGAAACATCCAGATCGTCGACGGTCGAGGCGCGGCAGATACCGGCGCAAGGGATCAGGATATCGGCCGGCCCCAGGGCGCCGGCGATCCGGCCGACCGCATTATGCACCTGGTCGCGCTGGCGCACATCGGCCGTGGCCGTCGCGCAGTGCACGCCCGCCTGGCGAAGTTCATGCGCGAAGGCCTCCAATTTGCCTTCGTCGCGGTCGATCAGGCCAACTCTGGCGCCATTGCGAGCAAACAACCGGCAAAGCTCCTGCCCAATGCCACTCGCGGCTCCGGTGACAAGGATGACCTGCTCGCTGGATCGCATGTTTGATTTCCTCTCCGGTCAGACATCGCACCGGTTCCGAGCGTCGGAGAGTGGCGTGGCTAGAGTTTCGGGGCAGGACGAAATTGAAGCGCTGGGAAGCTGCTGGACCGAGTCCCCAAACCAGGTCCTTGCGGCCTTCGTAAGACGGATCCGGGCTTTTGACCATCAAAGATGAGGCCTAGTCGAGGAGACCTTTACTTTCACCCCCTGCGCGCCCTCCCCCGCCCGCCCCAAATCCGCCGTTCAAGCCGTGTTCCATCCTGTGCGAGGGGCTTGGAATGGTCCGCTGGAGCATACCTATGGCGCGCATCCTGTTCGCTTTGGTGTTGTGCCTGACATCGCTCGCACCGGCAGTTGCTGAGGTTCGTATTCGGGCGAGCGCCGGCGGCTATGTCGAGGACTATCTCAGCCTGTTTGCCCGGGTACGCCAATCGGGCGAGCGGGTCGTCATCGACGGGCCTTGCCTCTCCGCCTGCACGCTGGTGCTGAGTACCATTCCACGCAACCGCATCTGCGTCACGCGCCGGGCCGTGCTCGGCTTCCATGCGCCGCGAATTGTCGACCGCGAGACCGGCCGTAGCTACGCCGCGCGGGAGGCGACGCGCGCCGTCACCGCCGCCTATCCTTCGGACGTCCGCACCTGGATCAAGCGGCGCGGCGGCCTG
>JBAUEK010000314.1:0-1732 GCA_049678565.1 Methyloceanibacter sp. | reverse complement strand
AGGCGAGTTTCCTGGTCGAGGATTATGTTCCGGACCGGCTCGAATTCGATCTCAGCACCACCGCTCTCGGCATCTCACCGGATTCGCCGGCTGAGATCAGCGTCGATGCGCGCTTCCTCTATGGCGCGCCGGCCGCGGGCCTCAATCTCGACGGCGAGATCCGTATCGCCAGGGCCGCGGAGCGTCCGGGATTTGCCGGTTATGTGTTCGGCCGCGACGAGGCCGACAGCGATGACGGCAGCGATTCAGACCTTCTGCCCCTGGCCGATCTACCCGAAACCGACGCCAAGGGCATGGCGCGCTTCAGCGCGAGCCTCGGCAAGGTGCCGGCGTCGACGCGGCCGCTCGAAGCCACGATCGTGGTGCGCCTGGCGGAGCCGGGTGGCCGCGCGGTCGAGCGCAAGCTCGCGCTGCCGATCACGCCGTCGCAAGCGATGATCGGGGTCAAGCCGCTGTTCACCGGCAAGTCGCTCGGCGATGCCGACACGGCGAGCTTCGACGTGGTTATGGTCGCGCCTGACGGCAAGCCTTTAACCAAGACGGGGCTGCGTTGGCAGTTGCTCCGGGTCGATTCAAAATATCAGTGGTATCGCAGCGACGGCTATTGGCAGTACGAGCCGATCAAGGTCACGCGCCGCGTCGCGGATGGCACCATCGACGTGACCCCCGATGCGGCCGGCCGCATCTCAGTGCCCGTCACTTGGGGCCGCTACCGGCTCGAGGTCTCGAGCGCCGATCCGCAAGGGCCGGAGACGAGCTTCGGCTTCGATTCAGGCTGGTACGCGGAAGCGAGCGCCGACACGCCGGACCTGCTCGAGATCGCGCTCGACCAGCCGGAATATGCACCGGGCGACAGCATGATCGTCGCGGTCACCGCGCGCACCGCCGGGCAAGTGACGCTTGCCGTCATCGGCGACAAGCTTCTTGCCACCTCCACGGCCGAGGTCGAGGCGGGCACCGCCAAACTGCCGCTCACGGTGGAGGAGGGCTGGGGCACCGGCGCCTATGTGCTTGCCACCTTGCGGCGCCCGCTCGACGCGGAAGCCAAGCGCATGCCGGGGCGCGCCATCGGCGTGCAGTGGTTCTCCATCGACAAGGCGGCGCACACACTTGGCGTCGCCTTGGATCTGCCCGACCGCATCCGCCCGGAGACGACGCTCAAGGTGCCGGTCAAGCTCGCAGGCCTCACCCCCGGCGCGGAGGCGCGAATCGTGGTCTCGGCCGTCGACGTCGGCATTCTCAACCTCACCCATTACCAGGCGCCGGCGCCCGACGATTATTATCTCGGCCAGCGCAAGCTCTCCTCCGAGGTCCGCGACCTTTACGGCCAACTGATCGACGGTATGCAGGGGACCAAGGGACAGATCCGTTCCGGCGGCGATTCCGGCGCGGGCGAACTCCAGGGAAGCCCTCCCAGCCAAGCCCCGCTCGCGCTTTATTCCGGCATCGTCAGCGTCGGCCCCGACGGCACGGCCGAGACGAGCTTCGACATTCCAGCCTTCGCCGGAACCTTGCGGGTGATGGCGGTCGCGTGGAGCAAGGACAAAGTCGGCCACGCCGTCGGCGATGTGGTGGTGCGCGATCCGGTGGTGGTCACCGCCACGCTGCCGCGCTTCCTGCTCCTCGGCGACAAGAGCACGATCAGGCTCGATCTCGACAATGTCGAGGGCGAGACCGGCGACTATCGGGTCGCGGTCGCGGCCGATGGACCTCTCACCCTGACGCAAACCGA
>JBAUEK010000313.1:0-2157 GCA_049678565.1 Methyloceanibacter sp. | reverse complement strand
ACGGTAATTATATGCGCCAGATGACGTTCACATTACTCGCTGGCTTGTTGGCCCTCAGCTTGGCCGGGTGCGGCGATAGCGCCACCCTGTCCGAGGAGGAGGGCACTGGCCCCAACCCTCAACTTCCCCCGCCAAAGCTAACGCTTTTCCCCACTGTGAGCCTCGCGCCGGCCAGGGGTTGGCCGGACGGCAGCGCGCCGGTTCCGGCCGCAGGCTTCACCGTCGGCGCCTTCGCCAGCGGCCTCGACCACCCGCGCTGGCTCTATGTCCTGCCGAATGGCGACGTGCTCGTCGCCGAGACCAACACGCCGCCCTCCGACGCACCTCGCGACTTCATGGGGGTAGCCATGGCTGTCGTCATGAGCATTGTCGGGGCTGGAGTCGACAGCCCCAACCGAATCACCTTGTTGCGCGACGCCGATGGTGACGGCATCGCCGAGACGAGATCGGCCTTCCTGGAGGGGTTGAATTCTCCCTTCGGCATGACCTTGGCGGGACAGGATCTGTACGTTGCCGACACCGACGCCCTGTTGCGTTTTCCCTATGAGGAGGGGGAGACCAAGATCACCGCGCCCGCGGTGAAGATCGCGGACCTGCCCGCCGGGCCGATCAATTATCACTGGACCAAGAATGTCATCGCCAGTGGCGACGGTTCGCGCCTGTTCGTCACCGTCGGCTCCAATAGCAATGCCGGCGAGAATGGGCTGGAGAATGAGCTCGGCCGAGCCGCCATTGTCGAGATCGACCCATCGACCGGGAAGCAGCGGATCTTTGCCTCGGGCCTGCGCAACCCCAACGGTCTCGCCTGGCAACCTGACAGTGGTGAGCTCTGGACCACGGTCAACGAGCGCGACCTGCTCGGCAGCGATCTTGTTCCCGATTATTTGACGCGGGTCATCGAGGGCGGCTTCTACGGCTGGCCGTACAGCTATTTTGGCCGGCACCTCGATCCACGCGTCGAGCCGCAGCGGCCGGATCTCGTCGCGAAAGCCATCATTCCCGACTACGCGCTCGGCGCTCACACCGCGTCGCTCGGCCTCGCCTTCTATGACGGCGCGCTGCTGCCGGCGCGGTACAAGGGCGGCGCCTTTATCGGCCAGCACGGGTCGTGGAATCGGAGGCCCCAGAGCGGCTACAAAATAATCTTCGTGCCCTTCGCCGACGGCCGCCCCTCAGGTCCGCCGGAGGATATTCTCACCGGCTTCATCGACCTGTTTGGCTTCGCCCGCGGCCGCCCTGCCGGCGTCGCCATCGACCGGGCCGGCGCCGTGCTCGTCGCCGACGACGTTGGCAACGCCATCTGGCGCCTGACGCCGGCGACCGAGGCGACGAACGCCGGGGCGCTGCCCTAGGTCCAGACGCGCCTCCCTTTGGCCTCATTGGCTGGCTTAACAGCGTCATGCGCTGGACCCTCCGTATCGCCGCCATCCTGGCGGTTTTCCTCCTGGCCTACGCCATCTGGCCGGTCGCCGGCTTCTACCGAATCGCGTCGGCCATCGAAGCCAGGGACGCCCCCGCTCTGAGCCGGAGGGTCGATTACCGCGCCTTGCGGAAGTCGCTGACCAAGCAGATCGTCGAGACCTATCTCGAGCTCACCGGCAAGGAGAAGAAGCTCGGCCTCTTCGGCAAGAGCATCGCCATCGGTCTTGGCGCCTCCTACGCCGATCCGATCGTCGCGCGTTTGGTCAATGAGGCGACGCTGATGGAGCTGCTGACCAAGGGCAGCGCCGGCGGCGGCGCCAAAATCCCGGCGGAGCTCGCGCCGTTCTCCAAATCCGCATTTCAGAGCGGGTGGAAGATCTGGTGGAACTCGGAGTATCGCGGCGACGATTATTACGTCTATCTGCCGCCGCAGAAATCCGCCGAGGAGCAATTCAGAGTGAAGCTAAGCCTGAGCCAATGGCAGTGGAAGCTGGCCGGGCTCGATCTGCCCGGCGCTCTCCGCGTCCAGCTCGCCGAGGAACTGGTGAAGCAGCGCGAGAGCGAGAAGGACTGAAGTCGCCGGCGCGCCGGGTGGGTCGCCAGCTCATGGACAAGCGATCGCGCTCACTTCGCAGGACCGCAGCGCCAGACACGACTTGAACTGCACGCAGCAAGCACGATTGCAGCTGATTTGAGTCTGGGCGATCGCCGACGGTATCAGGCTCGCGGCATCGC
>JBAUEK010000312.1:0-2766 GCA_049678565.1 Methyloceanibacter sp. | reverse complement strand
CAGCTGATGCCGGGCGAGACCATCGCCGTGCTCGGTGCCGCCGGTGGCGCCGGGCTCGCGGCGGTCGAGTTGGCGAAGATCATGGGCGGCCGTGTCATCGCGGTCGCGTCCTCCGCCGGCAAGCTCGAGCTCGCGCATGCGCACGGAGCCGAGGCGGGCATCAACTATCAGGATGAGGATCTGAAAGCCCGGCTGAAAGAGATGACGGGCGGCAAAGGCGTCGATGTGATTTATGATTGCGTCGGAGGGCCGCATGCGGAGCCGGCCTTGCGGGCGACCGCGTGGGAAGGGCGCTATCTGGTGGTCGGCTTTGCCGCAGGCGAGATCCCGCGCATTCCGCTCAATCTTATTCTGCTCAAGGGCTGCTCGCTCATCGGCGTGTTCTGGACCGCCTTCGTCGAGCGCCATCCGGACCGCCACCGCGCCAACATGGCGGAGCTGCTCGCGTGGTGCCGCGAGGGACTGATCAAGCCCCATATCCACGCCAGCTTCCCCCTGGTGGAAACCGCCGAGGCACTTCGGCTGATCGAAGGCCGGAAGGTCACCGGCAAGGTGATCGTCAACCCGCAGCTCTGAGGCATAGCGTGAAGTTGCGATGCTTGGCTAAGAGGCGGGGGGCAATTCCTGGTCGAGCGCCTGCGCCGCCGCCGCCCGATGGGTCGGCGTGATATGCGAGGAGACGAGCGCGAGCACCGCCGTGACCAGGGCCGCGTCGTCGGCGAAGCCGAGTCCGGCGATGATGTCCGGAACCAGATCGAGCGGTACGATGAAATAGGCGATGGCCGCGAGCAGCATGCCGCGCACGCGCATCGGCGTGGCCGGATCGAGTGCGCAATAGTAACCCGCGACGATATCCTCGACGAACGGGACTTGCCCGGCGAAGTGCTTGAGCTTCTGCCAGAATTCAGTACGTACCTTGCGCTCACGCTCGGCGAATGCGCGCAAGGAAATCCCCTTGCCGAAGGCCACATTACGGAGCTCGCTCGCGTCGTTCCAAGCCATCATGCCGTTACCTCGCCAAGGCTGAAAGAGCCGAAGTCCGTCAAACACATAGGGTGGGGGCCGGTTCTCCGCAAGAAGCCGGTTTCGCCATCTTGTCATCAACCCCCGCTCATGCGAAGCAGCCCCAATGGCCACGCACCGCCTCCTCTTCGTCTGCCTCGGCAATATTTGCCGGTCGCCCATGGCCGAGGGCGTGTTTCGGCGCGTGATCGAGGAGGAGGGGCTGGCCGAGCGCTTCGAGGTCGACTCGGCGGGTCTCGGCGATTGGCATATCGGGCAGGCGCCGGACGCCCGCGCCCAGACCGCGGCGCAGGCGCGCGGCATCGACATTTCCGGCCAATGCGCCCGGCAGGTCGCGCCCGAGGATTTCTCCCGCTTCGATCTCCTGATCGTCATGGATCGCGCGAATTCGGCCGAGCTCAGACGCCGCGCCCCGCGTGAGGCGCATGCCAAGATCCGTCACTTCCTCGAATTTGCGCCCCAGGTTGGGACCAAGGACGTGCCGGACCCGTTCTTCGGCGATGCCGAGGGCTTCGATCAGGCGCTCGATCTGATCGAGGAGGCGGCGCAAGGCCTGCTCGCATCGCTGGTGGGAGACGAGTCGCTGCCGGCGAAACGGGGCGCCTAGACCAGGCTCGTCTGGTCCTCCAGCGGATAGGCGGCCTCGACCACATAAGGACCGCCCCCGATCGAGGCGCGGGAGGAGAACAGCACGAAGCGGCTGACCTCGAAGGCCTTGCTCAAATAGCCCTGCCGCTCGAGATAGAGCGCCACCGCCTCCGAGCTTGAGCCTTTCAACCGCGCCACGGTGATATGCGGGGTGAAATTGCGCGGCTCCGGCGGCAATCCCGCCGCGCGGGCGGCGCGCTCATGCGCCCGCTGCAGCGATTGCAGCGCCTCGGACGGGGAAACGCGGGCGAAGATGGCGCGCGGCTTGCGGCCGCCAAAGCTCGATAGACCCTGAAGCCTGAGCTCGAAGGCCGGGGCCAGGATATCCCCCAGGCTGTGGGCGAAATCGCGCGCGGTGATGTTATCGACATCGCCCAGGAAGCGCAGGGTTAGATGATAGTTGGCGGGGTCGATCCAGCGGGCGCCGTTCAAGCCGGCGCGGACGAGGTTAAGCCGCTGCGCCACGGAAGCTGGAACTTCGATCCCGGAAAATAGTCTGGGCATGGCGCAATCTGGGTCGGTAAAAATCTACGGGCAGGGATTGGGAAAAGTGAGGTGGATGCCTTCGATGTCCTTGAGCACTTCGTCTGGAAGCTTGAGCAAGGCTCCGTCGATATCGGTCTTGAGCTGATCCATCGTCGTTGCCCCGATGATGGTGGAGGTGACGAAGGGCCGCGAGGTCACGAAGGCGAGCGCCATTTGCGCCGGGTCAAGCCCATGTTTGCGCGCCAGCGCTACATAAGTCGAGATGGCGCGGGGTCCATTCCCCAGCTCATATCGGCCCAATCGGTCGAACAGCCCCTTGCGTGAGCCCGGCGGCACCGCGCCGCCTTCATATTTGCCGCTGAGATAGCCCTGTCCCAGCGGCGAATAGGCCAGCAGGCTCACTTGCTCGCGATAGAAGATCTCGGAAAGTCCGGTGTCGAAGGACCGGTTGACGAGGTTGAAGGCGTTTTGGATCGAAACGATTCGCGGCAGGCCCGCGACGTCCGAGGCCTTGAGGAAACTCATCACGCCCCAGGGCGTCTCGTTGGAAAGGCCGACGAACCTGATCTTGCCCTGCTGCACGAATTCGGCGAGGACGCCCAGGATCTC
>JBAUEK010000311.1:0-3456 GCA_049678565.1 Methyloceanibacter sp. | reverse complement strand
GTTCGGGCGCTGCGGGCCATCATCGCCGTGGCGCCGCTCTACGTCCCCACCATGCCGCGCTCGGGCAAGCCGATGTCCGTGCGCATGACCAATGCCGGTCCGCTCGGCTGGTTGACCGACAAGGAGCAGGGCTACCGCTACCAGGCGACCCATCCGGAGAGCGGGAAATCTTGGCCGCCGATCCCGCCAATGCTGCTCGCTTTGTGGGACGAGATCGCCGGCTATCCCGCCCCGCCCGAGGCCTGCCTCGTCAATTACTACGCCGGCGATGCCAAGATGGGCCTGCATCAGGACAAGGATGAGGACGATCTCTCCGCCCCGGTGCTGTCGGTGTCGCTCGGCGACACGGCGGTGTTCCGCGTCGGCGGCCGCTCGCGCCAAGACCCGACGCAAAAATTCGAGCTCAAATCAGGCGATGTGGTGGTGTTGGCTGGCGAGCACCGGCTCAGCTTTCACGGCATCGATCGCATTCTGCCCCGCACCTCGGACCTCTTGCCCGAGGGCGGCCGCTTCAACCTGACCTTGCGCCGGGTGACGAAGCCGCTTTAGGGCCGACCGCCAGGACCCTTGCCGCGAGGCTGGCCGCGGCCGCGGACGTCGTCATTGGCGGCCTTGCGCGGTGCTTCCTCGCCCGGTCCGGGGGCACTCGCTTTCGGGCCGCCTTTGGCCACGGCCACGAGCGCCGGCCGCAAGCAGCGGTCGCCGATGACGTAACCGGCCTGCATCACATTGGCGACGGTGCCCTCCGGCACGCTCGGGTCCTCGACCTCGAACATGGCCTGATGGCAGTTTGGATCGAAGCGCTGTCCGAGCGGCTCGATGCGCGTCACGCCGTGGCGCTCGAGCACGTTCAGAAGCTCCCGCTCGGTGAGCTCGACGCCTTCGAGAAAGCTCTTCAACGCCGGGTCCTGGTTGGCGGCATCGGCGGGGAGGTGTTCGATCGTGCGGCGAAGATTGTCGCCGACGGTCAGCACGTCGCGGGCAAAATTGGTGATGCCATAGCGTGCGGTGTCGCTCTTCTCCCGCTCGGTCCGGCGGCGCAGATTCTCCATGTCGGCCATGGTGCGCAGCAGCCGGTCGCGCATATCCGCGTTCTCGGCGATCAACGCCTCGAGTTCAACGCTCGCCAGCGCCGCGGGGTCCGCATTTTGATTGTCGGGATTTGCGAGGCTTGCCTGATCCTCGTTGGCCTGCCGCGGATCGGATTTCTCGTCGGACATTGGCTCTCTTCAAGCAGTTGGTTTCAGGAAACCTCACGGGGATATCAACCGTGAGCTGACAAAAATCAAGGCACGAGGCGTCCGAGCAGCCGCGCCGTGTAATCCACCATGGGGATGATCCGGGCATAATTGAGTCGCGTCGGGCCGATCACGCCAAGCACGCCCACGATCTTTTGCTCAGTGTCCTCGAACGGCGAGACGATCAGGGCGGAGCCGGACAGCGAGAACAGCTTGTTCTCCGAGCCGATGAAGATGCGCACGCCTTCGGCCCGCTCCGCCAGGCCGAGCAGCTGGATCAGGTCCTTCTTCGTGTCGAGATCCTGGAACAGGAGCCGTACGCGCTCGAGATCTTCCATCGCCTTCACGTCTTCGAGCAGATGCGAGCGGCCGCACACGATCAGGCTCTTCTGCTCGTCCTCGGTCCCCGACCAGGTGGCGAGGCCCTCGGTGACGACGCGGGCGGTCAGTTCGTCCAGCTGTGCCCGCCGCTGCTCGATCTCGGCTTCGATGCGGATACGCGCCTCGGCCAGCGTCAGCCCCGCGATCCGGGCGTTGATATAGTTCGAGGCCTCGTTCAGCGAGGCGAAGGGCACGCCGTCCGGCAGCGCGATGACGCGATTCTCGACATCGCCATCCTCGCTGACGAGGACCGCCAGCGCCCTGCCCGGAGAGAGGCTGACAAATTCGACATGCTTCAAGGTTCTGGTCTGCTTCTCGACCAGCACCACGCCGGCGCAGCGCGACAGGCCGGACAGCATGTTGCCGGCCTCGGCGAGCAATTCCTCCACGGCGCGGTGGCGGCCGTCTCCGCCCATGCGGCTTTCGATCTTGGTGCGCTCCTCCTCGCTCACCTCGCCGATTTCGAGCAGGCCGTCGACGAACAAGCGCAATCCCGATTGGGTTGGCAGGCGTCCGGCGCTCGTATGCGGCGCGTAGATGAGGCCGAGTGCCTCCAGATCAGACATGACGTTGCGGATTGAAGCCGGCGACAGCGTCATCGGCAGCGCCCGGCTCAAATTGCGCGAGCCTACAGGCTCGCCCGTGGTGAGATAGCTCTCCACGATGCGCTTGAAGATCTCGCGCGAGCGCTCGTTGAGCTGCCGCAGGCTCACGGCCCCGTCGCTTAAGGACCGGATGGCATTGGCGTCGGTGGGGCGCATGATGCCTGGAATTTAGGGGTGGGCCCCCAAGGCGTCAAATGCCGTTCCCGACACCGAGCGCAGGCCGCAGGCCGGAAATCGAAGCTGAATCGAGGATTTGGTCCTAGTTCAGCGCGACCAATGCGGGCGCAACCGGCGTCGCCATCGCGTCCGGCGCGCCGAAATGGGTGAAATAGCGCGCCCGAATGGCTTCGACCGGCATGATGACGAAGACGTCGGTGGTGCCGAATTGATGGTCGATCACGGCCCCATCCCCGACAAAGGCGCCAACCCTGAGATAGCCCTTGATCAGCGGCGGCAGCGCCCTGATCGCGGCGCGAATGTCGATGGCCTCCAGGGGCATCATGTTCATGTCGACGCGGAGATGGCCGTGCGCCTTGACCCGCCAGTCCTGAGGCGCGAGCGCCGTATGGTAAAGGTAGCTCAGCGTCGCGGCATGCGCGGCCGGATCCGTGCCCTCGAAGCTGGCGCAGCCGATCATGACATTGGCTCCGTGCTCGCGCACATAGGACCACACGCCCTGCCACAAGAGCTCCAGCGTCCGCTTGTTGCGGTAGGGCTTGAGCACGCAGGAGCGGCCGAGCTCGACGAAGGAATAGCCGGGTCCCTTTGCCTGGAGCAAAGGCTGAATGTCGTATTCGCCCTGGGTGTAGAAGCCGTCATAGAGATCGGCCACCTCCTGCCGCAGCACGCGATAGGTGCCGACCACGCGTGGACGCAGCCAGCGATGGCCTGACTCCGCGTCGCCGTGATCGACCACGAGGAGATGATCGAAGACGGAATCATAGGCGTCCTCGTCGCGCCGCGACAGCATGGCGAGCGCGCCGGGCACCGCCGACATTTCTTCATAGAAGACTTTGTAGCGAAGGCGCTGGGCCTGCCTGATCTCGCCTCGCTTGCGCGCGAGCCTGACTTCGAGCGATCCGATGCGGCCATAGACCTTATGCGGTTGCCAGGGGCCAAGGCGTGGAGGCTTCGGCAGCCAGCGCCCGGCGAAGGGACCACCGGAATTCGATCGCAACATCAGGCCGGGAAAGATTGGTGTACGCAACCGCTCCGCGATGCGTCCAGGGGTC
>JBAUEK010000310.1:0-1655 GCA_049678565.1 Methyloceanibacter sp. | reverse complement strand
ACCCAATGGGGCGTCTACCGGGCCATGGCGGATTGGGGCTTTCCGCTCAATCCACTGGCCAAGCTGACCAATTCGGTCGAGGAAATGCTTGAAACCTATCGGGAAATCGAAGGCGGACGCGCAGGGCTCGACTACGATATCGACGGCGTCGTCTATAAGCTCGACCGGCTCGATTTGCAGCAGCGCTTGGGCTTCGTGTCGCGCTCACCCCGCTTCGCCATCGCCCACAAATTCCCGGCCGAGAAGGCGACCACGATCCTCAACGACATCGAGATCCAAGTGGGGCGCACCGGCGCGCTCACACCGGTGGCCAAGCTCGAGCCGGTGACCGTCGGCGGCGTGGTGGTCCAGAACGCGACGCTGCACAATGAGGATGAGATCGCGCGCAAGGACGTCCGCATCGGCGACACGGTCGTGGTCCAGCGCGCCGGCGACGTGATCCCGCAGATTCTCGGCGTGGTTGAAGCGAAGCGCCCTAAATCCGCGAAACGATTCGCCCTTCCCGATTTGTGCCCGGCCTGCGGCAGTCACGCCGTGCGCGAGGTCAATCCCATCAGCGGCAAGATCGACGCGGTCAGGCGCTGCACTGGCGGTCTCATCTGCCCGGCGCAACGGGTCGAGCGGCTGAAGCATTTCGTGTCGCGCAACGCCTTCGACATCGAGGGCCTCGGCGAGAAGCACATCAAGACCTTCTACGACGAGGGTCTGATCCAGTCGCCGCCCGACATTTTCAGGCTTTCCGCGCGCAATCGCGGGTCCTCCACCAAGCTGGAGGAGCGGGAAGGGTGGGGTCAGACTTCGGCCGAGAAGCTGTTCGCGGCGATCGAGGCCCGACGCAAGGTCAGGCTCGACCGCTTCATCTATGCGCTCGGCATCCGCCATGTGGGCGAGATCACGGCGCGGTTGCTGGCGCGGAGCTATGGCAGCGCGGGCGCCTTCCGCGACGCCATGGTCACGGCGGCCGATGACCGGCAGAGCGAGGCCTATGCCGAGCTCGACAATATCGAGGGCATCGGCCCCGCCGTGGCCGAAGCCATCGCCGATTTTTTTGCCGAGCCTCACAATGTCAGGGTCGTCGATGAGCTCCTCGCCGACGTGGCGCCGGAACCGCTCGAAGCGGTGGACCACGCCTCGCCAATCTCTGGCAAGACCGTGGTGTTCACCGGCACGCTCGAGCACATGACCCGGCCAGAGGCGAAGGCGAGGGCGGAGCGCCTCGGCGCCAATGTCGCGGGCTCGGTCTCCAAAAAGACCGATTATGTCGTCGCCGGGTCGGGCGCAGGCTCCAAGCTGAAAGAGGCACAAGCGCTAGGGGTCAAACTGCTGAGCGAAGAGGAATGGCTGAAGCTGATCGGCCAGTAACAAGGGAGCGCGTTAAGCGACGCGCTTCAGCCAAGTGCGTCTGGCGTGAAGCTCGACCCAGGCCGCGGCCTCGCGCACATCGCAATCGCCGCCGCAAGCGGGGCAGGCGAATTTCGGCTTCCGCTTCACCTCACCAAGGGTGGAATGAACCTCGTGCCCGCAAGATGGGCAGCGCGACATGGTGGCCACTTGATGCAGAGCCTGGACGATCGTTTTTGCCATGGCCCTACCATAGACTGATTCGTTTCAGACCTTGAACCCTACCCGTAGCGTAGCTTCATCGCCACGATGGT
>JBAUEK010000309.1:0-3554 GCA_049678565.1 Methyloceanibacter sp. | reverse complement strand
GACCGACGATCAGGGCTATGGAATCACTGGCACCTTCGGCGGCGTCATTCCGACACCAGCCATGGACCGCATCGCGCAAATGGGACTGCGCTACACGGAGTTCCACTCTCCACGCCGGCCCTCCTTCTCGCCACCAACTTCAAGGTCCCGGAAAGCACCTTCGCTTCCTTCCCCAAAGGCGAGGTGGTAATGCCGGAGCAGGACTGAAGGGGCCGCCGCGAAAATCAGGGACCGTTGGCCGGGCTCAAGCGTTGTTGTTTTGCGTTCCGCGCTTCCCCCGCTAAGCTCCGGGACCGGTTCTCAAAGCGGGGACGCCCAGCCGGACGTGCCCGGCTTCTTGATGCAAGATTGTGCGCATGAACACGCAGAAAAACGGAAACGCTGGTTCGCGTCGCGGAGGCCGAGTGTCGACAGGCGAGGATACGACCGCGCCCGAGGCGGAGGATCAGCCGGCCGCCGCGCCGGATAGCGCGGAGGAGTCGCCGCCCAAATCACGCCAGGGCCTGGGCCGCATCCTGTTCCTGCTTCTGGCCGCCGGCGCCGCCGCGCTCCTCTACCAATATTGGGGCTTCTGGGAGCAATTGGGGTTCTTCCAGAAGACTCAGACGGCCGCCGCAGCACCGCCACCGCCCGCCGTGACAGTGGCCAAGCCGATCGTCAAGGAGCTCATCGAGTGGAAGGAGTTCACCGGACAATTCGAGGCCGTGGACTTCGTCGATGTGCGCGCGCGGGTGAGCGGCTATCTCGAATCGATCAACTTCACCGACGGGCAGATCGTGAAGAAGGGCGATTTGCTCTTCGTCATCGAGCCGAGGCCGTTCGATCTCGCCTTCGACACGGCCAAGGCGCAACTGGCCGAGGCCAGCGCCCAGCTTGATCTCGCCAAGGCCCAGCTCCAGCGGACGTCGGAGCTGCGGAAAAAAGATTATGCCACCGTGGAAACCTATGACGAGCGCGTGGCCCAGGTGAACACGGCCACTGCGTCGAGAGACGCCGCCACCGCGGCGCTCGATCAGGCGCAGCTCAATCTCGACTATACCCGGGTGACGGCGCCGATCGGCGGCCGCGCCAGCCGGCATGAGCTCAGCGTTGGCAATTTGGTGATTGGCGGCACCACCGGCACGCCAACCTTGCTAACCACCATCGTGTCGCTCGACCCGATCCATTTCTTCTTCAATGTGAGCGAGGCCGACGGCATGACCTATAAGCGCCTCGTGGCCAAGGGAGAAATCCCGTCCGCGCGCGACAGGGGCGTGGAAATCGAGGGGCAGCTCATGGACGAGACGGGCTGGCCGTTGAAAGGGACCATCGATTTCGTCGACAACACTTACGACCGCACCACCGGCACCATCCGGGTCCGGGCGGCCTATCCCAACCCCGACTATTTCATCACCCCGGGGCAGTTCGGCCGCATTCGCGTGCCGATGTCCCAGCTCCATCCGGTGATGCTGGTGCCGGATGCCTCGGTGGTGACGGACCAATCGACCAAGATGCTGTTTACCGTGGCGGCGGATGGCACCGTCGTGCCTAAACCAGTCGAGCTCGGCCCTCTGGTCGATGCCAATCTCCGCATCGTGCGCAGCGGCATCGATAAGGACGACGAGGTGATCGTCAGCGGTCTGCTCCGGGCCCGGCCCGGGCAGAAGGTCACGCCGGAGCAGGGCACCGTCGAAGGCGCGGCCGTACCGAAGCCATGACAGAGGGGCGCCGCGCGGTCCGATGAATATCTCGCATTTCTTCATCGACCGGCCGATCTTCGCCGCCGTCATCTCCATCATCATCACCTTGATCGGCGGCGTCGCCTATTTCGCCCTGCCGGTCGCGCAATATCCGGATATCGCCCCGCCCTCCATCTCGGTCACGGCATCCTATCCCGGCGCTTCCGCCGAGATCGTGGCCAAGACCGTGGCGACGCCGATCGAGCAGGAGGTCAACGGCGTCGACAACATGCTCTACATGACCTCGCAATCGACGAGCGATGGCGCCATGTCGCTGGCGGTGACCTTCAAGCTCGGCACCGACCTCGATACCGCACAGGTGCTGGTGCAGAACCGCGTGGCCATCGCCCAGCCTCGTCTGCCAGAGCAGGTGCGCTCGATCGGCGTGACGGTGACCAAGCAATCGCCGGACCTGATGATGGTGATCCATCTCTATTCCCCGGACGATTCGCGCGAGCAACTTTACCTTTCCAACTACGCCACCTTGCACGTGAAGGACGTTCTTTCGCGCATCGACGGCGTCGGTAACGTCACCATCTTCGGCGCGCGCGACTATTCGATGCGCATCTGGCTCGATCCCGAAAAGCTCGCCGTCCGCAAGCTGACCGCCGGCGACGTGGTTGCCGCGCTCAGGGGTCAGAACGTGCAGGTCGCGGCCGGCGTCATCGACCAGCCTCCGGTTCCTCAGCCCGGAGCGTTCCAGCTGAACGTCGAGACGCAGGGGCGCCTCACGGATCCCGAGGCATTCGGCAACATCATCGTCAAGTCCGGTGACGACGGCAGGGTGGTGCGGGTCCACGATGTCGCCAGAGTGGAGCTCGGCGCCGCCGACTACAACCGCAACGGCTATCTCGACGAGCGGGTGGCGATTCCCATGGGCATCTTTCAGCGCCCGGGATCCAACGCGCTCGAGACGGCGGCCGAGGTCGAGGCGACGATGGCCGAGCTCTCCAAGTCGTTCCCCAAGGGCCTGCAATACGACATCGTCTACAACCCCACCGTCTTCATCTCGGAGTCGGTCGAGGCGGTGATCTCGACCATGCTCGAGGCGGTGGTCCTCGTGGTCCTGGTCATCGTCATCTTCCTCCAGACGTGGCGTGCGTCCCTCGTCCCCATCATCGCGATTCCGGTGTCGCTGATCGGCACCTTCACCGTGCTGGCCGCGCTTGGCTATTCGCTCAACAACCTGTCGCTGTTCGGGCTGGTGCTCGCCATCGGTATCGTGGTCGATGACGCCATCGTTGTGGTCGAGAATGTCGAGCGCAATATTCGTGAAGGCATGGCTCCGCGTGAAGCGGCGTACCGCACCATGGACGAAGTCGGCACGGCGCTGATCGCCATGACACTCGTTGTCTGCGCGGTGTTCATTCCGACCGTGTTCCTGAGCGGCATTATCGGTCAGTTCTTCCGGCAGTTCGCCGTGACCATTACCACCTCGACTCTAATCTCGCTCGTCGTGTCGCTGACCCTGAGCCCCGCGCTTTGCGCGCTTCTGTTCAAGCCGCATGAGCCGTTTGAAGAGCGCAAGTCGATCGCTTCGCGGACCATCGGCCGCTTTTTCCACGGCTTCAACGTCGGCTTCGAATGGGTGTCGTTCAAATACGGTGCGCTGACATCGCGGCTGATCCGCTTCTCTGCCGTCATGCTCGCCGTCTACGCAGGGCTGATCGGTCTGACCGTGGTCCAATTCGGCATGGCCCCGACCGGCTTCATCCCCAACCAGGACCTCGGCTATCTCATCAACATCATTCAGCTGCCGCCCGGGGCATCGCTCGCGCGCACCGATGAGGTCGCGCGGCGCGTGACGCAGATCGCGCTCAAGACGCCGGGTGTCGC
>JBAUEK010000308.1:0-4771 GCA_049678565.1 Methyloceanibacter sp. | reverse complement strand
ATGGTCCCGTTCGGCGATTTCCACATCTGCTTGAGGCCGAATTCCTCCACCCGCGCCTCGTCGGGGGTGATGGTCGCGCATTTGACGCCGACGCCGTGCTCGTCGATGGCCTGGGCCGCGTCGATGGTGACCTGGTCATTGGTCGCGTCGCGATTCTGGATGGAGAGATCGAAGGTGCGGATGTCGAGATCGAGATAGGGCCGGATCAGCTTCTCCTTGATCAGGTGCCAAATCACCCGCGTCATCTCGTCCCCGTCCAGGTCGACGACGGGGTTCTTTACCGTAATCTTGTCCAATTGATTGTCTCCGGGTGGGATCTTGATCGAGGTCTCGCCCTTGCTCAGCGCTCGCCATTGCGGCCAAGCGCCCCCTATAGCATCGTGAGTTTTATGATGAAAGCAGGGGCAAAACAGGTGCCACGCGCAAAACCCAAGCCGGCCAAGCTACCCGGGCGCAGCCGGTCTCGACCCGCGCGGACGGCTCGCCTTGCCCCGGCGATCATTCTGCTCGAGCCGCAGCTGGGGGAAAATATCGGCTTCGCCGCGCGCGCGATGGCCAATTTCGGCCTGACCGAGCTTCGCCTGGTCGCGCCTCGCGATGGCTGGCCGAACGAGAAGGCCCGCGCCGCGGCGGCCGTCGCCGACAGCATCGTCGACGGGGCAAAACTCTATCCGAGTCTCGATCTCGCCATCGCCGATCTCAACTTCCTCCTCGCCACCACCGCGCGCCCGCGGGACATGGTGAAGCCGGTGATGACCCCAAAGCGTGCCGCGGGCGAGCTGGCCGCACGGGGGGACAGGGGCGAGCGCACAGGCGTGCTGTTCGGACCGGAGCGGAGTGGCCTCGACAATGAAGCGGTCGCTCTGGCCGACGCCATCGTCACCGCGCCCGTGGATCCGTTCTTTGCCTCCTTGAGTCTCCCGCAGTCCGTTTTGCTTGTCGCGTATGAATGGTTGCAGGCGCAAGAGGCACACCCCTCGCTCGGCCGCGCCACTATCTTCGACGGACCGGCGGTCGAGGGACTTGATCTTGCCGGCACTCGCCCGGCGACCCGGGCCGAGCTGACGGGCCTGTTCGAGCATCTCGAAGGCGAACTCGACCGGTCCGGCTTCTTGCGTCCCCCAGAAAAGCGCCCGACCATGGTGCGGGCCATCCGCAATATGTTCCATCGCATGGGGGTGACCGAGCAGGACATACGTACCTGGCGGGGTATTGTGACCTCACTCAGCCGCATGGCCAAACGGCCTCGATCTTGACGAGTCATCATTCTGCCCCGTTTCTGCTATTGCGATGGCGCGGAAGGATGATTAGCTTCCAGGCACCGCAGGGGGAGAGGGGCAATTGATGCCAGTTGCATGGACGAGATGGAGCGCCGCCGCGCTTGCGGCACCACTGGCGCTCCTGTTTGGCGGACCGCTTTGGGCCGCGGACGAGACCGGCGTCCACTACGTCGCCGAGGAGCTCGGCAGCCGGACCAAGACGGCTGACGCCTCCGCAGGGGCGCCCAAAAGCGGCCTGAGCGACAGTGCCGTGCGCGTAATGTCCACCTACGCCCTGTCCATCCTTCCCGATGAGTATCCGCTCAAGAGCGGCGAGATGATCAAGCTCGATAAGTCCGACCCCAATGTCTACCTCATTCCGCTCGACGATGCGCGCCGTGTGATCAAGGTCGCGACTCGCTCCGCCTATGCCGAGGTCTGCGATCTGCGTGAGCTCGAGAAGGCGAATTTCGATACGATGATCCAGGGCGAGGAAGCGCGAAAGACTTGGTCGCAGGAGCAGCTCATGTTCATTCACGCCCTGCATACCTTCGCTACGTCCTATCTCGCCGGCAATGCGACGATCACCGAGACGCCGGCCGATGGCTCCGCCGCGGCGAACGCCGGCGACGGCTCGACCACGACCATCACGCCCAAGAAACTCGACTGCCCCCCGGGGCAGAAGGAGAAAGTGGCGGCGGCGATCAACGCTTACGTCCAATCCGCTAACGCGCAACTGCCCGCGCCACAGGCCCCGGCCGCTAGCGGCGCCAATTGACACTTTCTAGCCATTGCGTGTAACAGAGCGCGGGTGGGCGCTTCCCGGCCTGGGCCGGCTCGAAGCGCTCGAAGGCAAGGCCTGGAAACGCGGCCTTTTGCCCTCAGCGGAAATGGTTTATGGAGCAGGCGCGTGAGGCGAAGGCCAGCGAGCGGCTTAATTGGCTTTGGAGCATTAGATGACGAAACGAATTCACGCGAAGCACAAGATCGACCGCCGCTTGGGCGAGAACATTTGGGGCCGGCCAAAAAGCCCCTACAACAAGCGTGAATACGGCCCCGGCGAGCACGGCCAGCGCCGCCGCGGCAAGCTTTCCGATTACGGCCAGCAGCTCCGGGCCAAACAGAAGCTGAAGGGCTATTACGGCAATATCACCGAGAAGCAGTTCAAGTCGATCTACAGTGAAGCGGCGCGGCTCAAGGGCGATACCAGCGAAAATCTGATTGGGCTCCTGGAGCGCCGGCTCGACGCCATCGTCTATCGCGCCAAATTCGTGCCCACGGTCTTCGCCGCCCGGCAATTCGTCGGCCACGGCCATGTGCGGGTCAATGGCCGCCGCGTCAACATCCCGAGCTATCGTTGCCGCGAGGGCGATGTGGTCGAGGTGCGCGACAAGGCCAAGGACGCTGGCATGGTGCTCGAGGCGGCGCAAAGCACCGAGCGCGATATCCCGGAATATATCGAGGTCGATCAGTCCAAGATGACGGCGAAATTCGTGCGAACGCCGGCCCTGTCGGATGTGCCCTACCCGGTGCACATGGAGCCGAACCTCGTCATCGAGTTCTACTCGCGCTAACCGCTTACGATTAAGCCGGCGCCCGCGGCCACCAGCAGGAGACCGAGCGGGACGCGAAGGCGTTCGCCTCGCGGCATGAGCTTCTCCGCGAGCACGATCAGGCTCAAGCCAGCGATCCAGATCAAATTCATCACGCCGCCCACGAATAGCAGCAGCATCAGAGCGACGCAGCAGCCGAGGCAATAGGCGCCATGGGCAAGTCCCATGCGCCAGGCCCCGGCGATGCCTGGGCGCCAATGGCTGGCCAGAAACGAGGCCGGAGCGCGGCAATGGGCGAGGCAAGCATCCTTCAGCGGCGTCAGCTGATACAGCCCCGCCGCGACGAGAAGGCCGCCGGCGAGGGCGCGGCTGCGCAAGACCATCGTCGCCGACATCGCGCCGGAATGCTCAAGCGCCCATTGAGCGGCGACGGCAAAGGCGCTGAAAAGAATCCACAATGCGAGATAGCCCGCGGCGAAGGCGGCGATGCGCAAGCTTGCGTCCCGGAACTCACCCTTGCGCTCGGCCTGGCGCACCACCCGCGCATAGAGCAGCATCATGGGCGAGGCCGAGGGCAGCATCATCGCCACCATCATGATCGCCCACATGAAGAAGGAGATGACCCAATAGGCCGGGGTCCAGAACCCGCTCCGCGCCGCCGGAGAGCCCGCGGGCAGCAACCACCCGCTCATGGCGAACGGGTCCATGCCCGTGCCGGCGCCGGCGAGGAGCACGAGCCAGGCGAGCAGCGTCAGCGCGATCAGGGCGGCAATGAGGATTGCGTTCTCGTGCCTGAACAGCGCCTGGAGCGTGAGCTCAGGCATCGCCCTTAGCGCACAATGCCGCTCTGGCAGAGATGGATGCGGGCGAATTGGCCGTAAGTGTCGTCGAGCTCGTAAGCGATCGGTCCTTGCGTCTTCGACCAGCCGCGGCCGATCTCGGCCATAGCGAATTCGAAGCCATTCGGCTGCTCGATGCGCACCCGGTGCTCGGCCCCGGTGATCGGGTTCAGGATCGGCTCGCCGCGCATGTCGAGCACGCCGTCGATATAGCCCCGGGCTGTGCGCGCATCGATGTCCATCTCGAACTGGATATCAGCCACGATCGGCTCGTGCAGCGTGTCGCAGGTGGAGGCGAAGATCTGGAACACCGTGGCGCCGGGTTCGGTGTCGTCACCGCGCAGGATGCGCAACAGCGCCTCGCGCTGCTCCGGCGTCGCGCGCTTGTCGACGATATGCAGGCCCTCGCCCTTGGCCTCATGGATGGGGCCAGGCCACAGAAAGATGCCCGCGGCTCTCAGGCCGTCGAGCCTCGTCGTCCCGTGGAAGCCTTCCTCGATGTCATAGATCGCCAGACCCCGGCAGTGATTATGGGTGGGGAGCGCATTGAACTGGCACGGACAGCTATAATCGCAATTGCAATTGCCGAACTCGCTACCCTTGATCTCCCATTTGGTCATGGGTCCCCCCTTCCAGGAGCAAGAAAGCAGTTTCGTAGAGTTAGGCCGGCAGGGTCTGCGCGTTATTCGCGACGCCCTTGGTGGAGAGAAGCTCCTGCAGCTCGCCCGCCTGGAACATCTCGCGCACGATATCGCAGCCGCCGATAAACTCGCCCTTGACGTAGAGCTGCGGGATGGTTGGCCAATTGGAATAGACCTTGACCCCGTCGCGCACGCTCGTGTCGTCGAGCACGTTGATGTCTTTGAAGTCGACGCCGAGATGGTTGAGAATCTGCGTCACCTGCATGGAAAAGCCGCATTGCGGCATGTCCTTGGTGCCCTTCATGAACAGCACCACGTCATTGGCGGCAATCTGCTTGCCGAGCCAAGTCTTGATTTCTTGATCGTTCATCAGTCTCGTCTCCTTACGAGGGCGCCTGTGTCTTCAGCGCGAGCGCGTGCAGCGTGCCGCCCATATGGCCCTTCAGCGCATCATAGACCATCTGGTGCTGCTGGACCCG
>JBAUEK010000307.1:0-5274 GCA_049678565.1 Methyloceanibacter sp. | reverse complement strand
TCGGCCTCGTCATGGCGGCCCGCCGGCTCCGGCTCCTGCCCGCCATGCCCGGCATAGCTGAAAATGATGGTGTCGCCCGCTTCCGCCTTCGCCAGCAGAGCGTCCCACGCGGCGGCGATACGGTCCTTGCCTGCATCGTCATTGATGAGGCGCACCAGCTCCTTGGCGCCAACCCCGCTGAGGGCCTGGGCCACGTCGCGGGCGTCGTTGGCGGCGCCGTCGAGATCGTTGTCGGTCCCGATATAGTCGTCGATGCCGACCACAAGCCCGTAGAGCTCGGCCGCGGTCGCCGGAACGCCCGCGCCGAAGCAAAACAACGCAGCGAGCAATCCCGAGAGGCCACGGCGCCGAAACTTGCCACGCTCGCGCATCACGTCGTCCCGTTCGTCGCTACTCCGCCCCGTCAGGCTGTCTTGGGGCGCCGTCGGCGTCGGCGTCGGCGTCATCGCCATCACCATTATTACTGTCGCCCGGGTCGGATTTCTTCTTCTTCGGCACGGCGTCAGGCCGCGGCGGCAGCGACTTGAGAAAGGCGGCGAAGGCCGCGCGATCCTCCGGCCTCAGCTTCGCTACATTCTCTTGCACGGGCACCATGAGGCCGCCGACCACGTCGAACTCAGGCGTATTCCCGGTCTCGAGAAAATAAGCGATGTCCTCGGCACTCCAGTCGGCCAGGCCGTCATGGCTCGGCGTGATGTTGGGGATCCTGCCCTTGCCTTCAGGGTTGCGCGCGCCGGCATAGGCCTCGCCCTCGATAATGCCGCCGAGAGAGTTCCGGGACGAATGGCACTCGCTGCAGTGGCCGGGACCCCCGGCGAGATAGGCCCCGCGATTGACCTCCTCGCTCTGCTTCGGGTCGGGCGTGAAGGTCTTGCCGTCCACATAGAGCAGCTGCCATAGGCCCAGGCCCCGCCGCACATTATAGGGAAAGGTCAGCTGATGCGGCGGCACCTTGTTCTTCACCGCCGGCAGCGTATCGAGATAGGCCTTGAGGTCGATCAGATCCTCATAGGTCATGCGCTGATAAGACGTGTAGGGGAACGCCGGGTAGAGATGCGTGCCGCCAGGCGCGACACCCCGTTTCATCGCGTTGACGAAGTCGAGCGTGCTCCAGGTTCCGATGCCGGAGTCCTTGTCGGGAGAGATATTCGGAACGTTGAAGATTCCGAATGGGGTCTTCAAGCAGCGACCGCCGGCAAGGACCAGCTTGTCCTTGGTCTTCGTATCCTTGCATTTGGCCAGTGGCTGCGCATGGCACTCGGCGCAGCCGCCGGCGATGAACATGTATTCGCCGTTGGCGAGGTCAGGATCGTGCGCCGGCAGCGCGGAAGCCGGCACGGTCTTCGGCATGGTCAGCAAATAGAAGACGATCGCACCGGCGATGCCCAAGGCGAGCAGTGCCCACCACCAGGCTCTGCGCATATTCCCTCCTTGAGTGCTGGCGGTCACTTTAGTCACGCGGCTCCAACCGCTACTCTTCCTTGGCGCGATAGGATTCGTGACACTGCTTGCACACTTTTGTCATGTCGCTGAAGGCGGCCGAGAAGGTCCCCTTGCCCTGTTCGGCGGCGCTGGCGGCCTTGAGGCTCGCATCTTTCAGCTTGGTGGCGATGGCTTTGAAGTCGTCGAAATCCTCCCAAATCTTGGGTAGCGCCTCGCTGTCGGCGACCGCGCCCTGCTCCGTCCCCTTGGGGAACAGCGTCACATATTTGTCCGGGACCTCGCTGATATCGGTCATCGCCTTGGCTGCCTTGGCCGCATCGAAGGGCTCGACGCCCTTGACCATCTGGCCGCCGAGCTTGGCCGAGGGTGCCACCACCTTCTTCATCAAATGCCGGCGTTCCTCGACCGCTCCAGCCAAATCCTCGGCTGAGGTTGCGATCGTGGCGTAGACCCCGAGACCGACAAACGCGCAAAACACCATCATCAATTTCTGCATCAACCCTCTCCACACTTCGCCCCCCGACAGGGGTCTGGCTCCATCATTCGCCCAACGTCAATGATTGCGCGGCCTACCCCCCCTGAGAGATCATGATATTGAGAATCCCCGGCGATGGCCGGCCGTCGACGGGCAAGCGGTTCGTATATTGGAACTGACTGATCGCATCCGCGGTGCGCGCGCCATAGACACCGTCGACGGGACCCGGATTGTAGCCGAGCCGCGTCAGCGATGCTTGAATGCTGTAGACGAGACCAGGCCCGCCCGGAGGCGGCGCGCCGTAATATTGACTGTCATAGGCAGCAGCCCTCGCATTGGCGTCGGCTTCCGCCGCACCGGTGATGATGCCGACTCCGGCACCGATCGCGGCACCGGTCCCCGCGCCTCTACCGCCGCCGATGATGCCGCCAATGATGGCGCCGGCAACACCGCCCTGCACGCCGCGCTCGATCACTTGCGCCTTCGCGACATTCGGTGCGCTCCCGGCCACAAGGACCAGGACCAAAGCTGCCAGCGAAATGATGAGCGGGAATGAAGCTGAGCTCGTGCGCGTCATGATGTCCTCCTTTTTCGCTCTCGCCTCAAATTCAAGGAGCCACCCGACCGACGATCGTTGCGCGCGCCCCGCTTTAATCGAGCGGGCTGGATGCGGCGCATTGTGCCATAGCAGCGGCGTCTCCCGCTACCGTTCTACGCGCCGATCACGGCAAAGGGATGCCGTCCTTGTGCGGTGGCACGTTCCATCCTTTTTGCACCGCCGGCCGCTCTGCGATCACCATGTACCAGCGTTTCACATTGGGATAATCGGCAAAAGTGACGGTTTGCCATCCGAAACGCGCGATCCACGGCCAGATCGCGATATCGGCGATGGAGTAGTCGCCGGCGACATAGTCGCTTTGGCCAAGGCGCTTATCGAGCACCGCCCAAAGCCGCTTCGCCTCCTTGCTGTAGCGCTCTTCGGCATAGGTGCTTTTGCCCGGATTGAACTTCACGAAATGGTGCACTTGGCCGAGCATCGGCCCTGGACCGCCCATTTGCCACATGAGCCACTCGACCACGCGCCATTTGGCGGGAAAGTCCTGCGGCCAGAGTTGGCCGGTCTTCTCGGCGAGATAAAGCAGGATGGCTCCCGACTCCATCAGGCGAAGACCGTTATCGGTGTCGATGATCGCGGGGATCTTGTTGTTGGGAGCGATGGCGAGGAAGTCGGGTGCGAACTGCTCACCCTTTTCGATGTTCACCGGGTGCACGCGGTAGGGCAGGCCCACTTCCTCCAGCATGATCGACGCCTTCCGCCCGTTCGGCGTGTTCCACGTATAAAGTTCGATCATTCCGTCCGTCTCCCTTGGCCCGCGTTACGTTGGCGCAGCGCATTTACGCGTGGGCGCGTGACTTTGCTAGAGAGTTTGCGCGCGCCCGCGACATTCACGTGTTCTCGCGTGCGATGCAGCATGAGACGTGACGGCATTTCGTTCGCACATGCGAGATGATTCGATTCATCAACTGTTCACCGCTCGGCCCTCCTATCGCCGCGAACCTGTCGCGTCCGCGCCACAGGCGGATGGTAGCGAGAAGACAAATCGGAGAAGACGCCCAGTGGGAGGTACCAATGCTGAACCGTGCGCAATTCGCCAACGATCAAAACGACGCGCACCAGGCGAACTTCGTCCGCTACGCGATCTACTACACGCCGCAGCCTGGCACGCCTCTGGCGACGTTCGGCCGCTCCTGGTTCGGTCGCGCCAATGACGGCGCGACGTTGCAAGCATTTTCCGAGGCCGGGCTGACCAGTGCCGCCGCGGTCAAGCCGCTGTCCGCCCGCTCGCGCTATAGCGGCCTGCACTCGGTGTTCAAGGCGCCGTTTTGCCTCCGCGACGGCATGGGCATCGACGCGCTCAAGGCGCGCCTCATCAGTTTTGCCAATCGCCGGAAGCAGGTGGAGACCGGACCGCTGACACTTGCCCGCGCGGGTCGCTTTCTCGTGTTGCGGCCGGTCAAACCCACGCCGGCACTGGATTGGCTCGCCGCGCAATGCGTCGCGACCTTCGACGGCTTTGCCGAATCGTCGAATTGCGCCGAGGCAAATCCCGGCGTTCATCTCAACGACCACCAACGTCTCCTGCTGAAGAGCTTCGGCGACCCTCATGTGTTGAGCGAGTACCGCTTCTACATCACCCTTACCGGGCCGCTCGACGCCGCTCACCTCGAGCGCGTGGCCCAAGCGCTGTGGCCGATGCTGGAAGATATCTGCGCTTCCGGAGTCACCGTCGACGGCCTCTCTCTGCTGGGCGAGTCCGGGGACCGGGCGCCCTTGCGCCTGATCGGACGCTATCGCCTCGGCGCCTGAGGCCTCGTCCGGCCGACGTTTTTGCGCCGGCCAATGGAACAAAGTTTTGACATAACCGTTATGCACGGTTGTTGCACTCGGCTGGGGGACAGCATGGGGGAACCAATGCCGGACTACGGGGAGATTCTGGGGTTTCTTGCCGCCAATCCGCCGCAGCTTGATGCCGAGCGCGAGCTCCATGCGTCGCTGCTCGAGCTTCTGGCTCAGTGCTTGCGGACCGACCAACTCACGGCGGGCGACTCCGACGATTCCCCGGCGGATAATTTGGATGCTCACCACTTCCGCTGGGTGAATTTCAACTGACCCTTTAGGTCGGGACAGGCGCCGGTCGGCGGCGGCACGCATCGCCGCTTGCGACCCTATGCGCGCCTAAAGCACCGCCGTCACCATCTCGACGACGCCGGCGCCTAGCAGGACCAGCGCGGAGAGGCGCAACACCGCCGCGCGCGTGCCCAGCAGTTTTTCGATCGAGACAAACAAGGTGAGCACCACCATCCAGGCGAGGTTCATCGCGCCCCCCACCCAGGCAAGCAGCATCAAGGCCCAGCAGCAGCCAACGCATAGAGCGCTGTGCTCGAGACCGAGCTTCAGCGCCCCGGCATAGCCGCCGCGGTAGCGCCGCCGCAGAAAGCCCAAAGGCGCATGACAATGCGCGAGGCAGACCGTCTTGACCGCCGACCATTGATAGACTCCCGCGACGACCAAGAGGGCGCCAGCATAGAGCGGGCTGACGAACTGCCCGTCGCGGACGATACCGTCCCGCACCAGCAGCCAGTCCGCCCCGGCCGCCATGACACCAAAGGCGCTCCAGACCACCAGATAGACCGCGACGAACGCCGCCACGAGGCCAAGGCGGGTCGAGCTCGGCTCGGTCCGAGACGTCATCTGCGCATAAGCGAGGATCGTGGGCAGCGCGGATGGGGTCATCATCGCCACCATCATCACGATCCACATGCCGACGACCGCGGGCGAGGCGATCGCCTCCACC
>JBAUEK010000306.1:0-1759 GCA_049678565.1 Methyloceanibacter sp. | reverse complement strand
GCGACGGGCGATGACGCCGGCCAGATTCTAAAGTCGATGTCGGATTATCTTGCCGCTCAGAAAACCATATCTGCGACGTTTGATTCCGACATCGAAGTGATTACCCCCGAGGTTCAGAAAATCCAGTTCACTAGCTCTGGCACGCTGCTGTTGCACCGACCCAACGAGCTTCGAGCCACGCGCACTGGAGGATATGCCGACGTGGAAATGTTTTTCGACGGGAAAACGCTCGCTGTGTATGGCAAGAACATCAATGGCTACACGCAGCTGGATGCTCCCGGCTCGGTTGATCAGTTGATCGACACCTTGCGCGGGCATGGATGGGCGCTGCCGGGAGCGGATCTCTTGCTCGGCAACGTGTATGAGACACTTATGGCTGATGTGATTGACGCCAAGCACGTCGGCCGCGGAGTTGTCGACGGGGTTGAGTGCGATCACCTGGCATTCCGAAATCAGGATATTGACTGGCAGCTTTGGGTCGAGGTTGGCGCCAATCCGATTCCTCGGAAGCTTGTCATCACCAGCAAAGCAGTCGGAGGAGCGCCTCAATACACGCTCGTGATAAGGGACTGGAAGACCGACGCGGCGACGGATCAGGCTGCGTTCGAGTTCAAGCCCCCAGAGGGCGCGACCAAGTTGGACGTGGAAGCGCTTGCGAAACTCGATGAGCTGCCTCCGGCCTCACCAGCGAAAGGACAATAGCCATGAATAAATCGATGAAGACTCTAGCGCTTTTCACGGGGGCAATCGCGGCCGGAGCGGCGGTCTTCCTTTGGAACGGAGACATCACGCCCAACAATAAGTCCGGTTTCGTCACAGAGGCCCAGGCCATTATCGGCAGGCCCCTGACACCGATGAGTTACGCCGGAGTGGCAAGAAGAACCGTAAGGCGATGTGCGGCTGGCGTGTACTATTGTTAGGTGGCGTGTTGACAGCACCCCGGCGCCACCGGACGCAGTATCTCGCCACGACGCCAGCCCGTTAGAGGGAGGAGCCGATAGTCGCGAGGGCCGCGGCTACAGGCCCCAGCCGGTGACGGCGACCACCTGGCCGGTGATGCCGGCGGCGGCGGGCGAGGCGAGAAAGACCACGGCGTCGGCGATATCCTCGCGCTTGGTCCAACGCTTCAGATCCTTGGGCTTCATCGCCGCGATGTTGGACGCCGTGTCCACCAGCCCCGGCGCGACCGCGTTCACGCGGATGCCTGCATCGCGTCCCTCGAGGGCGAAGGTGCGGGTCAGAGCCTCAATTCCGGCTTTGGCGCAGTTATAGGCAACCATGTTGGCCTGAGACAGACCGGCACGCGCGAAGTTGACGATGGCCCCGCCCCCCGCCGCCTGCATCGACGGCAGGACCGCACGCGAGGTCAAGAACGCGCTCAGCAAATTGTTGTCGAGCTCCTCGCGCCAATCCTCCACGCTGACTTCGACCGCGGGTTTGTAGCGGGTCAGTCCACCGGCCAAATTCACCAGAATGTCGATCCGGCCATATTCCCCGAGCGTGCCATCGACGAGCTTTCCGACTTGAGCCTCGTCGGTCAAGGATGCCGCCGCCGCAAACACGGTGGCGCCGCCGTCCCGCAGCTCTTTGGCCCGCGCGTCCACATTGCTTTGCTTGCGGGAGCAAATCGCGAGTCTGGCGCCACTTTTCGCCAGCGCCTTCGCCACCACTACGCCGACTTGTCCTTCGCCACTCACGCCGGTGACGATTGCAACTTTGCCTTCAAGATCGATCTGCATGTCATGCACTCCCCTTTGGC
>JBAUEK010000305.1:0-1501 GCA_049678565.1 Methyloceanibacter sp. | reverse complement strand
CGATAGACGAGGCGCCGCATCAACTCCACGCGCGGACGATGGCGCTGGAGGCGTGGGTCGTTGCGCTCCGAAATCACGGTGTGGGTGTCGAGACCGCGCGTGGCAAGGACGGTCATGATGTTGGTCTGGGTCAGAAACGAGAGCACGGCATCGGGCTCGATCGTCTTGATCGTGCGCCGCAGCCAGGCCGAGATCCGCATCAGCTCGAAGGCGAAGGCGAGTGGGCTCGGCACCAGACGGCGGAACGACCGCAATCCCGCCCACCCCGGCTTCGAGGGTGGCGCGGGCGTGAGATCGCCGGCGTCGTCCTGTTCGAGGCTGACAGCATCACGATGGTTCCGCCGCGACCAGAAATGGCAGGTGACCCCGGGATGGACCGGGTAGGCATCGGCGCGTTCGGTGAAGACGAGCAGATGCAAATCGAGCCCGCGCTCGGCCAGCGCATCGACGGCATTCGCCACCACGCGCTGCGCCCCTCCCGGCCCGAGATGGGAGATCACGAGCGCGAGGCGCTTCCTGCCATGCTTCGGCGCGGTTTTAGGCTGCGGCGGCGCGATGGGGCCGCGATCGGGAGACTTGTCAGTCTTGGCGGGATTGAGCATCGAACCCATGCGCCCTAGGGTACCGTGATTTTCGTCGCGCCGGCCTCTTCTTCTTCCAGCATGCGCAAGAAGCGCTCGACCAGGACCGTTTCCGTGCGGGCGATGGCCTCGCGCGTGGCGCCGCCAATATGCGGCGTGATGAGGACGTTGTGGCCTGCATGCGCGGATGCGAGGAGTGGACTCTGCGCGACGCCGCCATGCTCCTCCCCGGCGAGAACGTCGGTGGCCACGCCGAGAATTCGACCAGTTTCCACCGCCACGGCCAGAGCCGCCTCGTCGATCAGCGCGCCCCGCGCGGTATTGATCAGCACGGCGCCGGGCTTCAACTTGGCGATGGCGGCGCGGTCGATGAGATGGCGGTTCTCCGGCGTGGCCGTGACATGCACGGAGACAACGTCCGAACTCTGGAGCAACTCATCGAGAGAGAGCGACGTGGCCGGCGATCCAATCTTTTCTGGCATCTTGTCGTAAACCACAACGTTCATGCCGAAGGCCGCGGCATAGCCCGCCACCATGGCGCCGATACGGCCATAGCCGATGACGCCCAAGCGCTTGCCCTTGAGCTGCGTGCCCCAGAATAGGTCCCGGTCCCAGCCGCCGGCGCGTACGTGGGAAGCGGCGGCCGGCGTATAGCGGACAAGTGCAAGCAACAAGCCAAAGCAATGCTCCGCCGTGGCCGATACATCCATAATCGCTTCCGGGCAGTCGCGCAGGCTGACAACGCGCACCGAGCCGGCGCGCGCCGCATCGAGGTCGATATGATCGAGGCCGGTGGTAGCAGTCAGGATAAAGCGCAGCTTTGGCGCCTGGGCGAGCAGCGCCGGACCGATATGGCGGCCAAGCCGCACCATCAGCACGTCGCAATCAGCAAGCTCGCTGGCCAGGGCGCGGTCGTCGAA
>JBAUEK010000304.1:0-7555 GCA_049678565.1 Methyloceanibacter sp. | reverse complement strand
CAAGTTGTTCGAGGCAGGGCGGCACACGGCAGAATATCGCTTCCGCAAGAGTGACGGCACCTATTGCTGGGTGAGCGACGAGCAACATCTGATCAAGGATGCCCACGGCAATCCGCTCGAGGTGGTGGGCTCGTGGAGCGACATCACGGCGCGAAAACAAGCAGAAGAGGCTGTGAACGCGGCGCGTGAACGCCTTTCCACTTTGCTCGAAAGCGCGCCGGCCGTGATCTACAGCTTCAAGGCAAGTGGCGACTTTGCACCAACCTTCGTCAGCGAGAACATCAAGCGGCAGCTTGGCTACTCCCCGGAGGAGTATCTCGAGCATGCCGACTTCTGGCGCACCCGCGTGCATCCCGAGGACATTGATGCGGTGGAGGCCGAGCAGGCCAAGCTGTTCGAGGCGGGGCGGCACACGGCGGAATATCGCTTCCGCAAGGGTGACGGCACCTATTGTTGGGTGAGCGACGAGCAGTATCTGATCAAGGACGCCCAGGGCAATCCGCTCGAGGTGGTGGGCTCGTGGAGCGAGGTCACCGCGCGCAAGACCGCCGAGCAGGCAGCCCAGCAGGCCAGCGAGCGCGTCACCGACGCCATCGAATCGATCTCGGAAGGCTTCTCGCTCTACGACGCCGATGACCGGCTGGTGCTGGGCAACTCCAAATTTGCCGAGCTGTTCGATTGTGGCGCGGGGCCCCCCAGACCCGGCATGACCTATGAGGAGATCATCCGTAGCGCTATGGAACGAGGGCTGATCGAGGACGCCAGGAGCCGCAGCGCGGGCTGGCTCCGGCAGCGCTTGGCACAGCACCGTAACCCGACCGAGCCGTTGTTGGAACATCGCGCCGATGGGACCTGGCTGCAGATCAGCGAGCGGCGTACCGCCAGCGGTGGTAGCGTCGCGGTCTACAGCGATCTCACCGAGATCAAGCAAAGCGAGCAGCGGATCGCCGCCGCCAACCAGCTCATCTTGCAGAGCTTGCGCTATGCGAGCCGCATCCAGGCCGCAATCCTGCCGGCGCGCGAGATGCTTGCCTCGGTCACCGCCGACCATTTCTTGATTTGGGAGCCGCGCGACATCGTGGGTGGCGACTTCTTTTGGTTCCAGCCGATCAATGACGGCTATGCCATCATCCTCGGCGATTGCACCGGCCATGGCGTGCCGGGCGCGTTCATGACGCTGGTCGCCTGGGGCATGCTCGACCGCTTATTGGCGCGGGCACCAAGCAGCAATCCGAGCCAGGTGTTGACCGGCCTGCATTGCGGCGTGCAAAGCCTGCTCGGCCAGGATCAGGAGTCGGGCGAGACTAATGACGGGCTGGAGGCCGGGGTGTGCTTCATCAATCCCTCAAAGCAAGAGATGATATTTGCCGGTGCCCACCTCTCGCTCTGGAAGGCCAATCAGAAGGACGTGATCGAGATCAAGGGCGACCGCAAGGGGCTCGGCTACCGTGGCTACCCGCAAGAAGCCACGTTCACCAATTTCACCCTACCGCTGGATGCCAGCGATGCATTCTATCTCACCACCGACGGTCTCACCGATCAGATCGGGGGGCCGCGCGGCCGTTCCTTCGGCAAGCGGCGCTTCCGGAGCCTGCTCAAGCGCAACCAGGGGGCGCCGATGCAGAAACAGGCCGAGTCGCTGCAGCGGTCGCTCAAGAGATTCCAGGGTCAGCAACTAAGGCGCGACGACCTCACGGTGTTGGGTTTTGTGCCGCTTGGGGGAGGAGGTGCCCATGCTCGCGCGCGAATTGTTTGACATCCGCTCGATCCTACTCCAGCAAGGGATCATCTTCGCCTATAGTGGCGCCGTCACCGAATCTGTGCTGAGCGGGGTCGGCGAAGCGATCAAGCAGAAGCTCGTCATCGACGACGCTGACACCAAGACACTGCGCAGCGTGTTCGCCGTGTTCGTCGAGCAGATGCAGAACATGATCCACTACTCTGCCGAAAAAGTGCCGGACAGCGACGCCGTGTCGCCCTTCATGGAAATGCGGTATGGCATCCTGACCATCGGCCGTGAGGGCGACGATTACGTCGTTCATGCTGGCAATCTCGTGGTGCAATCCGACGTGGAGCGGTTGCGGGAGAGGCTGACCAGCATCCGCAGCATGAGCAAGGAGGAGCTCCGCGCCGTGCGCAAGGAGCGGCTCCGGGGTGAGCCCGAAGAAGGTAGCAAGGGCGCCGGGATCGGTTTGATGGAGATTGCCCGCCGCGCATCAAAGCCGATGGAGTTCGATTTCACCGACGTCGACGCCAAACATGCATTCTTCACACTCAAGGTCTCGGTGTAAAGGATAGAGTCGGATTGATGCAGAACCTCTCGATCCCGGCCACCTCCCGCACGCCGGCCATAGATTTCGACTTCGGCAACAACCGCCTCAAGCTCTCCGGTGAGTCCTATCCCGAGGACGTGACGGAATTCTACAAACCGGTGTTCTCCGCGCTCGACGCCTATCTCGCCGCGCTTGGGCGGGGGGGCTGCCGCTTTGATTTCGAGCTCATCTATATCAATTCTAGCAGCGCCAAGGCCATCATGATGCTGATGGATAAGCTCGATGCAACGGCCGCCAAGGGCGCCGCCGTCGATGTCTATTGGTTCTATGACGAGAAAGACGATACCATGCAGGAGCTCGGCGAGGAATTCGGCGAGGATCTGGAGAATGCCCAGTTTTATCTTGAGAAGATGCCGGGCTGATGTCGCACGACGATCTATTCGCGGGCGAGGAAGGGGTCATAGCCAAGGGGGAGCAGCTCGTTGCTAATGGCAGTTTCAGCAGTCCCGAGGACAAGCAGCATTACGAGGAGCTGCTGAAGAGCTACCAAAAGCTGTTCCGCGTGACGCGCCGGCTGATGCGCCTCAGCGACAGCAACGAGCGCCAGCTCAACGCCGCCGCCGACACCATCTCCCAGAAGAACAAGCAGCTCGAGGCACTCTCCACTAAGCTCTCGAAATATCTCTCGCCGCAAATCTACAATTCGATCTTCACCGGCGCGCAAAGCGTGGAGATCACATCGAAGCGCAAGAAGCTCACGATCTTCTTCTCCGACGTGGTCAATTTCACCGAGACCACGGACAAGCTTGAATCCGAGGAACTTACCAACCTCCTCAACCACTACCTGACCGAGATGTCGAAGATCGCCCTCAAGTTCGGCGGCACCATCGACAAATATGTCGGTGACGCGATCATGATTTTCTTTGGCGACCCGGAATCGAAGGGCGTGAAGGAGGATGCCGTAGCCTGCGTGCGCATGGCTATCGCCATGCTGCGGCGGATGCGCGAGCTGTGCTCGGAGTGGCAAGAATTGGGCGCCGAGCGGCCATTCCAGCTTCGGATCGGCATCAATACCGGTTATTGCACCGTGGGCAATTTCGGCGGCGAAGACCGCATGGACTATACCATCATCGGCAATGTAGTGAACATGTCCGCGCGGCTGCAGACCCAGGCCGAGGTCGATAGCATCCTCATAGGTCACGAGACTTATTCGCTGGTAAAGGACGCAGTGGCCACCGAGGAGCAGCCCCCGATCAAGGTCAAGGGATTTGCCGATCCCGTTCACTGCTACAAGGTGCTCGGCCTTTATGACGACCTCGAGCGGGAGGGCCAGCTCATCCGCGAGGAGGAGGAGGGCTTCAAGTTCATGTTGGACCTGGACAAATACACCAAGCAGAAGGCCATCAGCACGCTCGAAGCGGTCCTCGCGCGCTTGCGGGAGTGAGGCCAAAGGCTCTGGCCCGTGACCTATCCCGCCTGCAAGAGCGGGTACATCTGGGCATGGCGCTTTTTCTCGGCAACATCATGGTCACGGCGTCTCGATCGAGGCCCATCATCCCGTCCCCCCCTGCAGGCTTCAACTAGCTCGTTATGGAAAATGGGTCGTTGGGCGGCCGACGGGCCTCAACAAGTAGGCCGAAGAAACTGCTCTCTGTGCTATACTAATGGGTTCAGGCAAGGCAAACGCTACAGCGACGCGCGCAGTGCCACCAATGCGTCGGCTTTTGGTACTGCGAGCCAGCGAGAACAGCCGAAACTTGAAGAAGCTCTCAAGGAGGTTCTGATGTTTCCGCTCACTCCCATCCAATTCCGGAAGTTCGCAGCTGCTGGTGCGTTTGTCGTCGCCCTCTCTGCTGCTAACGCCTCCCCCAGCGCCGATGAGATGGTACAAAATTTAGGGCCGGTCGGGCCTAACGACGGTATTCTCGCCACGATTGGCAGTATGCGCGTCATAGCTTTCTTTGAGCCTGCAAGCGGCCGCTGCGCCGTCAACGCAGTGATCTGGGACAATTTGGGTCCCGACCCTGGCAAGTCCGCTAAACGCGTTCGGGTTAGTATAGATGCAGGCCAGATCCTCCACCTTGACACCGCCGCGCAGGAATCGCTGAATCTCCAGTGCGGTAGCAACGCCGCAACTCTTGCGGCCATCGACGCCGACAGCCTTGCTGCCTCTGGCGTCACCGCCCAGCCGCACAGACAACCCGTTAAACCCTGAGACATTCGCCATGATAGCCACTGAACCTGCCCACTGATATCCTTGCAGCTGCACGCGGGTTGGCTTGCAGTTGCAACGCCGGCGGTTCGCATGGTCAGAGCACAGGCATGAAGCCGCCGCTGAATCCGGGAGGAACCAAATGAAACCCGTAGTTTTGAGCTTGATGGTGGCGTGGGCCAGACTGTGGCCACTTGCCAAAAAAGCGCGTGTCGTCGGCATGCTTATCCTTGCGGTTGGCTTCCTCGCAACTCCCATGCTGATGCCAAGCACTGGCAACGCTGAGGATGCGAGAGTCGCGAAATCGATGACGAGTTTGAAAGACCAGACAGCGAAATTGGGAACGCCAATGATTGAGGGAAACGACCCGGTTGGTGGCAAGGACGCCCCTGCTTTGTATTTCGGCTCGACCAAAATTAACAACAACTTTACCGTGGTCGATGAGGTTGCGAACGAAGACGGGCGAGGGATGACGGCGACGCTGTTCGTGAAGGGCGGCGATGAATACATCCGCGCTGCGACGAACGTACCAAAGCCGGACGGAAGCGGGCGGGCGATTGGGACTGTTCTGGCCGGCCCGGCGCTCGAGGCGATCAAAGCGGGCAACGCATACTACGGCAAGGTCCCAATCCTTGGCACGCCCTATGTCACCGGTTATGAACCGATCAAAGACGCATCGGGTGCGATCATCGGCGTTTACTACGTCGGCTATAGCCAAGATGACCTCCGGGCCAAGGTCGAGGGCCGGCTTGCCTATGCGAAGACGTTGCTCGGCATCACCGACAGTCAGGCCGCCCCCTGGAAGGCTTACGAGGACGTATCGCGCACCAATGTGCAGAGCCTGCGGGCGGCGCGTCAGGGCATGATGATCGCGGAACAGTCGGGCTTAGCCATCGACCGCATGCACGCGCAGACCGGCATGATGCAGGCGCAGCTCGATGCGATGAAGGCCTTGCAGCCGGTGACGGAGGCCCTCTACATGGCTCTGACGCCGGAGCAAAAGCAGAGGGCCGACGCTGTGCTCTTGCTGCTCGGCAGCAGCGGAGGCGTTGAGTTTTGAGGCTTAAAGCGATTGGCTAGTGTTGGCCGGCAACGTCGCATGATTACGAAGGCGGCGGAGCAGGGAGGTTTTTCTTGATGACCTCCAGCAGACACTTGACAAACTCACTGTGCCCCAGACCGAGTAGGCTGAAGTCAAGGCCAACGTCGCAGCACACGGGCTGATATCGTCGCCTAAGGGCGCGGGGCTGTGCCACCAGGACAGCGCCACCTACTCACCGGTTGCGTCGTGGACTATCTGAGCCAAGCGGTCGACATCCCGGACCAGCAGTGAGTCGCCGCTGCGCTCGATAATGCCGATTCGCAATAGGCGACTGAACTCGCGGGTGACGGCCTCCCGGTGGGTGCTGACGCGATTGGCGATCTCAACATGCGTGGGTGCTGGGACAATACACGCGCTCTTCCCCTGCCGAGGTGCCGAGCTCGCTAGTCGCAGCACTTCGGCTTGTATGCGAGTATTGACGTGGAGCGTGCTCAACTCGTAGACGCGCTTCGTAACTGAGCGAGTTCTTGTCACGAGCTGCGTCAGCACGGCTAGCGTCACGCTGGGCTGAGTCTCCAAGAGCGCTCGGAAGGCGGCAGCGGGCATCGAGGCGACGAGGCAGCTCGTTCGCGCCTCTACGCTGGCGGACCGGGGGTAGTGGTCGACAGCCGCATACTCGCCGAATACTTCACCAGGACCCAACTCGCCAAAACTTACGACTTTCCCGGCGTGCGAGTAGATAGTGACGCGTGCTTCTCCGGCGGTAATGAAAAACACATCGTCGGAGTCATCGAGATAGTCAACGATCGGCTCTCCCGGCTCGTAGCGCCGCCATGAGCAGCATCGCTGGATGCGCTCCAGGGCACCCGCGGCGAGGCCAGCAAATATGCCAATCCCCTTAAGGGAGTAGTATTGAGGCCGTTTGGCATGGGCCTGCGTCATGGCAGCTACCCGATTGGCCGTCAGGAAAACATCAATAATTAATAATCCAGATTCGTGACGCGAGAAAGGAAACCCTCGTGTCATACGCCTTCGAGGTCAGTGCTACCGAACCGAGATGGCGCGCCGAAGATGTGGACGGTTTCGTCAACACCCTGATGGTCGCCGCTCGCAATACACTGACCTCATCCAGGCGATGATCTTCCAGAGGTCGTCATCGGTCTTGACGATCTCGCCAAAGGGGGGCATCGGCCCTACGACGTTCTCGGAGCCCTTGCGTTTGTAGCCTAGCTTCCCGAATGCATCGCCGGGGCTCAGCTTGCCGGTGCCAAGCGCTATCACCCGGAACAGCGTGTCATCGTCATCACCGTAAATCCAAACGGGATTGGTCAAGGGCATGGCCATGCCGCCGCCGCCACCCCCGCCATGGCAGCCATTGCAGCCGGCTTTCATATACATACGATGGCCTTCCTCGGCGACGCTGGCGAAATCTTCGTAGGGGCTTTTCAGCTCACCCTTTGGCGTACTGGTTGCAAGCTGCAAAGGCGTCATGCTTCCCGCCGCCGTTACTCCACCGCCTCCAATCGGGGCGGCCAGCGCCAGGACCACTAGAATTCCTCCCACTGTCCTACGCATCATGTTGCGGCCTCATGGGGTTCAGACCACTGGAGTTGTTGTAAAAAGAGGGTTCCTCAGGCCGACAGCCAATGGGTTCGCCTTTCCCAAGATAATGGCTCAATCGAGCCAATGTTGGTACCCTTCCGTATAGACCGCTAGCTGCCAAACGGCAAAACGTAGCTGCGCGTGAGTTGAACCGACGCCAACAGCCCGCCTCGTCGTGTCGGCTCCTCAACAGAGCAGCAAGCCGTCGTTTTGGGAATCATGCTAGAGAGAACCAATGATCAGATCTGGGCCGTGTACTCATAAAGGCATCAGTTGAACCATGCGGATGTCTGCTCTTTTCAGATAGTTGACGTGAAGCGATCCGTGATATTTTATTAATGCGTCTGGCCTGCATGGAAGTCAGGGCTATAGTGTCTCCCGCAAGAGACGTATTGCTTCATCTCTCAAATCTTCGCGATCTAACAA
>JBAUEK010000303.1:0-2289 GCA_049678565.1 Methyloceanibacter sp. | reverse complement strand
CTTGTCGCCCACATGCACGCGCGTGGCGTGCCTCCGCGCCTCGTGGTCGGACACGACTACCGCTCCTATTCGGCCTCCATCAAGGCCGCGCTGATCGAAGGGTTGCTCGCCGGCGGCGCCGAGGTCCACGACATTGGCCTGGCTCTGTCGCCCACGGCCTATTTCGCCCAGTTCGAGCTCGGCGTCGAAGGCGTCGCCATGGTCACCGCCAGTCACAATGACAATGGCTGGACCGGCATCAAGATGGGGATCGAGCGCCCGCTCACCTTCGCCCCCGACGACATGGAAGCGCTGAAGGCGCTGGTGCTCGAAGGCCGCTTCGATATGCCCGGCGGCGGAAGCTACAATTTCGTGTTCGACATGCCGGACCGCTACATGGCCGACCTGCTGGAGCGGCCGAAACTCATTCGTCCGCTCAAGGTGGTGGTCTCTTGCGGCAATGGCACCGCCGGCGCCTTCGCCCCGCGCGTGCTGGAGGAGCTTGGCGCGACCATCGTGCCGCTGAACTGCGAGCTCGACTATACCTTCCCCGCCCACAATCCGAACCCCGAAGACCTCGCCATGCTGCACGCCACGCGGGATGCGGTTCTCGCTCACGGCGCCGATCTCGGGCTTGCCTTCGACGGCGACGGCGACCGTTGCGGTGTGGTCGACAATGAAGGCGAGGCGATCTTCGCCGACAAGGTTGGCGTCCTGCTCGCGCGCGATATCTCATCTCGCAACAAGGGCGCCCTTTTCGTCGCCGACGTGAAGTCGACGGGCCTCTTCATCACCGACCCCGTGCTCAAGGCGAATGGCGCCAAGACGCTGTTCTGGAAAACCGGCCACTCCTACATCAAACGCTATAGCCACGAGACCGGCGCCCTGGTCGGTTTCGAGAAGTCAGGCCATTTCTTCTTCAACCCGCCTTTGGGCCGCGGCTATGACGATGGCCTGGTGGCGGCGCTGGCCGTGCTCGACATGCTCGACCGCAATCCGGACAAGTCTCTCGCCGATTTGAGGCGCTCGCTCCCGCGCACGTGGCAATCGCCGACCATGTCGCCTCACTGCGACGACGAGGTGAAATATGGCGTGGTCGACCGCGTGGTGGAGCATTTCCAGAAAGTCGCCGCCAATGGCGGCATGCTCGCCGGCCAGAAGGTCCGGGAGCTGATTACCGTGAACGGAGTCAGGATTGTCCTCGATGACGGGACCTGGGGCTTGGTACGGGCGTCGTCCAACAAGCCGGAGCTCGTCGTCGTGGTCGAGAGCCCGACCTCCGAGGAGAATATGCGCGCGATCTTTGCCGAGATCGACGCCGTGCTGTCCAAGCAGGCCGAGATCGGCCCCTATAATCAGAAGATCTGAGTCACGCAGGAGCTTCGGCGCGCCGGGCCGCTCACCGGATGATCGCGGCGTGGCAGGTTAGCAAAACCGTCAAGGACCCGTCGCATTTCTGCAACGGGAATCTGTTTGGTTCCGCAAGCCATGACATATTTTATCTTCGCCTGCGGTCTCACCGCCGGACTCGTCCTCGACCTGCTGCTGCTGCGGACGCTCCTCGCCCCGCCCTTCCGCATCTGGCCGACGCCGGCGCCGGGAAGTTGGCAGAGTCTCATTTTCTGGGGGCTGTTCAGGGGCGGCATGGTCGCGACCTTCGTCGTCGCCGTACTCTCTTGGAACAGCACGCCCCTGCTCGATTGGACGCGCTTCATCCTCGGCGTGCCGCTCGGTCTCATCGGTTTGGCCATCACCGTTTGCGGCTATTTCAATCTCGGCTTGGGCAACACCTATTGCGGCGCCGACGGCCTCGTGACCGGCGGTCTCTACCGCTTCAGCCGCAACCCGCAATACGCCGCCTCCATCATGGGCCTCATCGGCCTGTCGATCGGCGCCAATTCGGTGCTGACCATCGTCATGTCCGCGGTCATGACCGGCGCCTATGTGATGATGGCCGTGGTCGAGGAGGATTGGCTGAAGCAGCGTTATGGAGCCCCCTACCGGGATTATTGCCGGCAGACCTCACGCTTTCTCGACATTCAGGGTTTGCTCGCGCTCGCCGAGCGCAAGAAGCCGTCGCGCCAAGCAGGCTGATCTATTCGGCCGCAGGGACGGGACGGCCGCCCGCGACCACGCTCCGCGCCGCCTTGAGCACGTCGAGGCCGGCGCCCTCAAGATGCGCCGTTTCGGCCAGCACGCGGCGGAATGCGCGCGCGCGCGGCTGTCCGTGGAACAGGCCGAGGATGTGGCGGGTCATCTGGTTGAGCCGGGTTCCGCGCGCGAGCTCGTCCTCGACATAGGGCATGAACC
>JBAUEK010000302.1:0-2154 GCA_049678565.1 Methyloceanibacter sp. | reverse complement strand
CCGACGTCGAGGCCGAGCAACCGCGCTTCGCGCGCGAGCTTGGGCGGCAAGTCTTCGATGGCGATGAGAGAGGATTGCGTCACCGCTTAAAGGGGTTGCGGCAGCTTTGCGCGGTTGTCAACACGTTCTGCTGTCCTATAGTCCGAGTCCTGAAGCCTTCGTGCAGCGTAACGCGGGATCCATCATGCAGATCACCTGGTTTGGCCATTCCTGTTTCCGCATCGATACGGGCAAGAGCAGCATCCTGATCGATCCGTTTCTGACCGGTAATCCGACGTTCGAGGATTCGGGCTTGACCGTGCGCGGCGCGAGCAAAGGCGTCACTCATGTGGCGCTGACCCATGGCCATGAGGATCACACCGGCGACAGCGTCGCCATCTGCAAGGAAACGGGCGCGCCGCTGATCGCGGTGTTCGAGCTTGCCATGCATATGGCGAGCCTTGGGGTGGAAAAGATCGATCCGGGCAATACCGGCGGCACCCTCCCACACACTGACTTCGATCTCACCTTCGTGCCGGCCTGGCACTCCTCGGGCGTTTTCCACGAAGGGCGGTCGATCTATCTTGGCGCCTGCTGCGGACTCGTGATCACGCCGCGGGAGGGCAAGACCGTCTATCACATGGGCGACACGGCATTGTTCTCGGATATGGGGCTGATCAACGAGATCTATCGCCCACAGATCGGCATGGTGCCGATCGGGGACCGCTTCACCATGGGGGCCAAGACCGCTTCCATCGCCTGCAAGCGCTTCTTCCAGTTCGAGCGGGTGATTCCTTGCCATTACGGCACCTTCGCCATCATCGATCAGACGGCGGACAGGTTCGTGGCGGAGATGGGCGACGACACCGTCCTGGTGCCCGAGATCGGCGTTCCCTTCGAGGTTTGAGGTTCCTTGGGGGAGGTAGAGCAAGCCCAAGTTGATGCTGCTCCGGCCCGGTGCTACAGGAGCGGCTGATAGAGTTTCACACCCCAACAGTCCCCATGTCCGTCGATCGCGCCACCGTTCATCGCATCGCCCATCTCGCCCGCATCGCCATCACCGAGGCGGAAGCGGCGCGGCTCGAGAAGGAGCTGTCCGGCATTCTCGATTGGGTCGCCCAGCTCGACGAGATCGACACCGAGAATGTCGAGCCCATGACCCGTGTCGTGGCCATGACCATGAAGAAGCGCAAGGACGAGGTCACCGACGGCAATTGCGCCGACGATATCCTCAAAAACGCGCCTTCGGTCGATGACCATTATTTCGTCGTCCCCAAGATCGTCGAATAGGGGTTCGCGAAATTCATGGCCGATCCGACCGACCTCACCATTGCCGAAGCGCGCGAAGCGCTAAAGCGCAAGGAGCTCTCCGCCACCGAGCTTGCGCAATCCCATCTCGACGCGATCGAGAAGGCGAATGCGGCGCTGAACGCCTTCGTGCTGCCGACGGCCGAGCATGCGCTCGAGCAGGCGCGGGAGAGCGACAAGCGCATCGGCAAGGGCGAGGCAAGGCCGCTCGAAGGCATTCCGCTCGGCATCAAGGATTTGTTCGCGACCAAGGGCTATCGCACAACCGCCTGTTCGCACATTCTCGACGGCTTCGTCCCAACCTACGAATCGACGGTGACCGCCAATCTCTGGTCCGCCGGGGCGGTGATGCTTGGCAAGCTCAATAATGACGAGTTCGCCATGGGGTCGTCCAACGAGACGATCTATTACGGTCCCGTGGTCAATCCCTGGCGGCGCCAGGGCTCCAACGCGAAGCTTGTGCCCGGCGGATCGTCGGGAGGATCGTCGGCGGCGGTCGCGGCGCGGCTTTGCATGGGCGCCACCGCGACCGATACCGGCGGCTCGATCCGCCAGCCCGCGGCCGTCACCGGCACGGTCGGGATGAAGCCGACCTATGGCCGCTGCTCGCGCTGGGGCATCGTCGCTTTCGCCTCGTCGCTGGACCAGGCGGGGCCGATCACGCGCACGGTCGAGGACGCCGCGATCCTGCTCAAGGCCATGGCGAGCCACGATCCGAAGGACACCACCAGCGTCGACGTTCCAGTGCCGGACTACGAGGCGGCGCTGAAGCAGGGGGTGAAGGGCCTCACCATCGGCATTCCCAAGGAATACCGGGTCGACGGCATGGCGGCGGAGATCGATGCGCTATGGCAGCAGGGGGTCAAG
>JBAUEK010000301.1:0-9154 GCA_049678565.1 Methyloceanibacter sp. | reverse complement strand
AGCAGCGCCACGATATTGGTGATCTTGATCATCGGATTCACGGCGGGGCCGGCGGTGTCCTTGTAAGGGTCCCCCACCGTATCGCCCGTTATCGCGGCCTTATGGGCCTCCGAGCCCTTGCCGCCGTAATTGCCGTCCTCGATATATTTCTTGGCGTTGTCCCAGGCGCCGCCGCCGGCGGTCATGGAGATGGCGACGAAGAGCCCGGTCACGATCACACCAAGCAGCATGGCGCCGAGGGCGGAGAATGCCGCGCTCTTGCCCGCGATCGCGTCCACCAGGAAGTAGAACGCGATCGGCGACAGCACCGGCAGCAGCGACGGCACGATCATCTCCTTGATCGCGGCGCGGGTGAGGAGATCGACCGCGCGCTTGTAATCGGGGCGCTCGGTGCCCTTCATGATCCCGGGCTTCTCCTTGAACTGGCGGCGCACCTCTTCGACGATCGAGCTCGCGGCGCGCCCGACCGCGGTCATGGCGATGCCGCCGAACAGATAGGGCAACAGGCCCCCGAGGAAGAGGCCGACGACGACATAGGGATTGGTCAGGGAAAAGGTCGGATCGACGCCCTGGAAATAGGGGAATTTGTCGGAATTGGCGGCGAAATATTTGAGGTCTTCGCTATAGGCCGCGAACAGCACGAGCGCGCCCAACCCGGCCGAGCCGATGGCATAGCCTTTGGTCACCGCCTTGGTGGTGTTGCCGACCGCGTCGAGCGCATCGGTGGTCTTGCGGATCTCTTTTGGCATGCCCGACATCTCTGCGATGCCGCCGGCATTGTCGGTCACCGGACCAAAGGCGTCGAGCGCCACGATCATGCCGGCAAGCGCCAGCATGGTGGTGACCGCGATGGCGATGCCGAACAGGCCGGCAAGACTATAGGCGGCAATGATGCCGGCCATGATCACGAGCGCCGGCAGCGCGGTTGCTTCCATCGATACGGCAAGACCCTGGATCACATTGGTGCCATGCCCCGTGACCGAGGCCTTGGCGATCGAATGCACCGGGCGATAGTTGGTGCCGGTGTAATATTCGGTGATGACCACGATCAGGGCGGTGACGATCAAGCCCACTAGGCCGCAGAGATAGAGCGACTGGCCGGTGAAAGAGAGATCGCCGACAGTTATCACCGAGTCCATGCCGATGAGCCATGACGTAACCGGCCAGAGCAGCACGAGCGAGAGGACGCCGGTCGCCAGCACGCCCTTATAGAGCGCGCCCATGATCGACTGGCTCTTGCCGAGCCGGACGAAGAAGGTGCCGGCGATCGAGGTAATCACGCATAGGGCGCCGATGGCCAGCGGATAGACCATCATCTCCATGACGCGGTCGGTGCCGGCAAAATAGATCGACGCGAGCACCATGGTGGCGACCACGGTCACCACATAGGTCTCGAACAGATCGGCGGCCATGCCGGCGCAGTCGCCGACATTGTCGCCAACATTGTCGGCGATGGTGGCGGGGTTGCGCGGGTCGTCCTCGGGGATACCGGCCTCGACCTTGCCCACCAGATCGCCACCGACATCCGCGCCCTTGGTGAAGATGCCGCCGCCGAGACGGGCGAAGATGGAGATCAGCGAGGCGCCGAAGCCGAGCGATACCAGCGCGTCGACGACCGGGCGCGAGTCGGGCTCGAAGCCCATCACGGTGATGAGAATGAGGAAATAGACAGTGACGCCAAGCAGCGCGAGGCCGGCGACGAGGAGGCCGGTGATGGCGCCGGCGCGAAAGGCGATGGAGAGACCGTCAGCGAGGCTCTTGGTCGCGGCTTGCGCCGTACGCACATTGGCGCGGACCGACACATTCATGCCGATATAGCCGGCGGCGCCGGAGAGCACCGCGCCGACGGCGAAGCCGACGGCCTGAGGCATGCCGAGCAGGAAAGCGAGGATGACGAAGATAACGGCGCCCACGACCGCGATGGTGGTGTATTGCCGGGCGAGATAGGCTTGCGCGCCCTCTTGAATGGCGGCCGCGATCTCCTGCATGCGGGCCGAGCCTGGATCGGCGGCGAGCACGGATCGCGTGGTGAAGATGCCGTAGACGATCGAGAGCGCCCCGCAGGCAATGATAAGATAGAGAGTTGTGATCATAACGGAACGGTCCCCGTCGTCGGTTGAAATTGCAGGATTTGAGGCAAAGTCGGGCATGGCACCGGTTCGGTGCCGCTGTCCCGTCGCCCCCAGCGTAAACCCGGGCGGAAAATGGCAAAGTTGAAGCCGCGACGCAACAGCCTGCCTAAGTCATTGGCAAACCTTGGTTCGGTCAAGTGACCAGGTTCAGAAATGGGTGAAGCCCTTGCGGCCAAGCTCAAGCGGCGCTCCCCCCTCGGCCAAGACCGCGACCTCGCCGTCGCCGGGGTGGATCGCGCCGATCGTGCTCACCTTGACCTTCTGCTGTTGCGCCTCGGCTTCGAAGGGTTGGCAATGCGCCGCTTTCATGGTCACCAGGATTTCATAGTCGTCACCGGCGGTGAGCAATTCCGCCAGGAGTTCAGGGGTGGTGGCGACGGCCTTGGCCGCGGCGGCGGAAAGTGGCACGCGAGCCGCCTCGATCGTGGCGCCGACGCCGGAGGCTCTGCACAGCTTTTGCAGATCGCCGACCAGTCCATCGGAGACGTCGATCGCCGCGCGCCCGCAACGCCTGAGCGGCAAGGCTAGCGCCCCACGCGCCGAGGGGCGCCGGTAGCGCTCGGTCAGAAACGCCCCCTCCTCGTCGCTCAGACCCCAGCGCGACGCCAGTCGGGGGTCCCTTAAGACCTTCAACCCGAGGGCGGCGTCGCCGATGGTGCCGCTGACGCAGATGCGATCGCCGGCCACCGCCCCTCTTCGCAACAGGGCCTCACCCTGTGGCACGAGCCCAAGCGCGGTGATCGAGATGGTGAGGGGGCCTGGTGTCGACGACGTGTCGCCGCCGACGAGATCGATGCCGGCCTCCTCCTGTAGCGCGCGGAGGCCCAAGGCAAAGTTTTCGAGCCATCCCGCCGATGGCGGCTCCGGCAGAGTCAGGTTCAACAGATAGGCTACGGGCCTCGCACCTTTGGCCGCGAGATCGGAAAGGTTGACGGCCAAGGCCTTGTGCCCGATCGAGTCCGGTGGGTCGCCGGCCAAGAAATGCACGCCTTCGATGATGGTGTCGGTGGTGACGACGAGCTCCTGCCCCTCGGGCACGGCAAGCACCGCCGCATCGTCCAGAAGCCGAAGTGCTGCGGGGTTGCGCGCAAGCGGCGCGAAATAACGGGCGATGATGTCGAACTCGCCCAGCCGGTCGTGCTTGGCGCGCTCGACGCCATTAATCATTGCCGGCTCCCTCGCGCGAGAATTCCTCCGGGCGGAGCTCATGCGCGAGCTTGTCGAGGATGCCGTTCACCACCCGCGGCTCCTCGCCTTCGAAGAAGGCATGGGCGAGGTCGACATATTCGGTGATCGCCACGCGGGACGGAATGTCTTTCCGCATCAGGATTTCATAGGCCCCGGCGCGGAGAATGGCGCGCAGAATCGAGTCGACGCGGTTGAGGCGCCAACCTTCAGCCAAATGCTGGTCGACGAGAGGATCGATGCGGAGCTGGTCGCGCACCACGCCCTCGACGATGTCGCGGAAGAACGCGGGCTCCGCCTCGCGATATTGGCAGCCTTCGACTTCTTGTCCCAGGCGATGGGTCTCGAACTCGGCGATCACATGGCCGAGGTCGATCGACGTCATGTCCATCTGATACAGGGCCTGGACCGAGGCAAGACGCGCGGCGCTCCGCGCGATGGGGCTACGAGCAGATGCCTTCCGGGCCGGAGAGGCGCCCTTCTTTGACCCGGGGCCGGCCATCGCGCTCAGCGCCGGCTAGCTGAAGAGAAATGATGCTCGAGTTGCATGAGCGCCAGGCAGGCGGCAGCGGCGTCGCGGCCCTTATTGCGGCCGTCGACCTTCGCCCGGGCCCAGGCTTGTTCACGGGTGTCGCAGGTGAGAACCCCGTTGCCGAGCGGTACGGCATGCTCAACCGCGAGCGTCTGCAAGCCGGCGGCCGATTCCCGCGCCACGATGTCGTAATGGCTGGTCTCGCCGCGAATGACGCAGCCAAGTGCCACGCATCCACGATGACGCCCGGCGCGCCCGACAAAGCCGTTGGCGAGCGCGAGGCTGAGCGCCAAGGGGATTTCGAGGGCTCCCGGCACCTCCAGGCGCTCGAACTCGACGTCTTGAGCTTCGAGTTCCTGGATCGCGCCCCGAGCAAGCTCGTTGGCGATGTCCTCGTAGAAACGGGCCTCGATGATGAGCACCGAGCGTGAAGTTTTGAGACTCATGCGGTTTCGCCTGCGGCGCCTTCCGGTTCCAAACTGTGATGGCCAACGACCTTGAGGCCATAGCCCTCAAGGCCAACGATTTTCCGGGCCGGAGAATTGCTCATCAGCACCATCTCGCGCACGCCGAGGTCAAGAAGTATCTGTGCGCCAATACCATATTCGACCAGCCGCCGCTGACCGCTCTGCTCCGGCGCCTCCTCGCGCTTGATACGGGAGGAAACGGCATCCGGCCGGCTCTCGCGGATCAAGACGATGACGCCGCGGCCCTGCCGTCCGATGATGTCCATGGCTTTATGCACCAGGGTCTCGCGGTGTGGGCTGTTGCCGAACAGATCGTCGACGGTGTTGACGGCATGGACGCGCGCCAGCACGGGGCCGCCGCGGCCGACATCGCCCTTGACCAGCGCCACATGCTCCACCGAGTCGACCTTGGTGGCATAGACCTTGAGCGTGAACGTTCCGCCATGGGCGCTTTCGATGGGGGACTCGGTGACGACATTGACGAGATGATCGTAGCGAAGCCGGTAGGCGATGAGGTCGGCGATGGTGCCGATCTTGAGCCCATGGCGTTTGGCGAAAGTAACAAGGTCAGGCAGCCGCGCCATGGTGCCGTCGTCATTCATGATCTCGCAGATCACGCCTGCCGGATACAGTCCGGCGAGCCGGGCGATATCGACGGCGGCCTCGGTATGGCCGGCGCGAACGAGAACGCCACCCTCCTTGGCCACGAGGGGAAACACGTGACCGGGAGTCACGACGTCCCGATGGTCCTTAGTCGGATCGATGGCGACCGCGACGGTATGGGCGCGATCATGGGCCGAGATGCCGGTGCTCACGCCCTCCTGGGCCTCGATCGACACGGTGAAGGCGGTGGAGTGGCGGGTCCGGTTCGAGCGCGACATCATCTCGAGTCGAAGCTGCTTGGCACGCTCGGGCGTGATCGAGAGGCAGACGAGCCCGCGCCCGTGCTTGGTCATGAAATTGATCGCATCGGGTGTCGCCATTTGGGCCGGGATCACGAGGTCGCCTTCGTTCTCCCGCTCCTCGGCGTCGACCAGGATGAACATGCGGCCGTTGCGCGCGTCTTCGATCACCTCCTCGATGGGGGAGAGCGCCGCGTGATAGCTTGGCTGACTAACGATATTCATGGATCAACAATCCTGTTCCGGCGCCACGCGACCCGCGGCCGCGCGTCCCGTGGCAAGACGCTCCACGTAGCGCGCGAGCAGATCGACCTCAAGGTTTACCAGATCGCCGGCCTTGCGGTCTCCCCACGTGGTATGCGTCAAAGTGTAAGGAATGATGTTCACGCCGAAGCGTTTGCCATCGACCTCGTTCACGGTCAGCGAAGCGCCGTTGAGCGCCACCGAGCCCTTGGAGGCGATGAAATGGGCGAACTCCACCGGGGCGTCCAGCACGAATCTGGCGCTATCACCATCGGGGCTCCGTTCGACGATGCGAGCGACCCCGTCGACATGGCCCGTCACCAGATGGCCGCCGAGCTCATCGCCGAGCGACAGGGGCCGCTCCAGATTGACGCGGGTGCCCTCGGTCCAGGCGCCGAGCGCGGTGCGGGCCGCGGTCTCGTTCGACACATCCACCTCGAAGAGACTGCCGGCGCCGGCGTTGTCGCCGAACCGCGTCACCGTGAGGCAGCAGCCATCGCAAGCGATGGACGCACCCTCAATCAAGGTCGCGGGATCGTAGTGGCTCGCGATGCGAAGCCTGGTCCCGTCTCGGGCGGCGATCACACCTATGTCGCTGACGATGCCGGTGAACATGACCGCCTTCTTTCCCACCATGTCATTCGGTCTGGCCCGAAGCTCGTGGCGTGCGTTTGCGTGAAATGACCGCTATCGGTCAGCCGATCAAGTCCCTCGCTGGTAAAGGGTAGAAGTCCATCGCTCCCGGCCGGCTGCGGCCCCTGGTAGATCGCAGCCGCATCGATGAGATCGGCGTCGAGGAAAGCGTGGGCCACGGCAGGTCCGCCTTCGACCAGAAGCCGCGTGATGCCGCGCCCCGCCAATTGCTCCAGAACGTCGCCGATGGCCGGGAGGCCGTGGGTGTCGACCGCAACGGGAATGATCTCGGCGCCATGTTCTTGCAGGATCGCGGCGTTCGGCAGCTCTTCGCCGTCGGCGCAGACGAACCACACCGGGACCATCTCGTCCTCGAACAGGCGCGCGTCGGGTGGCGTACGCAAAAGCCGATCGAGAACCACCCGCACCGGCGAGCGGCATTCCATGCCGGGGAGGCGGCAGGTGAGGCTCGGATTGTCGGCCATGACGGTGCCGCGGCCAACGAGGATGGCGTCGCTGCGGGCGCGCAGGAGATGGGCATGCGCGCGGGCAAGTTCGCTCGTCACCCAAGTGGGCGCGCCGCCCTCGCCTCTCGGCACCAAGCCGTCGCTGCCGAGAGCGAGCTTTAGCGTGACCGCGGGGCGTTCTTGCGTCACCCGAAGCACATGGCCGAGGGTCAGCCTCAAGGCCTCCTCCGCCAGCACCCCTTCGGTGATTTCGATGCCGATGGACCGTAGGCGCTGGAACCCATCGCCGGCGGTGCGGGGATCCGGGTCCCGCATGGCGGCGACAAGGCGGGCGGGGCGGGCGGCGGCGATGAGATCGGCGCAGGCGGGCCCCCTGCCCTGATGGGCGCAAGGCTCGAGCGTGACATAGACGGTGCCGCCGGCGGTGCGACGGCCGGCTCTTTCCAAGGCGACGGCTTCGGCGTGGGGGCGCCCGCCTGGCGCGGTGTGGCCGCGCCCGACGATGTCGCCGCCCGCACCGACGATCACGCAGCCGACGGAGGGGTTGGGCCACGCGGTGCCGAGCCCGCGCCGGGCCAACGCAAGCGCTTGCGCCATATGAAACTCGTCGCTCGCGCTCATGGGCAGACCGAGGCTTCGATTCTAGTCGTCGTCGACGGAGGCCGCTTCCTCGTCGATGGCCTCGCCACCCGAGAGCTCGCCAAGCAGAGCCTCGAAATCCTTGGCCTCGCGGAAATTTTTATAGACGGAGGCGAAGCGCACATAGGCCACGTCATCGAGAGCCTTCAGCGCTTCCATCACCAGCCGGCCGACCGTATCCGACCTGATGTCGTTCTCGCCCATATTCTCCAGGCGGCGGACGATACCGCTGACCATGCGCTCGATGCGCTCGGGATCCACCGGGCGCTTGCGCAGCGCGATCTGCACCGAGCGCATGAGCTTGTCGCGATCGAACGGCATGCGCCGGCCGTTGCGCTTGACCACGGTGAGCTCGCGCAGCTGCACCCGCTCGAAGGTGGTGAAGCGGCCGCCGCAATCGGCACAGACGCGGCGCCGCCGGATGGTGGTGTGATCCTCGCTAGGCCGCGAGTCCTTCACCTGCGTGTTGGTGCTGCCGCAATAGGGGCACCGCATGGGCAACCGCCCTTCCCTGTTCCACCGTCACGCCGACTCTTACCGATAAATGGGATATCGCCCACAAAGCTCCTTGGCGCGCGCCTTCACGCTGGCCTCGACGGCGGCATTGCCGTCGTCGCCATTGGCGGCAATCCCGTCGAGAACCTCGATGATCATGGTGCCGACGGATTGGAACTCGGCGATGCCGAAGCCGCGCGTAGTGCCCGCGGGCGAGCCCAAGCGAATGCCCGAGGTAATCGTCGGCTTCTCCGGATCGAACGGCACGCCATTCTTGTTGCAGGTGATGTTGGCTCGCCCAAGCGCGATCTCGGCCGACTTGCCGGTGAGCTTCTTGGGGCGGAGATCGACGAGCATCAGATGCGTGTCGGTGCCGCCGGAAACGAGGGACACGCCGCCTTTGACCAGGGTCTCGCCCAGCGCCTTGGCATTGTCCATCACCGATTGGGCGTAGAGCTTGAAGTCCGGCGACAGCGCCTCCTTGAAGGCCACCGCCTTGGCGGCGATGATGTGCATCAAGGGTCCGCCCTGAAGGCCGGGGAACACGGCCGAGTTGATCTTCTTGCCGATCTCCTCGTCATTCGACAGCACCATGCCGGCGCGCGGGCCGCGCAAGGTCTTATGCGTCGTGGTGGTGACGACATGGGCGTGCGGCAGCGGGCTTGGATGCAAGCCAGCGGCGACGAGGCCGGCGAAATGCGCCATGTCGACCATGAGATAGGCGCCGACGGAATCGGCGATGGCGCGGAAGCGTGGGAAGTCGATGACGCGCGGATAGGCGGAGCCGCCAGCGATAATGAGGGCAGGCTTGTGCTCCTTGGCCAGCTTCTCAAGCTCGTCATAGTCGATACGGTGGTCGTCCTTGCGCACGCCATATTGTACGGCGTTGAACCATTTGCCGGAGAGATTAGGCGGCGCGCCATGGGTGAGATGGCCGCCAGCGGCGAGCGACATGCCGATGACCGTGTCGCCCGGCTTGACCAGCGCCAGCATCACCGACTGATTGGCTTGCGATCCTGAATGAGGCTGCACATTGACGTAGGCGCAATTGAACAGGCGCTTGGCGCGGTCGATGGCGAGCTGCTCGACCACATCGACATACTCGCAGCCGCCGTAATAGCGCTTACCCGGATAGCCCTCGGCATATTTGTTGGTGAGAAGTGAGCCTGCCGCTTCGAGCACGGCCTGGGAGACAATATTCTCCGAGGCGATCAGCTCGATCTCGTCTTGCTGGCGATGAAGCTCGTCCTCGATCGCGCCCCAGACTTCCGGATCGGCATCCGGCAAATGTTTGGTGAAGAATCCCGAATCGCGCGCCTCCGCACGCCTTGCGTCACTCGCCGACATCGCCATTAACTCCTTGGTTCCTGCGTCGCCTATGGATGATTCCCCGCGCCGCACTCTCCCAATCGACGCCCGGCCTTTGGCCAGTGTTGCCCTTACCACATGTCGCGCGGGC
>JBAUEK010000300.1:0-2052 GCA_049678565.1 Methyloceanibacter sp. | reverse complement strand
GAAATCCGCGGCCATCGGCGAACCTATATCGGCGCGCTGCCCGGCAACGTCATTCAGGCGATCCGCAAGGCCGAGACAAGCAATCCGGTGCTCATGCTCGACGAGATGGACAAGCTTGGCCAAGGCTTTCACGGCGACCCCTCTGCGGCCCTGCTCGAAGTTCTCGACCCCGAGCAGAACTCGACCTTCCGCGACAATTACCTCTCGGTCCCCTTCGACCTGTCGCAGGTCATGTTCGTCGGCACGGCCAATGTGATCGACACGATCCCCGGGCCGTTGCGCGACCGCATGGAGATCATCGAAATCCCGGGCTACACCGAGGATGAAAAGGTGGAGATCGCCAAGCGCTATCTCTTGAAGCGCCGGCTCGAAGCCACGGGTCTTGATCCCAGCACCCTGGAGATTACTGACGACGCCATCAGGGCCATTATTCGCGACTACACGCGCGAGGCCGGCGTGCGCAATCTCGAGCGCGAGATCGGCGCCATCTGTCAGCACGCCGCCATGCGCGTGGCCGAAGGCGACGCCACGCAGATCAGGGTAGAGCCCAATGATCTGCACGCCATTCTCGGCGCCCGTCGCTTCGAGAGCGAAGTGGCCATGCGCACCAGCGTGCCGGGCGTGTCGACAGGCCTCGCCTGGACCCCGACCGGCGGCGACATTCTGTTCGTCGAATGCGCGCGCGTGCCCGGCAACGGCAAGCTGATCCTCACCGGTCAGCTCGGCGACGTGATGAAGGAGAGCGCGCAAGCGGCTTTGAGCCTGGTCAAGGCGGGGAGCGCCTCGCTCGGCATCGACCCCAGCGTGTTCGAGAAATCGGACATCCATCTGCATGTGCCGGCGGGCGCGATCCCCAAGGACGGCCCGAGCGCAGGTGTCGCGATGTTCACCGCCATCGTCTCGCTGCTGACGGGCCGCACCGTGAAGAGCGATGTCGCCATGACCGGCGAGATCTCGCTGCGCGGCCTCGTGCTGCCCATCGGCGGCGTCAAGAACAAGGCCTTGGCGGCCATGCGGGCCGGGATCACCACCGTGCTCTTACCGGAGCGCAATCGCAAAGACTTCGAGGAAATCCCGGAAGGCGCGCGCGACGCCCTGAAATTCGTCTGGCTGTCCACCGTCGACGACGCCATCGCCGCCGCGTTCTAGCCTTGCGTCACGACGCCGCCTGCCACAGCAGCAGACCGGGGAAATGGGAGCTGCAGGCCATCACATGGGTGATGGCGGCGCGATCGTACTCGTCGCCTGAGCGATAGGTCTCGAAATAGGCGTTGAGCGCCCGCACGCAGTCGGGCATGGCACCGACGGCCTGCAAACCCACCGAGACGCCGTAATTGGCAAAGGCGATCCTCACCTCCGGCAAATAGGGCTCGCGGGCAAAATAGCCCTCGCTCTGCCACATGCGATCGAGCATGGCGAGGGAACCCGCCTGTTGCACCTTCGCCCATCTCTCCGCGGGAAAGAAATGCGTGAGCCAGACCATCATGCCGAGCCCGAGATCCTGGGTGATCACCAAGTCCGAGGCGGTCTGGTCGATCAGCTCGCGCATCTCGGCGATCTCGCGGGCCAGCGCCCGCTCATCGAGAAGGCGGTAGGCGACGTAGCCGTCGAAGGCGTCGAGCGCGCCGAAGCCATAGCCCGGATAGGGCCCGCTCAAATCCTCTTCCATCTTCCAGATCACGCCGCGGCCAGGCACCACGAAGGAGTCATGGATCTGGCGCACGAGAGCGACGCCCTCCTCCCGGTAAGAAGGCCGGTGGCGGCCCAGCACCGAGAGGGCGTAGAGCCACATGGCAAGATAGTGAAAGTACTGGCCGTCGCGGTCGGGCTCTTCCCCAATACGAATGCCGTAGGGGCGTCCGAGAACCCGGTCGACCTCCGCGACCAGCCATTCGGCCTCGATCAGGAACCGCTCCTCCTGCAAGGCATCGTAAAGCGAGACCAGCAGAACCAGGCCAAAAGCGTCGGTCCAAAGATAGCGCAGGCCGTTCGGCCAAATACGCTCCGATCTCATCCAGTCGAGCTTCCGAAGGACATAGTCGATGTCCCTGA
>JBAUEK010000299.1:0-6453 GCA_049678565.1 Methyloceanibacter sp. | reverse complement strand
CTATCCTGAAATCTCACAGGCCGAGTTTCAGCGCGCGGTGCAATACATCGCGCCGGATGGGCAACGCGCCAGCGCCGCCGAGGCGAGTTTCCTGACCCTGAGTCATGCGCGCGGCAAGGGGTTCTGGCTCGCGCTCTACAAGCATCTGCCCGGCTTCGCCGCACTCTCGGAATGGGCCTACGCCTTCATCGCCGCGCACCGCGAGGCCTTCTTCCGCGCCAGCCTGCTGTTGTGGGGCAGGAACTACGAGCCGCCGCGCTACGATCTCGTCTCGTTCCTGTTCCTGCGGCTGCTCGGTCTCGTCTACCTCGCGGCCTTCGTCTCCTTCGCCGTGCAAGCGCAGGGGCTCATCGGCAGTCACGGCATCCTGCCCGTGGCCGAACTGGTCGATAACCTTGCCGGGCGTTTCGGACCGGAGCGTTTCTTCCTGGTCCCCATGGTGTTCTGGCTGAGCGACAGCGACGCCGCGATTCAAGCCGTATGCTGGGCGGGGGCAGGTCTGTCGCTGCTGCTGGTCGTGAATGTGTTGCCGCGCCTCAGTCTGTTTCTGCTCTTTGTGCTCTATTTGTCGCTGACTTACGCCGGGCAGACCTTCATGACCTACCAGTGGGAGCAGTTCCTGCTGGAAACCGGGTTCGCCGCGCTGCTGTTGAGCTTCGCCACGAGGCCGGGCATCTGGCTGTTACGCTGGCTGCTGTTCCGTTTCATGTTCATGTCGGGCGTGGTCAAGCTCCTGAGCGGCGATGCCAGCTGGTGGGACCTATCGGCGCTGTCCTATCATTTTCTGACGCAGCCGCTGCCGACGCCGCTGGCATGGTACGCCGCGCAGATGCCGACTGGCCTGTTGACCTTCGCCACCGGCAGCATGTTTTTCATCGAGCTGGTGCTGCCGTTCTTCATCTTTGCCCCGCGCCGGCTGCGATTTGTCGCGGGCTTTGGCTTCTTGCTGCTCGAGTTCTGCATCCTCATCACCGGCAACTACAACTGGTTCAACTTTCAAACCATGTTGCTGTGCCTGCCGCTGTTCGACGACGCGGCGTTGCGAAGCATTTTGCCGCGCCGCCTGGCCGAGTTGCAGCCGAGACCTCCGGCGCCGCGCCGCGTGGTAAGGATCATCGTCAACGCCTTGGCGCTGCTGATCGTGTTCTGCAGCCTGGTGCGGATGGATTTGCGCTTCGGCGGCAGCCCGCCCGCGTTGGCGCTGACCGTGGACGGCTGGATCAGACCGCTGAATATCGTCAGCGCTTACGGCCTGTTCTCGATCATGACCACGAAGCGGCACGAAATCGTCATCGAGGGTTCGCATGATGGTATCGAATGGCGCGAATATGAGTTCCGGTATAAGCCCGGCGATCTATCCCGCGCCCCGCCCTGGAACATCCCACATCAGCCACGCCTTGATTGGCAGATGTGGTTCGCAGCCCTCGACAATCCGAACCGCCTGCGGTGGTTCTGGCGTTTCCTCGAGCGGTTGCTTGAGAACGAGCCCACGGTGACGGCGCTCTTGGAGCGAAACCCCTTTGCCGACAAGCCCCCGGTCTATGTGCGCGCGCTGTTCTATGACTACAATTTTACCGGCAGCGAGGACAAAGCGTCCGGCCAGTGGTGGAACCGGAAATTGCTGGGAGAATACGTCCCCCCGGTGCAGCTGAAAGTCCGGCGCCAATAGAGCGCGTCAGAGGCGCGAGTGGGCATTATCGCGGTCGCCAGCTTCGGCTTCAGGCGGCCATCGCCGCTTCCGCTTGAAGGCTCTCAACGTCGCGGAAAATCGAGGCGACGGCGATCACGCGGCCGTTCCGCTTGAATCTGAGCAGGCAATCCTTGCCCATGATGTCGCCGTCGGTCGCGATCTCGTCCCACGTCTCGGCATGACCGACATAGTTGATCGGCACGTCGTAATGCTGGCTCCAGAAAAACGGCACGGCGTCGAAGGGCGTGCGCCGACCGAGCATATTGAGCGCTGCCGTCTGGCCTTGACGCTCGGCCACGACCCAATGCTCGACGCGGATGTTGTCGCCCGTATGCGGATCTGGCCAGCGCGCGATGTCACCCGCCGCATAAACTGCTGGCGCGCTCGTCTCCAGATATTGGTCGACGACGACGCCTCGGTCGAGCTGCAGTCCGGCTTTCTCGGCGAGGTCCAGGCGCGGTCGAACGCCGATGCCGGTGACGACAAGATCGGCCTCGATCGTGCCGCCTGACTCCAACCGGACCGATTTCCCTTCGATGGCGACAACCTTGTCCTCGAGGTGGAACACGACGCCGTGCTCCTCGTGCAGCGAGCGAATGAAGTCGCCCATGTCGGGGCCGAGCACGCGTTCCATCGGCCGCTTGTCCGGCGCCACGACATGGACCTCAAGCTTGCGCTGGCGCAGTGCGGCGGCGACCTCAAGCCCAATGAAGCTCGCCCCGATGACGACGGCCCGGCGGGCCGATTTGGCGGCTTCGATGATGGCCTCACAATCGGCGAGCGAGCGCAGCGTGTGGACATGCGGCTGGTCGGCGCCAGGGACGGGAAGATGAACCGGCTCGGCTCCCGTCGCCAACAGCAGCCGATCGTAAGGAATCCGTTCGCCGCCGGCGAGGACGACGTCGCGCGCAGCAATGTCGAGCTCGACGACCGCCTCGCCGAGGCGCGTCTCGATCGCATTTTGGCTGTAGAAATTCTTATCCTTCAAAGGCACGAAGTCGAAGGGAGCGGTGCCTGCGAGGTAGTCCTTGGACAGGTTGGGGCGATCATAGGGCAGCGCGGTGTCGTCGCTCAGCATCACCAGGCTTCCCTGATATCCCTGCCGCCGCAGCATCTCGGCCGCGGCGAACCCAGCGGCGCCGCCGCCGACGATCACGATCTTCTCAGGTACGCCCGCCGTGTGGTGGCCAGGTTTCGGGTGGGACCGTTCGCGCTTGGCGCCGACCGAGATCATCCCATCGCGCTGCTCGACGTCCCAGCACGCGAGCGGGTCGATTGCCGGCGCGTACAGAGCCTCTCCGTTGCGCAAATCGAAGCAGGCGTGATGCCAGGGGCAGCGGACCGTGGTGTCGATCACGAGCCCCTCGGCCAGGGGGCCGTGATAGTGCGTGCAATGCGGAGAGACGGCGAAGATGTCCTCTCCCACCCGCGCCAAGAGAACTTCGTCGCCATGGGCGTGCCCCAAGAGCATCCCTCCATCGGGCAATGCGTCGAGAGACACCCCTGAAACCAGATCGGGCCCGGTCAGTTTTGCGTCACCTTGCGCCATCGTCGTCTCCCTGGATCACCGAGCACGGTCCGCTTGCAGCCAGGCTTAGCTTACCCCCGCAATGCGTGCCCGCTTATCAAAACGCGGAAGGCGTCGTCCGGTTGCTGCCCCGCATGAGGCCTATTGATGAGATGGAAGATTGTGCGAATAGGTTCCCGAAGCCGTCGCGACTGCGAATGGCGAAGCAGCGAACGGCTAAGTTATGCCGCCATGTATGTGCGGCAGCGCCAATCAAGGCGATCGAGCCGAGAATTCGTCAACCGGCCGCGGCAGTGTCGGAGGCCTTCGGCCGTGCGGCCTTCTCCACTTCGTCTAAAGTGAAGACGGAATGGGCGAAAGCGGCCCCTGCGCGCATCTCGGCCGCCACCCATATCGCTTCCATCAACTCCTCGCGCGTCGCGCCCTCGCGCAAGGCCGCCTTGGTGTGGCCGCGGATGCAGTAGGGGCACTGCGTGACGTGAGCGACGGCGACGGCGATGAGTTGCTTTGTCTTGGTCGCTAGCGCGCCATCGGCGAAGACCTTTTGGCTGAAGGTCTGAAAGGCTTGATGGATCTCGGGAGTCACCTCCTTGCGCGTGGCGGATATGAGACCGGTGGTCGGGGGGAAAAGCGGATCGTGCATGATTTCTCCAATGCGCGCGGTAGCGACTCTTGCCTATCATACGAACAAACATGTATTCGGTCGATTGCTTTTCCCCGCACCCGAAGCAAAGCTTGCGTGAGAGGCATGGTTGTCGAGAGTGTGAGCCATGAGGACGTCGACTGGCCCTGATGAAAGCGAAAATTCAAACCGGCAACGTCAAGCTCAAGCGCGTCTATGAGGCTCCGGCCGCTGACGACGGCGCGCGCATCCTGGTCGACAGGCTGTGGCCGCGCGGGGTCTCGAAGGAACGCGCCGCCATCGATCGATGGATGAAGGACATCGCGCCCAGTACCGAGCTGCGCCAATGGTTCGGGCACGACCCGGCCCGCTGGCAAGAATTCCGTTGCCGCTATGCGCAGGAAGTGCGTCAACACCGCGAGCTACTCGATCAATTGCGCTCCCTCGCGCGGCAAGGCCCCATCACCCTGGTCTATTCCGCACGCGACGAAGAGCCCAACGATGCCGTCGCTCTGAGGCACTTGATTTTGGGGGGCTAGCGGACGCATGCGGCGCTTGAGGGAGGGTGGCGACGCAGGGCCTCTCAACCGCGTCGAGCGGATCAGACCTGATCCGGTGCTCAGGCTTGAGTCCGTCTTGGTCTGCTGGACGGCGCTCGCACAGAGTCCAGCGGCGTCATCGACAGCATGGTTTGCAGCTGCACCCGGGGCTTAACGAGATCGTTCAGGGTATATTTGTCGAGCGCCTCGAGAAAGGCCGTGCCCGCGCCCTCAAGCGCCCGGCGCAATACGCAACAGGACAGCACCGTGCATTCGGCATTGATGGGCTCGAAACACATCGCCAGCGCCATGTCCGGCTCCGTATGGCGGACGACCTCACCCAGCCCGATGGATTTTGCCGGCTTTGCCAGCCGTAAGCCGCCATGCCTGCCGCGGACCGTTGTAACGTAACCGGCGACGCCCAATTGATGAGCGACCTTCATCAAATGGTTCTTGGAGATACCATAGCTATCGGCAATCTCCTCGATCGTCGCCAGTCCGTCCTGCTTGAGCGCCAGATACATCAGCATGCGGAGCGCGTAATCGGTGTAGACGGTCAGGCGCATGCGCGGGTTCCTGTGACAAAAAGATTGACGATCGATATTGCTTTGAGGCTGACCGATGGTAAGATGCATGTAATATACATGTTTTGCCCGGCGTGGGTCAAATGGGTAGTCCCGCAGCAGCCAATACTTTCATTGTCTTTGCTAACAGGCCGTCCGGTGCTGACTGGCGCTCCGAAACTGCGGTTCGCAATTTGAAGAGCCTCAAGCGCGCCCTGCTCCGGCGCGCGGATGTTCCGAGGCTCCAGACCGCCAATGCTGTTGCGGTGAAGCGGCGTCGCGCCTAAAGCGTGCCCTGAGAAGGGCAACAGGACCCCTGAAAGGACGAGCATGGGGAGTGAGCCTGACCTGCACACGGCGATCTGCGACCTGCTCGGCTGCCGCTATCCAATCCTTCAGGCGGGGATGGGCGGCGTCGCGCGCTCGGAGCTGGTCGCGGCCGTGACCGATGCCGGGGCTTACGGCTTCCTAGGCATGGTTCGAGAGTCCCCCGAACTCATCGCGCGTGAAATCGATGCGGTGCGTGCCCGGACCGACCTGAATTTCGGCGTAAACCTCATTCCCGCCGCGACCGATCCGGCACTGCTCGAGGCGGAACTCGCCATATGCATCGAGAAGCGCGTTCATTCGCTCTGTTTCTTTTGGGATGTGCGCGCCGACGCGATCGCGCGGGCGAAGGCGGCTGGATGCCGTGTCCTGTACCAGGTCGGATCGGCGGACGATGCGGTCGCGGCGGAGCAGGCCGGCGCCGACGCGATCATCGCGCAAGGCTTCGAAGCCGGCGGACATGTGCGAGGGATCGTGTCGTCTCTGGTTCTGGTGCCGCAAATCGTCGAGGCGGTGTCCGTTCCCGTGATTGCCTCCGGTGGCTTCGCCTCGGGCGAGAGCCTGATCGCGGCGCTCGCGCTCGGCGCGCAAGGGATCCATTGCGGCACCGCATTCCTCGCCACGGAGGAATCCTTTGCTCATGCCTTGCACAAGGATCGCGTGGCCCAGGCGAAGTCCGAGGATACGGTCTATACCGATGCGTTTGCCATCAATTGGCCGCACGGCTCGCCCGTCCGCGTCATCGCCAACAGTCTGACCGAAGGTCTCGGACTGCGCCTGCTGGGACACGATCCGGAGCAGATTCCGCGCGAGGCGATCGCCGAGGATGACGGCCGTCCGATCTACAAATTCAGCACCGACACTCGCCGCTCAGAATGACCACCGGCAATCTCGAGGATTTGGCGCTGTTCGCCGGGCAAATTGCCGGCGCGATCGAGACCATTCCAAGCGCGGAGGCGCGTATCGCCGCGATCGTCGCTGCGGCGGCCGCGACGCTGGAACGGCTCCAACGCGTCGGAACAACGGTTCAATGATGGAGACTCAAGGCACGGAAATTGCCAAAGGGGAGTGCATGACATGCAGATCGATCTTGAAGGCAAAGTTGCAATCGTCACCGGCGTGAGTGGCGAAGGACAAGTCGGCGTAGTGGTGGCGAAGGCGCTGGCGAAAAGTGGCGCCAGACT
>JBAUEK010000298.1:0-2086 GCA_049678565.1 Methyloceanibacter sp. | reverse complement strand
ATACCCCATGCCCCCGCGATTCGACCTGCGCTTCATCAAGGATGTAATGTCGGTTTCTACGGCTCGTTGTAGACAGAAAAGGGGGCTCTAAATGGCTTTGCCGAAGCATGGGATAGGAACCTCCTTGATGGGATTCTTGAAAGCGACGATCACGGGCGGGCTGTTGTTTCTCTTGCCGGTGGTTCTCATCGTGATCGGTTTAGGTTACGCGATGCGGCTAGGCGTAAAGGTAGCAAAACCGATTTCGGATCTCCTACCCGTGGATGCCGTGGTCGGCGTCGGAGGAGTAACTGGCCTCACCCTACTCTTGCTGGTCGTAATCTCGTTGGTCGCTGGCCTCTTTGCCCGCACGAACGCGGGCAAGCGTATTATGCGCTGGTCCGAAAACTCTCTTCTCGGCGGTCTCCCGCAGTACCGACTGGTAAAAAGCATGGCCGAGGGCCTAGCACAGGTCGAAAGTACTGAAGGCGTAAACCCGGCGCTCGTCAGCATCGAGGGTGGCTGGCAGATCGCATACCAGCTCGAGCCACTTGAGAACGGCTGGGTCACCGTATTTGTGCCGCAGGCGCCTACTCCTCTGTCGGGCAACGTGATGTACCTGCCGCCGGATCGGGTACGGCCATTGGGCATCACGATGATCCAGGCCATGTCGATCGTGAAACGCATGGGCGTCGGATCCGCCAAGGCTCTGCGCGGCGCCGACCTCACGCTTCCCGCGGGCGCATAGTCGCGATGGAACTCGCGCCTATCCATCAACAGATGCCACCAGGAAGCGAGCTATGGCCTGAAGTTGGTGACGGCGTGATGGGGTAAGGCGGCGTATCGTGGGGGTGTTCGACGCCTCCACTTCTCCAGCAAAGGAGTGATACGCCGTGACCGATAGTAACGTCTTCCAGTTCGCCCAGCCAGGGACCTTCACCGATTCTCTCACCGAGATCCTGCGGAATGGGGCGCGTGCGCTGCTCACCCAGGCCGTCGAGGCGGAGGTGGCAGGCTTCCTCACCAAGCATGCTGATCTCAAGACTGAGGACGGTCTCAGTCGTGTCGTGCGCCACGGTCATCTGCCGGAGCGTGAGATCATGACCGGTATCGGCCCGGTCTGCGTCCGCCAGCCGCGCGTGCGCGACCGCGAAGCTGTCGACGGGGAGCGCATTCGGTTCAGCCCGACCATCCTGCCGCCTTACGCCCGGCGCACGAAGAGCCTCGAGGTGCTCATTCCCATCCTCTACTTGAAGGGCATCTCAACCGGCGACTTCGAAGAGGTTCTGGCCGCGCTCGTCGGCAAGGACGCGCCGGGGCTTTCGGCGTCGACAATCGTCCGCCTCAAGGACGTGTGGACCGAGGAACACGAGCGCTGGCAGAAGTGCGATCTCTCGGCCAAGCGCTACGTCTACTTCTGGGCAGATGGCATCCACTTGGAGGCCAGGCTGGAGGACCAGGCGCAATGCCTCCTGGTCATCATTGGCGCGACCCCAGAAGGCAACAAGGAACTCGTCGGCTTCACCGACGGCATGCGGGAGAGCACAGAATCCTGGCGCGAGCTGCTACTCGATCTGAGGCGCCGCGGATTATCGACCGCGCCTGAGCTCGTGGTTGCCGATGGCGCGCTTGGCTTCTGGAAGGCGCTCGGCGAAGTCTGGCCGACAACGCGCGAGCAACGCTGCTGGGTGCACAAGACCGCGAACGTCCTGAACAAGCTGCCGAAGAGCCTTCACTCCAAGGCCAAGCGCGCGCTCCAGGAGATCTGGATGGCCGAGACCAAGAAGGATGCCGTGGTCGCGTTCGAAGCCTTTGCTGAGACCTACGAGGTCAAGTACGAGAAGGCCGTCGATTGCCTGACCAAGGACCGCAATGCGCTCTTGGCGTTCTATGACTTCCCCGCCGAGCACTGGAAGCACTTGCGGACGACCAACCCCATCGAAAGTACCTTCGCCACCGTGCGGCACCGCACGATCCGGTCGAAAGGCTGCCTCTCGAACAAGACCGCGCTCGCCATGGTCTTCAAGCTCGTCGAGGCCGCACAGAAAAGCTGGCGCCGCCTCGACGGCCACAATCAGTTGCCAAAGGTGATCCAAGGTGTGAAGTT
>JBAUEK010000297.1:0-15621 GCA_049678565.1 Methyloceanibacter sp. | reverse complement strand
GCCAAAGCCCGCGGGCCCGGCAAGCCTCCGCAAGCTCTCCTAGCCTTGAGCCGACGGTCATGGTGCCGGTCGGGTTGTTCGGGCTTGCGAGCAGCAGACCCGCTGGCCTGTCGGCGGCGAAGCGATCAAGGTCCTGGGCCTCGGGCATCCACCGCGTGGCCGGTCCGGTCTCCATCAGCACCGGGTTTGCGCCCAGCGCTTTCAGGATGTGGCGGTAACAGGGATAGCCCGGCGACGGCAGCAACAGCGTGTCGCCGACATCGAGCACGGTGAGAAAAGCGAGCACGAAGCCGGCCGAGGACCCCGAGGTGACAATCACGCGCTCAGGGCCAAGACTGACGCCATACCGCTCCCGGTAATATTCGGCGATGCGTTGGCGCAAGGCCGGAAGGCCAAGCGCCTCGGTATAGCCCAGCCGGTCGCGGTCGAGCGCTTCGCGTACCCTGGCCCGCGCCGCTTTGGGCGCCGGCGTATCCGGCTGGCCCACCTCCATGTGGATGATGTCCTCGCCGCGTGCTGCTTGCGCGTTCGCCTCCCTCATCACGTCCATGACGATGAAGGGATCGATGCTGCTGCGGCGCGCCACTCCACGCGGCAAATGGCCGATCTTCTGCCGGTCAGCCAAGCTCATATGCCTCCATCCGCTCTCACTTTGTTGAAGAACGCAGCAGTCCAACTGTCACGTTGTCGCCGTATTCGAACGCCAATCAATCGATGTTTAAGGCAAAGACGTGGCCTACGGCGAACAGCCCTGCTTTCTCGGCAGATCAAGAGCGGGCCAACACCGTCAGCCACCTAAAGAAGGGGTGGCAGGGCCGCCCGGTGGGCAAGATCGAGCATCTTGGCCCGATACCGGCAAGCCTTTATCATCCAGCGGAACATGTCGGCCCCGGCCACCATCACGAGCTTGTCTCCCCTTCGACACCTCCGCCGCGCCGCGGTCGGCGGCCTGGTGATCTCGCTCGTCACCGCGACCACGGCGGATGCGGCAGGCCTCATTCGCGACGCCGAGACCGAATCGCTGTTGCGCACCTACTCCAAACCGATCATCGAGGCAGCCGGCCTCGGCTCGCAAGCCATCGACATCCATATCGTCAACGACCGCGCCTTCAACGCCTTCGTCATCGACGGTCACAACATGTTCGTCCATGCCGGGGCCTTGATGGACACGAAGACGCCCAATCAGATCATCGGCGTCATCGCGCATGAGAGCGGCCATATCACCGGCGGTCACCTTTCGCGGCTGCGCGGCCAGATTTCGAAGGCAAAGTCGGCGGCCTTGATGCTGCAGCTTCTGGGCATCGCCCTGATGGCGGGAGGCGCCCTCGCCGGCGCCGGCAGTCTCGGACAGCTCGGCATGGGCGCGGCCTACGGCGGAACCGACGCCGCGATGCGCATGGTGCTGGCCTACCGTCAGAACGAGGAGTCCTCGGCCGACCAAGCGGCCGTGACCTTCCTCAATGCGACGAAGCAGTCATCGCGGGGGCTGCTCGAGACCCTGGACTTCATGAACTCCAAGCTGTTCGGCGTGCAGGGCATCAATCCGTATCTCCAGTCTCACCCGCTTCCCCCCCAGCGTATCTCCCAGCTGCAGGGTCTCGCCGAATCGAGCCCCTATTACGAGACTCGCGACCCGCCCGAGCTCCAGCTCAAGCACGATCTGGTGAAGGCCAAGCTTTACGGCTTCATCGACCGCCCCGAAGCTGTCTTCAATCGCTATCCTCAGACCGATCAATCTCTTCCGGCAGCCTATGCCAGGGCCATCGCCACCTATCGCAAATCCGGCGTGCGGGTCGCCCTGCCGCAACTCGATGCGCTGATCGCGGCCTGGCCCGACTCGCCCTATTTCCATGAGCTCAAAGGGCAGTTCCTGTTTGAGAGCGGCAATGTCGTCGCAGCGGTGCCACCCTTGCGCCAGGCGGTCGAACTCGCGCCCGACGAGCCGCTGATCCGCATCATGTTCGCGCAGGCGCTGCTCGGCAAAGCGACACCGAAAAATGTGGACGAGGCGATCTCCAATCTGAAGACCGCCCTGATCCGTGAGACGACCTCGGCCACCGGGTATCGCCAACTGGCGTCTGCCTATGCCCGCAAGGGCGATGTGGCCAAGGGCGGCGCGCGGGAACGATATATGGCATTGGCCGTGCTTGCATCGGCCGAGGCCTATTTCTATGAAGGGCAGTTGAAACTTGCCAAGCAGCAAGCAAAGCGCGCCAAGGCCGGGCTAATCGACGGGACGCCAGACTGGCTCCGCGCCGACGACATCGTTGCCTTCGAGTTACCCCAAACCAATTGAGCCCATCCCCGGAGACAAAAAAATGAACATGAAGAAAGTCCTCGCCAATGTGGCCGTGGCTGCGGTCGTGGCCGCAGTGACCGCGGCCGGCACCAGCTACCTGCTGTTACGTGCGGGGCTCGGGGGCGCGGGCGGGCTGGAACAGACCCGTATCGAGCAGACGATGCGCGACTATCTCACTAAGAATCCCGAGATCCTGGTCGAGATGACGACCGAACTCGACAAGCGCCAGGCGGCCGAGCAGTCGCAGCAGCAGAACAAGGCCATCAGCGAGAATGCTGAGGCGATCTTCCGCTCGCCGGTCTCCCATGTCGCCGGCAATCCGAATGGCGATGTCAGCGTGGTCGAGTTCTTCGACTATAATTGCGGCTATTGCCGACGGGCGCTTCCCGACGTGGTCAAGCTCGTCAACGACGATGGCAAGGTAAGGCTCGTCCTCAAGGAATTGCCGATCTTTGGCGAGGACTCCGAAGCGGCCGCCAAATATGCGCTCGCCGCGGACAAGCAGGGCAAATATTTCGAGGTGCATCAGAAGCTGATGGCCGACCCTGGCAAGGCCGACAAGGAGAAGGCCCTGCGCATCGCTCAGGAATTAGGGCTCGACATGGAGCAACTGGAGAAGGACGCGGCATCGGACGAGACCCAGAAAGCGCTCGACGAGGCCAAGGAACTTGCCCAGAAGCTCGGCCTCCAAGGCACGCCACTCTATCTGATCGGCGATCGGATCGTGCCTGGCGCTCCCGACGATCTCTACGATCAGCTCAAGGCCAACGTCGCCGAGGTGCGGGAAAAGGGCTGCGCGGCGACCTGTTAAGCGTTCCCCCGGCGGTAACCGGACGTTTTCGGCTTTTTGCTAGAAAGAGCAAAAGCTGCTAAAGGGCGCGGCCATCGGCCCCTTTAGCGTCTGGATGCGCCAAACCGGGGGGCCTTGATTGCCCTGCTTCACGCCATGACCAAGCCGATCTACGTCCTAAACGGTCCGAATCTGAACCTGCTTGGGTCGCGCGAGCCGGAGGTTTATGGCAAGGAGACCTTGCAGCACGTTCGAGCGCGATGCGAGCTAAAGGGCGCAAAATTGGGCTTTGCCATCGACTTCCGGCAAAGCAATCATGAAGGCGAGCTGGTGGCGTGGATTCAAGAGGCCAAGGACAAGGCGGCAGGAATGATCGTCAATGCCGGGGCCCTCACCCACAGTTCGATCGCCATGCTCGATGCGCTGCTCGCCGCCGATATCGCTTGCGTCGAGGTGCATCTATCCAACATTTTCCGGCGCGAGAGCTTCCGCCACCAATCCTATATCTCGAAAGGCGCAATAGGCGTGATCTGCGGCTTCGGCCCCTTGGGCTACGAGCTGGCGATCGAAGCACTGTCAGCGTCGATCGACGCCAAGAGAGCCGGCTGATGGCCGAGGGAGGATACCGGCAATGACGGAACCGTCAGGGAGCCTCGACAAGGACCTCATTCGGGAGCTGGCCGAGCTCTTGAACGAAACCGGCCTGACCGAGATCGAGATCGAAATCGAAGGCCGCAGGGTGCGCGTGGCGCGGAGCGTCACGGTTGGCATGGGAGCTCTTCCCGTCGATGCCGGTCCGGGCCCGCGCGACCTGGTCGACAAAGGCACTGCCGAAGAGCTTCACCATCCCGGCACCGTAGTTTCACCCATGGTCGGCACGGTCTATCGCTCGCCGGAGCCAGGCGCCCCACCCTTCGTGGAGGTCGGCAGCACTGTCACGCAGGGTCAGACGATCTTCATCATCGAAGCCATGAAGACCATGAACCATATCCCCGCGCCCCACGCCGGCACCGTCCTTGCCGTCCTGGTCGACGATGGCCAGCCCGTCGAATATGCCGAGCCGCTGGCCGTGATCGACAAGGGCTAGGCGCTCCCCGGCATGTTCGACAAAATCCTGATCGCCAACCGGGGAGAGATCGCGCTTCGTATCGAACGTGCCTGCAAGGAGCTTGGCATTGCCACGGTCGCGGTCCACTCGACCGCCGACGCCAACGCCATGCATGTGCGGCTGGCGGATGAGAGCGTGTGCATCGGCGCCCCTCCCGCCAAGGACAGCTACCTCAATATTCCGCAGATCGTCGCCGCGTGCGAGATCACCGGCGCCAACGCCGTTCACCCCGGCTACGGCTTCCTCGCCGAAAATGCCCGCTTCGCCGAAATCCTCGAAGAGCATGGGATCACCTTCATCGGGCCGAGCGCCGAGCATGTCAGGCTTATGGGCAACAAGATCGAGGCGAAGATCACGGCCAAGAAGCTCGGCCTGCCTTTGGTCCCGGGCTCCGACGGTCCCATCAAGGACCTCAAGCAGGCGCGGAAAGTCGCGCGCGAGATCGGCTATCCGGTGCTGGTCAAAGCCGCCTCCGGCGGCGGCGGCCGCGGCATGAAGGTCGCTCACGTCGAGGACGAGCTTGAACCGGCGCTAGCCACGGCGCGCATCGAGGCCAAGACGAGCTTCGGCGACGACACCGTCTATCTGGAGAAATATCTGGCCCATCCACGCCACATCGAGGTGCAGGTGCTAGCCGACGGCCAGGGCAACGCCATCCATCTTGGCGAGCGCGATTGCTCGATCCAGCGCCGCCATCAAAAGCTGTGGGAGGAGGCCCCCTCGCCCGCCCTCAATGAGAGCGAACGGGCGCGGATCGGCGAGATCGTGGCCAGCGCCATGCGCACGCTCCGCTACCGGGGCGTCGGCACGGTGGAGTTCCTGTATGAGGGTGGCGAGTTCTTCTTCATCGAGATGAACACCCGCCTTCAGGTCGAGCACACGGTCACGGAGATGGTCACGGGCATCGATCTCGTCATCGAGCAGATCCGCGTCGCCGCTGGGGCGCCGCTCTCCTTCCGCCAGGAGGATATCCGCTTCAACGGGCACTCAATCGAGTGCCGGATCAACGCCGAGGACCCCCGCACGTTCCGTCCCTCGCCGGGAACGATCACGCATTTCCATCCGCCTGGAGGCCTCGGGGTTCGCGTCGATTCGGGCGCCTATGCGGGCTACACCATCCCTCCATATTACGACAGCATGATTGGCAAGCTCATCGTGCATGCACGCACCCGCAATGAATGCCTGATGCGGCTCAAGCGGGCGCTCGGCGAATTCGTCGTTGACGGCATCGACACCACCATCCCCCTGTTCAAGTCTCTGATCGCCGAGCCTGACATCGCCGATGGCCAATATGATATTCATTGGCTGGAGACCTACCTGGCGTGAACCTGACCGGAGGCTCCGGAGAAGGCCCATGACCTCCATCGACGACGTCATGATCGAGATCACGCCGCAGGTGCTGCTCAAGGCCTATGCCTGCGGCATCTTCCCGATGGCGGAGAGCGCCGAGGACAATGCGCTTTATTGGATCGAACCGGAGCGGCGGGGCATCCTGCCGCTCGATGGCATGCACGTTCCGCGCAGCCTCAGCCGCACCATCCTCCGAGGCGGCTTCGAGGTCAGGGTCGATCATGATTTCGATGCGGTCATCGACGGCTGCGCCGCGCCGCGCTCAGGGAGACGTAGCACCTGGATCAATGGGCGCATCCGCAACCTTTATGCCGGCCTGTTCACGCTCGGACACTGCCACACGGTCGAAGTCTGGGACGGCGGCGAGCTGATCGGTGGCCTATATGGGGTGCATCTCGGCCGCGCCTTCTTCGGCGAGAGCATGTTCTCCAAGGCCCGGGACGCGAGCAAGATCGCGCTCGTCTATCTCGTCGCACGGCTGAAATTTGGTGGCTTCGAGCTGCTCGACACCCAGTTCGTGACCGAGCACCTCGCCCGCTTCGGCGCGATCGAAGTCGGGCGGGCCGAATTCCAACGGCTGCTGGAAGCGGCGCTTTACTGCCCCGGGAACCCGAATGGCGAGGGCGGCGGGGATGGACGCGGCCGCGGCCGCCTCTGCACCGGCGGTGGCGCCGGCTCTGGCTCTGGCTCTGGCGCGACTTCGATTGGGGCTTCGGCGGCGGGTGCTTCGATCGCGGGTGCTTCGAGCGCGGGTGCTTCGGCTGCCGGTGCTTCGGCTGCCGGTGCTTCGGCCGCCGGCGCCGCGGCATTCTCCTCGCTTCCAGCGGGAGCGACAGGCGCGTTGGTCTTGCAGCTCGTCAGCCAGACGTCGAACACGGGGTGCTCCACGGCGTGAAGGCCGGGACTGTCGGCGAACATCCAGCCGGTGAAGATACGTTCGACGTCGCCGGTGAGCTTGACCTCATCCACCTCGACGAAGGATGAGGTGTGAGGCGCTTCCGTCGGCGGGCGGGTATAGCAGACCCGCGGCGTCACCTTGAGCGCCCCGAATTGCTGGGTCTCGTTGATCGGTATCTCCAACGGCAAGATGCGGCCGGTGACCTTGTCCAGTGCGGCGAACACGGCGATGGGATTTTCGATCTTCTCCGCCCATGCCGGCGACGCGGCGAGCGCGCTCAAAAGGGCGAGCGGCAGAGAGAGCCGCGCAAGGCTCCGGCGCCTCGACCCTGCTTCGGTGTTTGGTCTCATGCCGCACCTTCTGAGCTGGCTCTCAAGCGGGTCCCTCCGGTGCGAGCCTCGAAATTCATGGCTCGACCATGAATCGGGCATGGATGTGGCGAGAACAATGCGGCCCCCTGCCTCACGCGATCCGCTCGGCGACGAAGCGCAGGCGGATGTGATCGGCTGTCCACTGTCCGCCCTGGTCGCAAAGTGAGGGCCGCAACAGCTCGATGACCTCGGATAGCACCACCGTCCGCTCGGGCTCCTCGAATTGCTCGAAGAAGGAGCGGCCGAACGTCTCGAGCCAGCCCTTGATTCCGCTTTCGAGCTTGGTCGGGCGCGGCACCAGCATGATCGTGGTGACGCTGAACCCGCCCTGCTCGAGCAGGTGCCGATATTCGTCGGGGGTGGGAAAGAACCAGGGGGCCACCTTGTCGGCATCGCCGCCGCGGGCGGCGCCGACCGCGCGCATCGCCGTGGCGATTGGCCGCGACATTGCCATGACCGCCGAGCTCGCCGACGAAGCGGCCGTGTGGCCGAAGGGCCCGCGCCACGCCGGCGATCACGAGTTCTGGCCGGCGCATCCAGTGCAGCGCGGCATTGGAGAACACCGCATCGAACTCGTCCTCGAACGGAAGGGCGTGGCCGTCGACCCTTTGCACCGTGAGTCCACGGGCGGTGGCGGCTTCGAGCAGCTCCTGGCTGAGATCGGTGCCAAGGACCTCGGCGCCGGAAGCGGCGATCGCCTCGGTCAGCACGCCGTTGCCGCAGCCAAGATCGAGAATGCGCTCGCCCCGCCGTGGCGCGAGCATGTCGAGCACGGGCTTGGCCAGGTCGGTGACGAAGCGTCCGTTGCGGGCATAGCTGTCCGCCGACCAGCGCTGGACCGGCTTTGGCGGGGTGCTCTCGACCACGCTCATCAGGTCAGCTCGGCTGCCAGGGTTCATAATCGAGGGGGACCGGCTTCACAGCGCCGGGATTGAGGGTGCTGCCGGGCGGCCGGTAGGCTTGAGACGTGCCGGTGAGGTTCGGGCGATAGGCCATCTGCCAGGGGTGCGGCGAGTAGTTCTCCTCGGTCGGGGGCACATCCACGGTGTAATGCAGCCAGCCATGCCATTCGGGCGGAACGAGCGAGGCTTCGGACTGCTCGGAATAGGTCACCCAGCGCCGCTTTCCGTCCTCGGTCTGGTAATAGACATTGCCGAAGCTATCGGCGCCCACGCGGTTCCCATGGCGCCACGTATAAAGACGCGTGCCGATCGTATTGCCGGTCCACCACGCAAAAAGCTCTTTCAGGAAATTCATGCGGGATTGGCCGCCGGTGCTTAAGAGGTCGGCGGACTATGGCCGCAGGCCAAGGCTCTGTCCAGACCGCAGGGCGCGCGCGCCACCGAAGCGGCCTCGGCCACTGGCAAGGGCAGCGACGGCTCCCCATTTTCCCAAGGCGCCAATGGGCGGAAGCAGGGCCGCGTTTCGTGGTCCAAAGCCGCCAATGCGGGAGGCTTGCCCCAAGGCGGTACGGGCAGGAGAAATCCAGCCCTTGTTCACAGGTCATCCCCAGGGTCGCGCACAGGATTTAGTGGAATTTAACCGGTCTCTTCCTATATATTGATGCCACGTTGATGATGACACCGAATCGCCTCAGTTTCTTAGGTCGCGACAAATGCACTGAAAGCCGGGGGGAATTAAGAAAAATGCGGATTGAACGACGATTTACGGAAGCGGGAAAATCACCTTACGACGCCATTCCGTTTCGGGAGAGCGTAAGCGAGATCCGCAATCCGGACGGCTCCGTCGTCTTCCGCCTCGAAGCCTTCACCGTTCCGACACATTGGAGCCAGGTGGCGGCGGACATTCTCGCCCAGAAATACTTCCGCAAGGCGGGCGTTCCGGCCAAATCGAAGAAGGTCGAGGAGACGTCCATCCCCTCTTGGCTGTGGCGGTCGGTTCCCGACGACGACGCCCTTGAGATATTGCCCAAGGACGCTCGCTTCGGTGGCGAGACCGATTCCCGCCAAGTGTTCGACCGGCTCGCCGGAACCTGGACCTATTGGGGCTGGAAGGGCGGTTATTTCACCAGCGAGGAGGACGCGCGCACCTTCTTCGACGAGCTTCGCTACATGCTCGCCAGGCAGATGGGCGCGCCGAACAGCCCGCAATGGTTCAATACCGGGCTGCATTGGGCCTATGGCATCGACGGTCCCAGCCAGGGCCATTACTACGCCGACTTTGCCACCGGCGAGATCAGGGCATCGGAGTCGGCCTATGAACACCCGCAGCCCCATGCCTGCTTCATCCAGTCGATCGAGGACGATCTCGTCAATGAGGGCGGGATCATGGATCTCTGGGTGCGCGAGGCGCGACTATTCAAATACGGCTCCGGCACCGGCTCGAACTTCTCCAGGCTCCGTGGCGAGGACGAGCCTCTGTCCGGCGGCGGCAAATCCTCGGGGCTGATGAGCTTCTTGAAGATCGGCGACCGCGCCGCCGGCGCCATCAAGTCCGGGGGCACGACGCGGCGCGCGGCCAAGATGGTCGTGGTCGATATCGACCACCCCGACATCGAGAACTTCGTCAATTGGAAGGTCATCGAGGAGCAGAAGGTCGCGGCGCTGGTCACCGGTTCCAAGATCCTGGCCGAACGGCTCAATGCCATCCTCAAGGCCTGCGTCAATTGCGAAGCCGATGGCGATGAATGCTTCGACCCCAAGCGTAATCCGGCGTTGAAGCGCGAGGTCAAGGCTGCGCGCAAGGCCAAGGTGCCCGACAACGCCATCCGCCGGGTGATCCAGTTCGCCCGCCAGGGTTACACTTCGCTCCACATCCCGATCTACGACACCGATTGGGATTCGGAGGCCTACCGGACCGTCTCGGGCCAGAACTCCAACAATACGGTGCGGGTGACCGACGAATTCCTGCGTGCGGTCGAGGCGGATAGCGATTGGCAACTCACCTTCCGCAAGAATGGTGCCGTGGCCAAGACGCTGAAGGCGCGCGACCTGTGGGAAGACATCGGCCACGCCGCCTGGGCCTGCGCCGATCCCGGCATCCAATTCCACACCAGCATCAACGATTGGCATACCTGCCCCGCCGCTGGTCCGATCAGGGCGTCGAATCCCTGCTCCGAATACATGTTCCTCGACGACACGGCCTGCAATCTCGCCTCGCTCAATCTGATGGCGTTCCGGCGCGAGGACGGCAGCTTCAACGTCGAGGCCTATGAGCACGCCATCAGGCTTTGGACCATCGTGCTCGAGATCGCGGTCACCATGGCGCAGTTCCCCTCGCGGCGGATCACCGAGCTCTCCTACCGCTACCGCACGCTCGGTCTCGGCTACGCCAATATTGGCGGCCTGTTGATGGCCTCGGGCCTTCCTTACGACTCCGAAGCCGGCCGCTCGCTCTGTGGCGCGCTCAGCGCCATCATGACCGGCGTCGCCTATGCCACGAGCGCCGAGATGGCGCGCGAGCTCGGCGCCTTCGCCGGCTATGAGGAGAACCGCGAGCACATGCTGCGCGTCATGCGCAATCATGCCAGGGCCGCGAGAGGCGAGGCGGAAGGGTATGAGGAGCTTCAGACGCCGCCCGTGCCACTCGACCACGCCTCCTGCCCCGATCCCACGCTGCTCGCCCGCGCCACGCATGCCTGGGAGCGGGCCATCGAGCTTGGCCGCCAATATGGCTACCGCAATGCGCAGGCCACGGTCGTCGCGCCGACGGGAACCATCGGCCTGGTCATGGACTGCGATACCACCGGCATCGAGCCGGACTTCGCCCTGGTCAAATTCAAGAAGCTCGCCGGCGGCGGCTATTTCAAGATCATCAACGGCCTGGTGCCCGAGGCCTTGCGCGTGCTCGGCTATGACGAGGCCGCCGCCAAACGGATCATCGATTATGTCGTGGGACGGGGCACCCTCGCCGGGGCACCGGGGGTCAGTCTCGAGGCGCTGGCGGCCAAGGGCTTCACCCCGGAGAAGATCGCGACGGCCGAGAAGGCGGTGGCAACGGCCTTCGACATCAAATTCGCCTTCAATAAATGGACGCTGGGCGAGCCCTTTTGCGTCGAGACGCTGGGGCTTGCGCCGGATCGCCTCGACCAGCCCGATTTCGACCTCTTGGCCGAGATCGGTTTCCTCAAGCGGGACATCGAGGCGGCCAACGAATATGCCTGCGGAGCGATGACGCTCGAAGGCGCGCCGGGGCTCAATCCTAAGCACTTGCCGGTGTTCGACTGCGCCTCGCCGTGCGGGCGCAAGGGCAAGCGCTCGCTGTCGGTCGAGAGCCATATCCGCATGATGGCGGCAGCACAGCCCTTCATTTCCGGCGCGATCTCCAAGACCATCAACATGCCGACCGAGGCGAGCGTGGAGGACTGCAAGGAGGCCTACCTGCTCTCCTGGCGCCTGGCGCTGAAAGCCAACGCGCTCTACCGCGACGGCTCCAAGCTGTCGCAGCCGCTCAACGCCCAGCTCCTCGCCGACGAGGAGGAGGAGCAGGACGACGTGCTCGCCGCCCTCGCCGCCGATCAGCCGCAAGCGCAGCGCGCCGCCGTGATGGCCGAGCGCCTGACCCTACGCGTGGCGGAGCTCGAAGAAGAGCTTGCTCGACGAGACCGTCAGTCTCGTGAAGATCAGCGCAGCAAGAGGGAACGCCTGCCTGACCGCCGGACGGGCTATATCCAAAAGGCCGTGGTTGGCGGGCACAAGGTCTATCTCCACACCGGCGAGTACAAGGACGGTCGCCTGGGCGAGATTTTCATCGACATGCACAAGGAAGGCGCGGCTTTCCGCTCGCTCATGAACAATTTCGCCATCGCCGTCTCTGTCGCCCTGCAATATGGGGTGCCGCTCGACGAGTTCGTCGACGCTTTCACCTTCACGCGGTTCGAGCCGGCAGGCCAGGTACGCGGCAATGCCGCCATCAAGAACGCCACCTCGATCCTCGACTACATCTTCAGGGAGCTCGCGATCTCCTATTTGGACCGGTTCGAGCTTGCCCATGTCGATCCGAGCCAGAATGGTCACACCGAGGTCGGTCCCGGGGAGGGAAGCAAGACTCTGGCCGCCCAGTTCGAGGGCGAGAACCGGGCGTCCCGCGGCTTCGTGAGGAAGCGCGCGGTCGACCAGGACCAGCTCCAATTGGTGAAGCGAGAACGCACCGTTGCTCGCGCTTCGGGCGCCTCCTTCCAGGTCGAGACCGAGACGACCGGGGCGGTTGTCGGATCGGAGGCGACCGAGAACGTGGCCCGCGCCGTCGAGGCACTGAGTGAGCGGAGCGCGTCCAACCGCATCAGCGAAGCGCGCGTGAAGGGATACGAGGGCGAGGCTTGCCAGGAGTGCGGAAACTTCACGCTCGTCCGCAATGGCACGTGCCTGAAATGCGATACCTGCGGCGCGACCAGTGGCTGTAGCTAAGGGGGTGCAGCTTGGCTGAGCGTTGGCGAGCATTCACTGATCCAAAGGCGCGGCGGCCTCTCGCTCATGAGTTAGCTCACGTCGCTTCGGGTCGCCCTGGACTCGGTGATCGACTTTCCACGAGAGGCCGAGCGACGGGCCACCCGGTCACGAGTTCGCGCAAGTCCGACGATGATTGAAATTGTTGTGCGCTGTCCCATGATGTCGTATGCGAATCATCACGATAGGAAAAATTGATCGCGAGTCGCTCACCGGACGGACGCGATCGGACGATCTTATCGAGCCCTGCGTTAAGACGTATGAAGGGAAGTGCGTGAAGAATGCAGCGGTTTACCCTCGTCCGCTACGGCACGTGTCTCAACTGCGATACGTGCGGGACGAGTGGATGTAGCTAGAGTCGATGACAGCCAGCCACCCGATAGGAGGGATGCACTGATGGCAGTAGCAAAGAAGAAGCCTGCAAAGAAGACCGCGGCGAAGAAGCCGGCGGCTAAGAAGAAGCCCGCCGCGCGGAAGACCGCCGCCGCCAAGAAGACCACGGCGAAGAAGACCGGCGCGGCCAAGCGCAAGACCGCTACGAAGAAAAAGTAGCTGGTTAGGCGCGGGGGTAATGGCTCCCGCGCCTACCATTTTACCAAGGGGCTCAAAGCCCTAGGTATGCTGTTCCGGCGCCCCGGATTTTCCTCCGATCTCCCTTTTTCAGCGACTGCCTTAGGCCAGGACCGGCGCGCCGGCCGCTTCGCCGCCAGGCTCTTAACTTGGCTGGTCCTCATCGCCGCCGGCATTTAGCCCTTGCTCGCGGATGAGGATCCACAGCGCGCCAAGGGCCAAGTCGAGCAGACCCATATCCACGCTTCGCAGCACGATATAGGTGCCAAGCTCGCCCCGATCGAAGAAGGGGTAACTGCCGATCTGCACCTCCGGATGAGCGACCTGGAGGTCGGCGAGTCCCGGAGCCACGGCCCCCTCGGGCGCCGCCACGCGCACGGACCGGGACACCATCAGGCGCCCCTTCTTCAGGCGCGGAGCCACGGCGTCGAGCATGACCTGCATGATGCGCGGGATGCCGGCCATCACGATCACATTGCCGAGCATGAAGCCGGGGGCGCGAGAGACGGGATTGTCGATCAGCTCGGCGCCTTCCGGGATGCGGGCCATGCGCAGCCGTGCCGGGGTCAGCTCTTGGCTGCTATAGCCCTGCCGCATGGCTTCGACCGCGCGGGGGTCGATGGGTGCCTCCACCCCGAAGGCGGAGGCGATGGCATCGGTGGTGATGTCGTCATGGGTGGGGCCGAGCCCGCCGGTGGTGAAGACATAGCTGTAGCGCGGGCGAAGCTCATTCACCGCGGCCACGATCTCCGCCTCGACGTCCCGGACCACCCGCACCTCGCGCAAGGCGATGCCGATCCGCGTGAGGTAGAGGGCGAGGTAGGAGATATTTTCATCCCGGGTGCGGCCGGAGAGGATCTCCTCGCCGATGACGATGAGCGCGGCGGTGACGGTATCGGAGCTTGGAAGGCTATCGGTCATGAGTTCGATCGGTATTGGGTTCGCCTGCCCATTATTGACCGACATGGCCGGGCTTGTCCCGGAGCAGATAGACGCGACGGGACTCAGGGCCCGTTGCACATCGGTGCGTTTCGCCTTAAGTGAAGATCGGAACGCACTCACTCCTGAACGGTTCGATGTCGAATCTCGAATTCGTCCGCGCCCAGGCGCGTGACACCAAGATCAAGCTGCATGGGCCCGATGCCTTCGCCGGCATGCTGAACGCCGGCCAGCTCGTGGCCGAGGCGCTCGACCTGCTCGTGGCCGAGGTCAAGCCCGGCGTGACCACCGAGGCGCTCGACGCCTTCGTGTTCGATTTCGCCCGCGCCCATGACGCCATCCCGGCCCCGCTCAATTATCGCGGCTTCCCAATGTCAATCTGCACTTCGCTCAACCACGTCGTCTGCCACGGCATCCCGGGGCCGCGCGTGCTGAAGGAGGGCGATGTCCTCAATGTCGACGTGACCCTGATCGTCGATGGCTGGCATGGCGATTCGAGCCGCATGTACGGGGTCGGCAAGATTTCGCGCGCGGCCGAGCGCCTGCTCGAGGTCACCTATAATGCCCTGATGCGCGGCGTCGCCGCCGTTAGGCCCGGCGCCACCACCGGGGATATCGGCGCCGCCATCCAGACTTACGCCGAGGCCGAGCATTGCAGTGTCGTGCGCGATTTCTGCGGCCATGGCTTGGGCCGCGTGTTTCACGACCGGCCGAATATTCTGCATTACGGAGAGCCGGGCGAGGGCTTGCAGCTCAAGCCCGGTATGCTTTTCACCATCGAGCCGATGATCAATCTCGGCAAGCCGCCGGTGAAGATCCTGTCCGACGGCTGGACCGCGGTTACCCGAGACCGGTCGCTCTCGGCGCAATTCGAGCACACCGTGGGCGTCACAGAGACGGGCTGCCAAGTGTTTACCCTGTCTCCGAGAGGCTTGGACAGGCCACCTCTTACCCAATAGAGGCTGCGGCCGAATGGGTTTCAAGGAAGCGGTCAAGCCACATTATCTGGGCCATCGCGAGAGATTGCGCCGACGATTCCGCGATGCGGGCGCCGACGCCCTCCCCGACTATGAGCTGCTGGAGCTGATCCTGTTCAGGGCGGTCCCCCGCCGCGACACCAAACCGCTGGCCAAGGCCATCCTCGCTCGCTTCGGTTCCTTCGCCGAGGCGCTCAATGCGCCGGTGGAGCTGTTGCGGGAAGTGCCGGGCCTCGGAGAGGCCGCCATCACCGAGGTCAAGCTCGTGCGCGCGGCGGCGCTCAGGCTGATGCGGGGCGAGGTGCTGGACCGGCCGGTGCTCGCCTCGTGGAGCCAGGTGCTCGATTACTGCCGCGCCTCCATGGGCTTCGAAAGCAAGGAGCAGTTCCGCATCCTGTTCCTCGACAAGCGCAACCAGATCATCGCCGACGAGGTGCAGCAGAAGGGCACCGTCGATCATACGCCGGTCTATGTGCGCGAGGTGGTCAAGCGGGCGCTGGAGCTATCGGCCACGGCCATCGTGCTCGTGCATAATCACCCCTCCGGCGATCCGACCCCATCGCGCGCCGACATCGAGATGACGAAGCAGATCGTGGCCTCGGCCAAGCATCTCGGCATCGTGGTCCACGACCACATCATCGTCGGCAAGCAGGGCCATGCGAGCTTCCACGGACTGGGACTGATCTAAGGCTCATTCGGCGGGGGCGCCGACTTCGGTTGGTCGCTCTTTTTCTCTGACTTCTGCTTTTTGTCGGGGTCTCCCGATTTGGGCTTGTCCTTCCTTTTATCCGGCTTTTTCGACTTGCCGGAATCCCCGGAGTTCGGGTCGTCGTCCTTTTTCTCCGACGCCTGCGACTTGTCGGAGTCGTCGGAACCCGGTCTGGACTTGCCGCTGCTCCCGGGCTTTTGCGCGC
>JBAUEK010000296.1:0-3074 GCA_049678565.1 Methyloceanibacter sp. | reverse complement strand
GCCAAAGATGGCGCAGAAGGCCGATTCCGCCGAGTTGCGGAAGGCGTTCGAGCACCATCTCAAAGAGACCGAGGGTCAAGTCGACCGGCTGGAGAAGGTGTTCGCGCTGTGCGACCGCAAGCCGGTGGGCGAGACCTGCCCCGCCATCAAGGGCATCCTCGAGGAGGGTAAGGAGCTCATGCAGGATGCCGCAGATCCGGATGTGCTCGACGCCGGCATGATCGCCGACGCGCAAGCGGTTGAGCATTACGAGATCTCGCGTTATGGCACGCTGATCGCATGGGCCCAGCAGCTCGGGATGAACGATGCGGCCAAGCTGCTGACGCAGACGTTGGAGCAGGAATAAAACGCCGACCAGACGCTTACCAAGCTGGCCGAGTCCTCTCTCAATCGGGAAGCTGCCTAAAGCCTAAGCATTGGCTCAAGGCCGGTTAACGGCGCGGGGGACGGTCCTCGCGCCATTTTCGTTGCGCACTCTTGCGGCAGCGAATTTCCCCCACTAGGGTGCGCACGTTGCAGCGCACAATTTTTCCGGGCTGCCTTGCCCCACCTCGCTTCCAGGAGAACTCCATGGGTCTGATTGCCCACGCGCTTGAGAGGGTGAAACCCTCGCCGACCATGGCCATTACCAGCAAAGCCCGCGAGCTCAAGGCGGCCGGCTTCGATGTCATCGGTCTTGGGGCGGGCGAGCCGGATTTCGACACGCCGGACAACATCAAGCAGGCCGCCATCGAGGCGATCAAGCGCGGTGAGACCAAATACACCGCGGTTGACGGCATTCCCGAGCTGAAGCGCGCCATCGTCAATAAGTTCGAGCGCGAGAACGGCCTGACCTACAAGCCGTCCGAGGTCACCGTCGGCAGCGGCGGCAAGCAGGTCCTCTATAATGCGCTGCTGGCCACGCTCAATCCGGGTGATGAGGTGATCGTGCCGTCGCCCTATTGGGTGAGCTATCCCGATATCGTGCTGCTGGCCGGGGCCACACCCGTCATCGTCGAGGCGAAACTCGAGGATGGCTTCAAGCTGAGCCCGAAGGCTTTGGCTGCCGCCATCACCCCGCGGACGAAGTGGCTGATCTTCAATTCGCCGTCCAACCCGACCGGCGCGGCCTATACACGGGACGAGATCAAGGCGCTCACCGATATTCTGCTCAAGCATGAGCAGATCTGGGTGCTGTCGGACGACATCTACGAGCACCTCGTCTATGACGGCTTCAACTTCACCACGCCGGCGCAAGTCGAGCCGAAGCTGAAGGCGCGCACGCTGACCATGAACGGCGTCTCCAAGGCCTATTCGATGACCGGCTGGCGGATCGGTTACGGCGCCGGGCCAGAGGCCTTGATCAAGGGCATCGCCACCTTGCAGTCGCAGTCGACGTCGAACCCATGCTCGATCAGCCAATGGGCGGCGGTGGAGGCGCTGGAAGGACCGCAGGAATTCCTGCGGCACTGGGTCGAATCGTTCCAAAGCCGCCGCGATCTTGTCGTCTCCATGCTCAATCAGGCCAAGGGCATCGACTGCCCGACGCCAGAAGGCGCCTTCTATGTCTATCCGTCCTGCAAGGGCCTGATCGGCAAGACCACGCCGAAGGGCACGGCCATCGCCAATGACGAGGACTTCGCCACGGCGTTGCTCGAGGAGGAGGGCGTCGCGGTGGTGCAGGGGGCGGCCTTCGGGCTCTCGCCCTTCTTCCGCATCTCCTATGCGACCGGGGTGGAGACGCTGGAAGAAGCCTGCCGCCGGATCCAGCGTTTTTGCGCGAACCTGACTTAAGACCGGCGCTATACTCTCGGCATCGCGTCAGGGGCACGACATGAAGCTCAGCACAGGCAATCAGCTCAGTGGCAAGATCATGGAGATCCGCAAAGGCGCGGTGACCGCGATCGTCTATGTCGCAACCGCCGGGGACACCACGCTGGAGGCCAGCGTCACCATCGCCGCTTTGGAGTCTCTCGGGCTGTATGAGGGCAAGGTGGTGACCTTGATGGTCAATCCCACCGATATCATCATCGGTTGCGACTAGTCGCTTCGGGGCTGCCCAGCGGTTCTGCCATCGGACTGCCGCGCGGCCTGGGTGGAACGAGGAGCGATGGAAACCGTCGTCACGACCGAGCCACCGCCGACCCGTATCCTGAAGCTGCCGGATGGGAGGCGTATCGGCTGCGCCGAATATGGCGATCCCGACGGCCTATCGGTGCTTGCCCTTCACGGCACGCCCGGCTCGCGGCTGATGTTCGCCTTGACGCACGAGGCGGCGCGCGACCGGGGCATCCGCATCATCGCGCCGGACCGGCCCGGTTATGGCCAATCCGACTTCCGGCAGATTGAAACCCTGGCGCAATCGGCGGCGGATCTGAATGCGGTCGCCGATGCCTATGGGCTCGACCGCTTCGCCATCATCGGCGTTTCGGGTGGCGGGCCCTTCGCCATCGCCGCCGCGGCGGCCAATCCAGATCGCGTCCCGTTGCTGGCCTTGGCCGGTCCGGTCGGTCCGATCGCCGATCTTGGGCGGAATATCCGTATCTCCAGGGTGCACTCTATACTGTTCCGCGTTCTGACCCGCTCCAGCCTCGGCCCGCGCGCCTTCTTCCAGGCGCTGCGTTACCTGGTGTTCAAGGCGCCGGACACCGCCTATCGCTGGCTGATGCGCCGCGTAAAGCGTTCCGACCGGGCGATCTTGGCGCGTGCGGACGTGCGGGCGAGCCTGCAGGCCGCCATTCGCGAAGGGTTGCAGCCGGGGGTCGAGGGGGCGGTGCAGGATGTCAGGCTCTATTGCGCGCCTTGGGGATTGCGCTTGGCCGACATCGATGTGCCGGCCATCGTCTGGCAAGGCAGCGACGACCCGATCGTGCCCCCGGCCGCGGCCTATGCTCTGGCGCAGGCGCTGCCCAATTGCCGCTTGGATGTGATCCAGGCCGCCGGGCATTATTGGGTGTTCGCCCAGTTCGACCTGATCCTCGATGCAGTCGCGGCCGCATTGCGGGCGGAGGAAGCCCCCGATCAAGCCGCCAACGAGCCGGAATGAAGCCCCAATTCACCCATTGCGCGCTGCATGTGCGCGATCTCGATCAGTC
>JBAUEK010000295.1:0-2365 GCA_049678565.1 Methyloceanibacter sp. | reverse complement strand
GAATTGTACAGTGAGTGATCGGAAGAAATACAGAGCGGGGAATCACAAAAGAAAGCTTGAAGATCTGCAACGGGAATGGTCGAAGCATCCTCCAAATTGGGAAGAGGTCCAAACGATCCGTAAGTTGATGAGGACGCAGTCAAATGGCAGGGCCCTTGAGCAAATCTGGCGTGCAGGACCGCCCGACGCAGAACTCGATGAGGCAGAGCGAAGACTTTCTGAGGCCGCGTTCTATCAGACGTTCCTGCCCAGCGACGGCGTCGAGTCGGCGCTTTCGCGCCTCATAATTGCCACAACGAATGGCGCGGTGGACTGCTTTAGCCGGGCAGCGGCTTTGGACACGCCGGGTCGCCCGCTTGAACTCAACCTGGCGGCAAAGCTGTCCTCGACTGCCGCGGCTCTCAGCAAGGCCTTGGATAGCCATCGCGCCCAGGACTTGCCGTTCTTCATTGATGATCTTGTAGACACTGCAGGCGATCGTGGTTCGGCGCCCAGTTCAGGAGGCGAACCCAAACCGGGCGACTCAGCTCCGAGCAGCTCTGAGGAATGCTCCTCGTCCAAAGATGAGCCCCAAGATGAGCCGAAGCACTCCAAGAACTGAGCGCTTGGCGCTTACCGGCTCCCGTGCCGGCAAACACGCGCCAAACACTGGACCAATGCTGGCGAGTCCTCGTTGCCTTACCGACGTCAGGGATAGCGCCCCAGTTAGTGGCTCACCTGAAGCGATGCGCCATCGCCCTGGTCAAGCCTCAAGGTGGCGTCAACGGAAAGTCTGAGGATCGGGAGAACACATCAAGCCGAGCAGAGCGTCGTTAAGCTCGCCATCTCTCAATCTATCGCGCACTCGGCATGACGGACGCAACATGAGCGTGGCTGGTGGGGCTCAACTCGGACCCTGCGTGTTTCGCTTCGCGCACGAGCATCGTGGTGCCCATTACCAGGACATCCATGTTCGTACGCAGGAAGCAGTCAAGCGCCTCTTCGGGTTTGCAGACCACGGGTTCGTTTTCATTGAAAGAGGTGTTGAGCACCATCGGCACACCCGTCAGATCGCGAAACGTCTCGATGAGGCGGTAATATTCCGGATTGGTACGTCGATAGACGGTCTGTAGCCGCCCGGAGCCGTCAACATGAGTCACGGCCGGGATCAATGGCCGCTTGTCCTGCCGAACTTGAAACACCTGCATCATGAAGGGCACGTCGTCGTCCTCCTCGAACCAATCCCCCACCGCCTCTTTGAGAACGGATGGGGCAAAGGGCCGGAAGGATTCCCGCCGCTTGATCTTGGCATTTAGGATCGCCTTCATGTCGGTGCGGCGAGGATCGCAGAGGATGGAGCGATTGCCGAGCGCCCGGGGACCCCATTCCATTCGCCCCTGAAACCAGCCAACGACCTTGCCGTCGGCGATGGCTAGAGCGGTGCGGTGGCAGACTTCCGCTTCGTCTTCGATATTTTCGATCGAGCAGCCCCCCTCCTCGATCTCGCGCCTATGCGCAGCAATCAGTTGTACGATATCGTCTCGACTGAAACTCGGTCCCCAATAGGCATGATCCATGACGAAGGATCGGCTGCCGCCGAGCTTGTGCCAAAGAGCAAAAGCGGCACCGATAGCGCCACCCGCGTCTCCCGCGGCCGCCTGCACATAGACGCGTCGAAACGGGGTCATTCGAAGCACCTTGCCGTTGGCCACCGAGTTCATAGCGCAACCACCGGCGAGAGCGAGATCTGTTAGGCCGTGATCTTTCTGCAGCTTGCCGATGAGGTTGAAGAACGCTTCCTCATACATCGCCTGAACCGAGCGCGCGATGTCTCGATGCCGATCTTCGAGCGCATCATTGGGCCTGCGGCGAGGTCCGAGCAGCGCCTCGAGCTTGGCCGAGAACAGGTCGTTGAACTCCGGCAAACCGCCGTTCCACTGGTATGCCACCGACTCCGTGTGGTGGCGGAAGTATGAGAGGTCGAGCTCGTAGCAGCCATCCGGCGTTAGCCGCACAATCTCGCGCATTGCCTCCATGGCCTTCGGCTCGCCGTAAGGCGCAAGCCCCATGACCTTGTACTCATCGCCATAATGCGGGAAGCCGAGATACTGAGTCAGCGCCTGATAAAAAATGCCGAGCGAATGCGGAAAATAGACGCGGCCGTCGATACTAATTTCCGTTCCTCGGCCAGAGCCCCAGGCGGCACTGGCGAAATCCCCAAAGCCGTCGACGGAGACAATGACCGCATTTTCGAACGGTGAGACGTGAAAGGCGGAGGAGAGATGAGCGAGATGGTGCTCAACTTGATGCACCTTGCCACGAAATTTCTCACCCGAGACCATCCCGTCCAAAAGTTCCGCGATGCTGCGGCGAGCGCGCCGGTTCT
>JBAUEK010000294.1:0-1975 GCA_049678565.1 Methyloceanibacter sp. | reverse complement strand
CCTATGACGACATCGTCGACCACTGCTGCGAGGCTTGGAACAAGCTCGTCGATCGGCCCTGGACGATCATGTCCATCGGCATGCGCGATTGGGCCTATCGGTCATGATCATCGGGAGTTGGTATTAGACCGCTCGGTCATGGCATTTTTCGCGCGCTTCCCCCTCACCCCGCGCCTCTGACCCTCGACGAGAGGGGCAAACGCGGTACGACTAGGCACCCATTCGCCTTGAGCCAGCGGGTTGGAGTGAGGGGGCTCGCGCAGGCGAGACTCGGTACTGATGCCCTGCGCCGTATGAACTTCGGGCTCGGACGGGAGCGGTCCGGGCAGACAACATCGCCTGGAGTTGAGGGAGAGAGTCCGGAGATCATCGAGCCGCTGGAAATAGGACTCGATAAAGTCGATGCCACAGTCGAACCGCGCACCACTAGGCTGCGGCACCACAGGGGGGACAAACATAGACGATCATACTCCGGACATGCCGACCGGCCGTCCGCCCCCCGGAGCCGCCGATCCCCGTTTACTTCCCTCTGACCCGAGGCTCACCGGCAAAGAAGGCACTTTCGTGACCGACGCCAATTTCGTCGTGTACAGTCGGACCAAGGCGTGTAGTCGAGGCTCGGTGTACAATCTAAAAGACCTGTCTCAGCCCGCGGTGGCCCTGGGTTTCAACAGAATTTGAGACAGGCCAAAGCCGGGCGGCCTCAGGAGGCATCATGGCGTTTTATCTGGTGTCGGCGGTGCCGAAACACGGCCGTCTCGACGAGCTTGGCGAGCGGCTGGCGCGGGCGGAGTTCATGGCGTTGCGGCCTTTCGGCCCGACGCTCTCCGCTTCGCTCACGCAGGCGCGTATCCGCCGGGATGGCGTTGCCGTGTGGGAAGAGGAGGATTATTGCCAGCCTCCCCTGGCGGAGGAGCGCGCCGCCGTGCTCGACGACTAGTTCCATGACCTCCGGGTCGAACCGGTGATGCAAGGTGAAGGCTGGAGCAAGATCGGCGACTTGCCTCGTCTCTTCGCCGAAGAGTGACGGACGCAAAAATCGCAGGTCCCCATGCGAGTCCTGTTGGTGTTTCTCCTGCTTGTCTTTCCCATGCCGGCGGCGTCTTTCGCCGCACCGAACATCGTCGTCATCATGACCGACGATCAGGCCGTCGGCTCCTTGGCCTACATGCCGAAGCTGCAAGCGCTCATTGCCGAGCAGGGCATCAGCTTCGACAATAGCTTCGTCAATCTGCCCCTGTGCGCCCCGAGCCGGGCCTCGTTCCTGACCGGGCAGGCCGCCCACAATCATGGCATCAGGGCCAACAGCCCTTTAGACCAGGGGGGCTGGGAGGCGTTCAAGCCCAGGGAAGCGAACGCGCTGCCGGTCTGGCTTAGCGCTGCCGGCTACAACACTGCCCTCATCGGCAAATATCTCAATCGCTATGGCCAGCAGGACACGGTCGGCGCCTGGCTCGCCTGGTTTGGCGCCACCTTCAACATCGACTTCAAGGGCGCCACCATCGGCAATCCGAGAGATTGGGTGCCTCAAGGTTGGGACCTCTGGTACGCGTTCACCGGCTCGCGCGTGAGATATTTCGACTATGCCATCAACGAGAACGGCGCGATTTTGAGTTTCGGCAGCCGCCCGGCCGACTATTCGACCGACGTTCTCGCGGATCGGGCGGTGCGCTACATCCAGGACCAGTCGGAAACGGCGCAACCCTTCTTCTTGTTCATCGCGCCGAAGGCTGCGCACGCCCAGGGTCAGCGCGCGATCCCCGCGCCAAAATATGAAGGGGCCCTCGCCGAAGCCAGCCTCCCTGCCAGGGCAGCCTTCGACGAGAAGGACCTTCGCCGCAAGGCGGTGAAGGCGCCAAGGGTGAAGAAGAAAAGCAGGGACGAGCTCGAGCTGAGTTACCGCGCCGCGCTCCAGTCGCTTCAGTCGGTCGATGATTTGGTCGAGGCAGTGGTGAGCGCGCTCGGCCGCGCGGGC
>JBAUEK010000293.1:0-1998 GCA_049678565.1 Methyloceanibacter sp. | reverse complement strand
AGATCGAAATTGCCGGCGCCGAGCATGTCCAGGCGGCGCTGAGCAAAGGCGGCGGCATCATCTTCTGGGCCGGGAATTTCAGTTTCAACGACCTCGTCACCAAGATGGCTTGGCACCAATTGGGGCTGGCGGTTCAGCACTTCAGCCGGCCGATCCATGGCTTCTCGACCACGGAGTTCGGCGTTCGCTACCTCAACGCGGTGCGCCGGGGCATCGAGGATCGGTTTCTCGGCAAGCGGCTGATGGCCGAGGAACACGAAACCGCCGACGCCTTGGAGCAGCTGCGCCAATGCCTAAAGGCCAATGGCTCGATCTCGATCACGGTGGGCAATAAGGGCCGGCGCACGGCGAGCGCGGCCTTTCTCGGTGGCCGGATCATGCTCGCCACAGGCCCGCTCGCCATGGCGCGCTCGGCCGGCGCGGTGTTGCTGCCGACCTACACCTTGCGCCTGGCGCCCGGCAAATTCGAGGTCACGATCGGGGCGCCGCTCGAGCTGGCCGAGGCGGCGGACGGGAGCGTCGATTACGCCGCCGCCGTGCAGGCCTATTCCGACGCCCTGACCCCGTTCGTGCTACGCGATCCCGGGCAGTGGCGTGGGTGGAAATACACCACATCGGCAACGTGAGCCGAGCCCCTGCTCGTCTTCACGTCGCTGACGCCGCCTCGTCGCCGCCATAAGAGGCGGTACCATGGGGGAAGGCGTTGCAATTGTGCCGCGGCAGGGCGTAACGCCTCTCCTCGGCCAAGGGCGCGGCGATATCGCGGGCCTCGACGGCGAAGGCCATCGGGCACCCGGCAGCGGCCACGGCGCGCTCGGTTTCCGGCGAGAACGACGCTGCCAGCCCGTGCGGATAGCAATAGCCCCAGGCTCGGCTGCCGCCATGCAGCTCCACAAACTCGCAGGAGAGCTCGACTTCCTCCCGCTGCCGCTGTGGTGACAGCTCGGCCGAGACTGCGTGGGTATGGCTGTGCGGGCCCACCCCCATGCCGGCGCGGCTCAGCTCACGCAGGGCCTGCTGGTCGAGATAGAAGTCTTGCCAGGGCGGGGGCGAGCCGGCGAAGGCATGATCGAGCAGCGCCTCGAGCACCGCCCCCCTCTCCTCGCCGGACAAGTCCCAGTTGAACAGGCGCTTCACGAACTTGGTTGCCTCATCCGAGACCTGCCCAGCGTAGTGCGGGCTGCTTTCGCCTCGCATCCCCGCTTCGGGCAGGAGTTCCGCCGCGTTGGCCTCAAGCCAAGCAAGAACACGCTCGCCGCCAAGGCGGCCTAGCGCCAGATGCACCTTGTGCACGTCGAGAATGCGGCCGGTGACGGCGGGACCAGACGACACGTAGAACAGGCCGAACAGCCCGCGCGCCTTGAGCGCCGGGAGCACGAAATCGATGTGGTCGCGCAAGCCGTCGTCGAAGGTGAGCAGCACGCCGCTCGGCGCCGGGCCCCCCGCCGTCCAGGCGGCAAAGGCGTCGCGGCCGACGAAGCCGTGGGTGGTGGCGAAATCCTCGAGCTGGCGCTCAAAATCGGCAAGGCTCAAATAGGGAAAGTGCGGCAGGCCTTCCGCCCCGGGCCGCACATAATGGTACATCACCGGCTTCATGCCGCTTGCGGACTCCGTCATTGCTGAAAAATGTTGCGCAGCGTTCCGACGCCGTCAATCGTCACTTCGACCGTGTTCGAGGGCTCCTTCATCGCGCCAACCCCGATCGAGGTGCCGCAGGCGATCACATCGCCCGGCAGCAGCGTCATGTCCCGCGAGATCAGGCTGACCAGCATGGCGGGCGGAAACACCATGTCGCTCACCGGATAGTCCTGCCGCACTTCACCATTGAGGACGGTTTTGATCCGCAGCCCCATCGGATCGAGATCGGTTGCGATCACCGGACCGAACACGCCGAAACCGTTGAAGCTCTTGGCCCGGGTCCATTGGGCAAACGTCGGATCCTTGCCGATGATCTCGGCGGCGGTCACGTCGTTGATGCAGGTGTAGCCGAAAATATGA
>JBAUEK010000292.1:0-3820 GCA_049678565.1 Methyloceanibacter sp. | reverse complement strand
GGGGCCGAGGTGAAGTTGTTGCTGGCAAGCGCCGCGCGGATATCGAGCGGGGTGACGCCGAGTGCCGCCATGCGGTCCGGGTCGAGCCAGATGCGCATGGCGAAGATCTGTCCGCCCAGGATATCCGCATTGGCCACGCCATCGATGGTCTGGAGCTTTGGCTGCACTACGCGGGTGAGATAGTCGCTGATCTGCGAGCCGTTCATCACCTTGGAATTGAACGACAAATACATGAGGGCGTATCCCTCGCCCGTCTTCTTGGTGACGATCGAATCGTCGGCCTCGCGCGGCAGAATGCCCTTCACCTGGGCGACCTTAGACAACACGTCGGTCATTGCCCGGTCCGGGTCGGCGTCGAGCTTCAGATTGAGCGTGACGGTGCTCACATTCTGCGTCGAGGAGGCAACGAGCGTGTCGATCCCCTCCGCGCTCGCCACCGCCTGCTGGATCGGGACGGTAATGAAACCCTGAATGAGATCGGCATTGGCGCCGGGATAGATCGTGGTGACGGTGATGGTCGTGTTCGACAGCTCGGGATATTGCCGAATGGGCAGCTTCAAGCCCGACTGCGCCCCGATCAGCAGGATCAGCAGGCTGACCACCATGGCCAAGACCGGCCGCTTGATGAAGATGTCGGTGAACGCCATGGGAGCTACTGTTTCGGGCGCTGGGCTTTAGGCGTCAGAGGCTTCGAATTGTCGATCTTGACGGAGGCATCGGGTTGGAGCTTGAGCTGCCCGCTGGTGACCACCTGCTCGCCCGCGGCAACGCCTTCAAGGATCGCCACCGTCTCATCCCCACTCGGCCCTACCCGCACAAAGCGGCGCTCGACCTTGAGCTGCGGCGCCGGCACCGTGACTTCGCCCGTGCTCGCGGTCTTCTGCGGCTCTGGCGCCCCTTCCTTCACCACCCATACGCTGTCGCCGTAGAGGCTATAGGTCAGCGCGGTGCGGGGTACCGTCACCAGTTCTTTCGGCGCGCCCGTCGCCACCGCCACATTGGCGAACATGCCAGGCATGAGCTTGTGATCGGCATTGGGCAGCATGGCGCGAACCATGAGGGTGCGCGTTTCCTGCGCCACCCGCGCATCGAAGGCTTCAATCTCGCCCTTGAAATTTTCGCCCGGATAGGCATTGACGCTGAGTTCGAGCGTTGCCCCCTTCTTCAACTTGCCGACATCGCCCTCAGGCACCGGAAAATCGATCCAGATCGGATCGAGCGACTGCAGCCAGACGAGAGGATCGCCCGCCTTCACATATTGCCCCTTCTCCATCCGGCGAAGGCCGAGCCTGCCGGCAAAGGGCGCGGTGATGTTCTTCTGCGCGATCACGGCCTCCATGCGCTGCACGAGCGCCGCCGCCGTGTCTCGCTTCGACGTCGTGGTGTCGACGACCGCCTGCGACACGATTGCCCGCTTGACCAGACTTGCCTGTCGCTTCAGGTCGGCGTTGGCCTCAAGCAGCACCGCGCGGTTCTTGACGAGATCGGCCTCTTCGACCGAGGTGTCGAACTGGACGAGCTTCGCGCCCTTCTGAACGTCCTCGCCGCTTTCGAAGAAGTAGTCCTTGACGATGCCATTGACCTCCGGCGCCACGTCGACGCCTTGGATCGCGATAAGCGTGCCGATCGAACGCACGTGATCGGTCCAGCTTTCGGTTTTGGCAATGGTCGCGGTCACGGTCGCGGGCGGCGGCGCCATCTTGCCCACGAACTCTTTGATCATCGCCGGCTTGAACACGAGATTGAAATAGCCGACCCCGCCCAGGAACAGCGCGACAAGGATGGCGGCAATGAGAAAGCGCTTGATCATTTTCGTTCTATTTTCTGAGTTCCCGCCCGCGGACGCCTCCCCCGAGGGGTCCGACCCTAGCCATGAGTGGCGGCAAAATTGCGCCCACGAAATGGGGAGAGAGTCACGAGATAGCAACCTTTGGCGGATTTGCAAACTGGCTTGACGTGTCATGTTTTCGCCGCTCCGCTCGCGCTAGTCTGGCCTCCGCTCAAGCTCCCAGGTCAGAATTTTTGACCGCATGAGATCCACAATGCGCAAGCCTAACGTGGCGGTCCCCCTCGCCGCTCTGCTCCTGCTCTCGGCGGCGGTTGGCCCTGCTTCGGCCGAGGAACCGTTCGGCATCGGGCTTGAGGGCTTCGCCTACCCTTACCCGGTACACATGTTTGTGATCCCGGCCAGCGGCGAGCGGCTGAACATGGCCTATATGGACGTGCCGCCTGCAGGCGCAGCGAACGGCCACACCGCGCTGCTGCTGCACGGGCGCAATTTCCCCGGGAGCTATTGGCAAGCCACGATCAAGGCGCTGACCGCCGATGGGTACCGAGTCGTGGCGCCGGACCAGATCGGCTTCGGCAAATCGTCGAAGCCTCTGTTCGATCTCCATTTCGACATGCTTGCGCGCAATAGCGCGGACCTGCTCGATGCGCTCAGAATCAAGAAGGTCGATGTCGTCGCGCATTCGATGGGCGGAATGCTCGCCACGCGCTTCGCCCGCAGCTACTTCGAGCGCGTCGAGCGCATGGTGCTCGCGGCCCCGATCGGGCTCGAGGACTACCGGCGTTATGTGCCGCCGGTGCCGAACGGCAAGCTCATCGCGCAGGATGAGACGGTGACGCCGGCCTCCTACCGCCAATGGATGATGCAAGCCTATGAGGTCGCGCTGCCGCCGACCGCGCTCGACCCTTATGTGGAGGCGCGCACGCGCATTGGCGGCAGCGCCGACTATCCCCGCTGGCTCACGGCCTTTGCCAATTCCTACCAGATGATCTGGCGCGAGCCCGTGGCCGACGAAATCCCCCTTCTCACGCAGCCGGTGCTGTTCGTCATCGGCGAGAACGATCACGTGGCGCCCGGGCGCAATTTCGCGCCCGAAGCGTTGCGCGCGGAAATGGGTCACAATGTCCGGCTGGCCAAGGAGCTTGCCGCGAAGATGCCCACGGCCCGCGTCGAGGTGTTCGAGGGCGTCGGCCATCTCATCCATCTCGAAGCGGCGCAACGCTTCAATGAAGTCGTGTTGAATTTCTTGAATGAGGACAGGCCATGACCATCACCCTTTACCAGCTCGATGTCTCACCCCATGCCCGGAAGGTCCGGCTGCTCGCGGCCGAGCTTGGCATTCCGCTGGAGAAGGTGGCGCTCGATCCGCGCGTCGGCGAGACGCGCTCGGCCAAATTCCTGGCCAAGAACCCGAACGGACGCATTCCGACGCTGGAGGACGATGGGTTCGTCCTGTGGGAATCGCCGGCGATCCTGAAATATCTCGCCGCCAAGCGCCCCGAACGGGAATTGGCAGGCGCCGACCCCAAGACGCAAGCCCTCATCGATCAATGGATCTGCTGGTGGGTTGGCGGCGCCGAAGCCGCCATGGACGCACTGGCCTGGGAGATCTTTATCAAGCCGAAGGTGTTGAACCAGCCCGGTAACGACCCGGCCATCATGGCCGACGCCTATGCCCGCCTCGACCGCTTCCTACCGGTGCTCGACAAGCAGCTCGAGGGCCGCGACTACATCCTCGGGCCGCTAACCGTGGTGGATTTTCTCACCGGCCCCAGGCTCGACACCTCGCCCCCAGCCCTCAAATTCGACATCAGCGGCTATAAGAACATCGCCGCTTGGCTCCAGCGGCTCCGGGCCAAGCCCTATTGGCAGGACGCGTAGCCCCCTCCCGCGCCGTTTATTGTTTCGGGTCTGCCTGCAGGAACTGGAAGGGGGCGGCTTCCACGAAGTGCTCCGTGGCATTGCCCGAATAATATTTTCCTCCCGCAATCGCGAGCTTCTTGGCCGGGGCGCCTTCGGAGAGATCAAGAT
>JBAUEK010000291.1:0-8886 GCA_049678565.1 Methyloceanibacter sp. | reverse complement strand
TCGCCATAAAGGTCCTGGACGCCCTCGCCGAGAACCCGGTCGCCGACGAGGTAATACGGCACGCCCGGAACCCCGATAGTCTCGGCCAGGCTCTTGGTGCCGGCGAGCGTTTCGGTGATGGCTGGATCTTGCGCATCCTGTTCGAGCCGGGCGGGGTCGAGCCCAAGCTCACCGGCGATCCGCATCGCCTTGTCCTTTGTCGCCGGCGCGGGCGCGGCGAGCAGACGCTGGTAAAGCTCGAAAGATTTGCCTTGGCGCGCGGCGGCGAGCATCACGCGGGCCACGGCTTCGGAGTCGGGTCCGAGCACCGGAAGCTGCTTCAGCACCAACCGAACCTGGCCGTCATTGGCGATGAGCTTGGCCAGGGCCGGCGCGCCTTCCCGGCAATAGGGGCAATTCGCATCGTAGAAGACCACGACGCTGACGTCGCCTGCGGGATTGCCAGCGACGATGCTCGAGGGCGACCGGAAAATCTGTTCGGCATTGGCCTCGACCGCCCGCTCGAGCCGCGCTTGCTTCCAGCCATTGGTGATGCCGTGGGCGGCGATACCGAACACAAGTGCGGCGGCAGCCATGCCAATGAGAGCGAGAAGTCTTCCCACGGCGTTTCTCGGAGAAGCTGACTTAGGCCGGCGATGGCCCGAACACGAGCACCGCGTTGAGCCCGCCAAAGGCGAAGGAGTTCGACATCGCGTAATTGACCTCGCGCTTCCGCCCGACATTTGGCGTGTAGTCGAGGTCGCATTCGGGGTCAGGCTCGTCGAGCCCAAGCGTCGCTGGCACGAAATTGTCCTGCATCGCCTTTATCGCGGCGACCGCCTCGATACCGCCGCCGGCGCCGAGGCAATGCCCGTGCATGGATTTGGTCGAGGAGATCGAAAGCTTGTTCGCCGCATTGCCGAAGACGCGCTTGATGGCGCGTGTCTCGTTGACGTCGTTGACGGCAGTCGCGGTTCCGTGGGCGTTGATATAGTCGATATCGCTCGGGGAAATGGCCGCATCGTCGAGCGCTATCTGCATGGCCATGGAGGCGCCTTCGATCGAGGGATTGACCATGTCCGCGGCATCCGCCGTCATGCCGTAGCCCATCAACTCGGCCAGGATCGGCGCGCCCCGCGCCTTGGCCTGCTCATACTCCTCGAGCATCAGAATGCCCGCGCCCTCGGCGAGCACGGTGCCGTTCCGCTTCTTGGAAAAGGGCCAGAGGCCATCGGGGCTCAGCACCCGCATGGCCTGCCAGGCGCGCGTGGCACCCCAGTTCAGCGAGGCCTCGGCGGCGCCGGCGATGCCTCTGTCGACGAGTCCCTCGCGGATCATGCGATAGGTGAGACCGATCGAATGGGTCGCCGTCGCGCAGGCGCTCACCAGGCCGAAGGTTGGCCCTTTGATTCCATGGTCGATACTCACATGGGCCGAAGCCGAGCTGCCGATTGCCTTCAGCAGCGTAAGCGGATGCGTCGCTCGTTTGTTCTCCTTGAACAGCATCTTGTAGGAGAATTCGAGCGTGGTCAGACCACCGACGCCGGAGCCGATAATGCAGGCGGTGCGGTAGCTGTCGCTATCGGACAGAGGCATCTCCAGCTTCGACTGGGCCACGGCTTCCTGCGCCGCATAGCCCGCATATTGGGAATATTTGTCGGCGAGAAGGAGCTGTTTGCTTTGCAGCCGCTCCTTCGGATCGAAATCCGGAATCTCACCCGCGATGGTGATGTAGAGATCCTCGGTGGAAAAGCTCTGAGCTTGGCGAATACCGCATTCGCCGTTTTTGAGCCCAGCCCAAAAACGATCAACGCCGGTGCCCAAAGGAGTAACCACGCCCTGGCCTGTGACCACGACGCGGCGGCGTCCATTCGTGTTTGTCATTTGGCTTTAAATAACTCCAGAGATCGAAGACGCCCAGGAAGGACCCCGGGCGAGATGGCAATTCAAGCGGCTGCGCCCGAAGCCTTGGTCTCTGCGACGATACCCTTTACACGATCGACGACGGAACCCACCGTGGCAAACGCCTCAACTTCCTCGTTCGCATTATAAGGGATTTCGATTCCGAAAGTATCCTCAATATCGAATACGATCACCGCTAGATCAAGAGACTCAATCTCAAGCTCGCTTAGGGGCGTTTCGAGCAAGACGGTCTTCGATGGGTCCTTCATGTTCTTACGCAAAATCTCGATGATCTTGGTCGCCACATCATCCATATCGCTCTCCCTGCCCCCTAAGGGGTCCGTGTCCAATGTGCCCTCGGCTAATTCATAGCGTTATAGAGAGCAAGTCAGGCATTGGAATAGACTTAAAAACTGGTCGAGTCTACGCCGTCAATGGTTCGATTCAACCGCCCAATCGAGGCTCTCATCGCCAAGAAAATTGGCCATTTTTGGCCGTGCGCGCCACGGTTTCGGCACAATCGCAATTCGGGCCCGTCGGGTGTTTCCCTCGGGGCCCGGTTCGTACCTGTGCTATAGTAATGGCCATTCGAGTGTGAACAAGAGCCCCTGCGGCCAATTGCCTCCGATTGCTGGCGACCGCTTGGCGTCATCTAATCGCATAGAGGCTAAAAAGACGCTAAAGCAGTAAATGCGGCATGGCTAAATCGAAGTTAACGTCGCAGGGCCCCGGGGCGGGCAACAGCGAGCCGGCTCCAGCCCATCCCTGGCTCCGCGCCTACCCTCAAGGCGTCGACTGGGGCATGCCGATTGAGCCGGCCTTGGTCGGCAGCCTGCTCGATGCCGCGGTGCTGAATTACGGCTCCCGGCCTTGCACCTATTTCCTCGGACGGCGGCTGAGCTTCGCCGAGATTGGCCGCCTATCCGATCAGGCGGCCAAAGGACTCCAGGAGCTTGGCGTCGGCGAAGGCGTGAAAGTGGGCCTGTTCTTGCCCAACTCGCCGACCTTCGTGATCTTCTATCATGCCATCCTCAAAGCCGGCGGCACGGTCGTCAATTTCAACCCCCTCTACAGCATCGAGGAGATCGAGGCTCAGGCCCGTGACAGCGGCGCCAGGATCATGGTCACGCTCGATCTCGCCGCCATTTTCGACAAGGTCGAGGTCCTTCTGGCCGGAGGCGCGCTCGACCGCGCGGTCGTCGCGAGCTTTGGCGCGCTGCTGCCACCGATAAAGGCGATGGGACTCAAGCTTCGGCGGGGACCGAAGCTGGTGAAAATCGAATCGTCGCCCCAGCGCGCCAAGATCGTGCGCGAACGCGACCTCCTCGCCAATGACGGCAATTACCGCAGGCCCGCGATCACGCCGGATCACGTGGCCGTCCTCCAATATACCGGCGGCACCACGGGAACGCCCAAGGGTGCCATGCTCACCCATGCCAATCTCTCGATCAATGTGAGGCAGGTGACGGCATGGTGGAACCGCGCCCCCGCCAAGGGCGACAGCGTGCTTGGCGTGCTTCCCCTCTTCCACGTCTTCGCCATGACCACCGTGATGAATTTCGGCATCAGCCAGGGCATGCAGATGATCCTCGTGCCGAAATTCGAGTTGATCGAGACCTTGAAGCTGATCACCAAGCTCCGCCCGACGATGATGCCGGGCGTGCCGACCCTGTACAACGCCATGATGTGTCACCCGCATATCGGCAATTTCGACCTCAGCTCGCTCGAATTCTGCATCTCCGGAGGCGCCGGGCTTCCGCTCGAGGTGAAGCGCGGCTTCGAGGCGATCTCAGGCTGCAGCCTGACCGAGGGGTACGGCCTGAGCGAGACTTCGCCGGTAGCGACCTGCAATCCGCACGACGGCATGCCCAAGGAATGTTCCATTGGCCTGCCGCTGCCAGGCACCGAGATCAGCATCCGCTCGCTCGAAGACCCGGCCGTGGAACTGCCCCGGGGCGAGGCGGGCGAGATCTGCATTGCCGGACCGCAGGTGATGCTCGGTTATTGGAATAAGCCCGAGGAGACCGAGAGCACCTTTGTCGGCCGGTTCTTCCGCACTGGCGACGTAGGTTACATGGATGAAGAGGGCTTCATCTTCATCGTCGACCGCATCAAGGACATGATCAACGCCTCTGGCTTCAAGGTCTACCCGCGGCGAATCGAGGATGCCCTCTACCAGCACCCCTCGATCGCCGAGGTCACGGTGATCGGCATCGCCGACGCTTATCGGGGCGAAGCGCCCAAGGCCTTCGTCAAGCTCAAAGAGGGGGAAGCAGCGAGCGCGGCGGAGCTGCTTGAATTCTTGCGGCCGAAGCTCTCGAGGATCGAGCTGCCGGCGGAGATCGAGTTCCGCGACGAACTGCCCAAAACCATGGTGGGCAAACACTCGAAGAAAGAGCTTCGCGCCGAAAGCGCCGGAACGAGTCCTTCAGGATCCTGCTGATGCCGTCAGGCTAGTGCTGGAGCCAGGGGAGCACTTCCTCCTGGACAGCTGGCTTCGCTTTCGGCTTCGGCTTCGGCGCCGGAGCCGCGGCCATCGGTACCGGGGCAGCCTGCGCCGATTGCGCTGCTCGCGGTTTTGCCCGGGGCTTCGGAGCCGAGGCCGGGGCCCGCGGTGCCTCCTCTTGCAGGGCAGTCTCGACCGCAGGCGGCGTGACGCGAGGCTTCGAGGCCGCGGCCGTGGGCGCCGGGCGCGTCATCACCATCATGCTCGAAACGTTGTCACCGGACAGAGGCAAAGGCTCCTGGCTGGTCGTCGCCACGACGAAGCCAAGGCCTATCGTGGTGTGCTTATAAAGGGTCGGGGCCGCGGGCACGCGCTTGGGCGCTTCGGACACTCTCGGCTCGGAAACCGCGGCCGGAATGGCGTGGCCGAGGGTCGAGGGCGCCGTGCGGAATGTCTCGGGCTCGCGCGCCGCCTCGACGATAGGCTCCGGCTTCGGTGCGGCTATCTCCGGCACCGGGGGCGCCTTCGCCTTGATGGGCTCTTCGGGCTCCGCCGGGGCCTTCACCTCGATCAGCTCCTCGGGTTGGGCCGGAGCCGGAGCCGGAACAATCTTCGATCTGGTCCAGGTTTTCTCGCCGCAAAGCAACCAGGTCCTGCAGCCCCTGAGCACGAGCTGCTGGCGGGAAACAAGCGTCACCTTGACCTCGGTATAAACCCGCCCCTCTTCGGGGTTATAGACGTTCCCGACCCAGGTATTGGGCTCCGTGGCCACCATATTGCTGAACAGTCCAAGGCCCATGATCGGCCGGTCGCGCATGGACGGATTCTGATTGCGGGCGTCGCGCAAAGGCTTGCCGCGCGAATCGACTGGATCGCGCAGCCAAACGATCTTGCTGCAAATGCCGCGGCCGCACTTCTTGATCTCGAGCTTGGCTGTGCCGTCATCCTTGGCCCAGATGCCGGAAGGATCGGCAGCACGAGCTTGAGTGGACATCCCGGCCACGGCAAAAGCGGCAATCAGGACTGCCAGTGCCGGGGCGAAAACGCGATGCCTCATATGAGCACCTCCTCGTAAATTGTCTCGGCGAGAGTGCCAAATCACTCTCGGGACATTTGACCTTACGCCCCCGGTTCCTAATCGGTCCTTTATGAGGCGTTTATAAGGCCCTTGGGCCCCCGGTGCACACCACCTCATAGCGCGCTCGCCTCTTCGTTTCGGGCCGCTTGCGGCTGTTGGGACATAGTCACCCCCCCTCCAGGATGGCGGCAACACCCATGCCGCCCGCCGTGCACACTGAAATCAGGCCGCGCCGGCCGCCCTGCGTATGCAACAGCTTGGCCAGCACCGGCAAAATCCGCGCGCCGGTGGCGGCGAAGGGATGACCGAAGGCGATCGAGGAGCCCTTGACGTTGAGCTTCGCCCGGTCGATGGACCCGAGCGGCGCCTCTAGCCCCAAGCGGCGGCGGCAATACTCCTCCGACTCCCAGGCCTTCAGCGTCGCCAGCACCTGCGCGGCGAAAGCCTCATGAATCTCATAATAATCGAAGTCCTGGAGCGCAAGACCGCTTTGGTTCAGGAGTTCGCTCACGGCGACGGTGGGGGCCATCAACAGCCCCTCGCCCGCGACGAAATCGACCGCCGCGGTTCGACCGAGGGTCAGATAGGCCTGGACCGGGATGTTCCGCTTCGCCGCCCACTCCTCCGAGGCGAGCAGCACCGTGGCGGCGCCGTCGGTGAGTGGGGTCGAGTTGGCGGCGGTGATGGTGCCGCCGACCCGGTCGAAGGCGGGCTTCAGCTCCGCCATCTTCTCAAGCGAGATGTCCTCGCGGAGATTGTTGTCGCGAAAGACCCCGGCGCAAGGGATAATGAGGTCGTCCATGAAGCCCTCGTCATAGGCTCTGGCCGCCTTGTGGTGGCTTTCATAGGCGAGCAAATCTTCGGCCTCTCGGGTGATGCCCCATTCCTTCGCCATCAGCTCGCAATGTTCGCCCATGCTGAGCCCTGTGCGCGGCTCAGAGGTCGATGGGGGCATCGGCGCGAGTTCGGCCGGGCTGAAGCCCTTGAACGCCGCGAGCCTCTGGCCGAGGCTCTTGGCCCGCGATAGCTGCACCAGACGCTGAGCGAAGCTGCGCTTGAACACGATTGGCGCATCGCTCGTGGTGTCGGAGCCAAGCGCGATGCCGCTCTCGATCTGACCGGTGGCGATCTTGGCGCCGAGGCCGAGGGCTCCTTGCAGGCTCGTGCCGCAGGCCTGCATCATGGTGATGGCCGGCGTCGTCGGTTTGAGCGCACTGCCGATCACCGCCTCGCGCGCCAGGTTCCAGTCCTTGGCGTGGGTGACCACGGCGCCGCCGACCACCTCGTCGATATGGGCGCCATGCAGGGAAAAGCGTTCGACCAAGCCTGAGAGCGCCGCGGTCAGCATGTCGAGATTGGACAGCTCCGCATAGGCCGTGTGCGAGCGGCAAAAGGGGATTCTGACCCCGCCAAGCACGGCGACACGCCGCATCTTCTCGTCCCTCATGATGTCCTGCCGCCTTCCCGAATGTTCAAGCTGCCGCTGCCGAGGCGGAGCCGCCAGTGTCCTGCCTGCGGCGATAATGCAGTGGGCCGCCGCGGAAGGGGGCAAAGCCCGTGCCGAAGATCACGCCGGCATCGACGTGATCGGCATTAGCCACGGTCCCGTCGGCCAGGGCGCGCTCGCATTCGTCGAGCATGGGCGCGATCAGCTCGCGCCCGAGACGATCGAGCTCGGCCTGGTCATAGATGGCTTCCTCGCGCTTGGGCTTGCCCTCCTGCCAAACATAGAAGCCCTCGCCGGTCTTCTTGCCGAGCTTGCCCGCCTGCACCAAACGCGACAGCGGATTGTCTTGCGGGGCTGACGATCCGAGCTGCTCGCCAACCTTATTGGCGATGTCGAGGCCGACCATGTCCATGAGCTCGAGCGGCCCCATGGCCATGCCGAATTTGAGCGCGGCTTGGTCGATCTTGTCGCGCGGGGTGCCATCCTGGAGGCGTTTGACGGCCTCCATCATGTAGGGGGTCAACACGCGGTTGACGAGAAAGCCGGGACAGCTCTTGACGATCAAAGGCAGCTTCTTGATGGCGGTGACGAAGGCGCAAGCTCTCAGCACTTCCTGCTCGCGCGTCCCCTGCCCGCGCACGACCTCGACCAGCGGCAACTGGGCCACGGGGTTGAAGAAATGGAGACCGACCAGGCGGCCAGGGTCGCTCAGCTTCTCGGCGATGTCCTCGAGGTTCAGCGAAGAGGTGTTGGTGGCGAGAACGGCGCCAGGCTTCATCTTCGCCTCGAGCTCCTGGAACAGTGTCTGCTTGACCTCGAGCTTCTCCACGATCGCTTCGATCACGACATCGGCGTGCTTGACGTGCTTGCCCTCCGGATCGGGGATCAAACGACCGACCGCGGCATCGACCGCCTGCTTGCTGCGGAGCTGCTTCTTGAACAGGCCCTTGGCGCGGGCGAGCGCCTTTTTTACCTGGTCTTCATCGAGGTCCTGAAGGCTTGCCTGCATGCCGCACACCACGCACCAGGCGGCGATATCGCCGCCCATGGTGCCGGCGCCGATGACATGGACGCGCCTCGGTTTGAAGCCATCCTTCGGCGCCTCGTCCTTCAGCATCTCCGACAGCATGAACACGCGGCGTAAATTGCGCGAGGTCTCGCTCGCCATCAGCGGCGCGAAGATCTCGGTCTCGGCCGCGCGCATGCGGGCCGGGTCGTCGCCATATTGCTCGAACAAATCGATGAGGCGGAAGGGCGCGGGATAATGCTCCTCGCGCACCTTGGCCGCCGTCTTGGCGCGCATCTGCTTGGCGAGCAGACCCCGCACCGGCTGCTTCAGCATCAGCTGCTTCCACCAGGGCGCGCCCTTGGCGCGGCGCTTCTGCAGCACGGCCTTGCGCGCGGCCCAGCGGAGCGTGTGCTGCGTGGGCACGATCTGGTCGATCAGGCCCATGGCCCTTGCCGCGCTCGAGCGCAGCATGCGGCCCGTCAGCATGGCGGTCATGGCGTCCATCGCGCCGGCGAGCTGAATCGACCTGACCGTGCCGTTGAGGCCGGGGAAGATGCCGAGCTTCACCTCGGGGAAGCCGAGGCGGGTGGCATCCTCGCGGTCGGCAATGCGGTAATGGCAGGCCAGCGCCAGCTCGAGACCCCCGCCGAGGCAATAGCCATGGATGGCCGCGACCACCGGAATCGGCAGCTTCTCGATGCGATCGAACAGGCCGAGCGTCTCGTTCACCACCTCCTTGATGCGGGGCTCGGTGTCGAAGCGCTTGAATTCACGGATATCGGCGCCAACGAGGAAGCCCGTCTTCTTGGCGCTCATGATGACGAGGCCCTTGATCTCGCCCCGGCGCGCCGCCTCCTCCACCCATTTGACGATCTCGCCCAGCTCTTCGGTGAAGCGCCGCCCCATCGAGTTCGCGCTCTCGCCCTCGCGGTCCATGAGGGCCCAGGCGATACCCTCGAAATCGACCGAGAATCGCCAATCATGCAAAGTGGGGAGCGTATTCGGCATGATGATCCTTATTCGGC
>JBAUEK010000290.1:0-1854 GCA_049678565.1 Methyloceanibacter sp. | reverse complement strand
GGTCATGGAGGCATATTCCACGATCGTGTAGGGCGCATCGGCTGACCCGATGACGATGTCTGGGAGCGGTCCGGGAGCCATGAGCGCGGCCACGTCGGGGTCGACCTTGTCTTTGTTCGCGACCCTGCTGCCACCCTGATCGAAGCCCCCGCGATAGGCATAGATGCCCGCGGCGATGATCACGGCGGCTACGACGCCCAGCACCATCAACAGGGTCTTGTTTCGGGCCGGGTTTGCGGTCTCCGTCACTGGCATTCCTCCACTCGCTTGTTCGTTTCCGGTCTAGTTCTACCTCGCCAGCCATTGACCTGGATTGGCGAGCCTTGGGTTCTGGCAAGTTCTTATGGCAAGAGCGAGAAAAGCGAAAGCGTCTCTCAACGCCTCGTGATCTGGCCCAGTACGGCCGAACCGAGCCGCCGCAAGGCTTGGGACAGGCCGGTGTCGGCAATTGCCGCGGCGCCCGGCAGGGCCGTCTCGTCCAGGGGCTGCAGCGGCGAGGGCCGGCTGCGGGGCTGTGCCCGGCCGACCGGTGCTTGCAGGAAGCGCAATTGGGCGATGGCCCGATAGCCGAAATAGGTGTTGACGCGGTCGAGGATCTGCTCGGCCCGATGCTGTACCTCGATCGCCCGGGGGCCGTCGACCTTCAGCACCAGGGTGGCGCCTTCGGTTCTCCAACCACTTTGCCTGTCCGGCGCCTCCCTGTCCTCGCGCCGCCGCGGCCACAGCACTTTGTCGGGCATGGTGAATTTGGCGAGCTCGGCCCCAACCACATTCGGCCATTCGGTCAGGAGCGCGGTGGTGGCGAAGCCGCGGGCACGCGCAATGGGATCGAGCATCTGGGCGACGAAGGCGCCGATCGCGCGCGGGCCGCGCGCTCCCTTGACCCAGGCTTTTCGGTCGTAATCCCGCATGGCACCCCGGTTTTGCGGTGGACGGATGCCGCCGCTCCTTGCCTTCGCCCGGTTCGATCCTACACCATGGCGGCGCTCGAGGCCGAACCAAAGCGGGCCAGGAGGCGGCGAGGGGATGCGATTTGCACAATAGAGATCGGGCCCAAGCCTTGCTCGCCTGGTATGAGCGCGCGCGCAGGGACCTGCCCTGGCGGGCGGCCCCCGGCGTCACACCCGACCCTTATGCCGTGTGGTTGAGCGAAATCATGCTGCAGCAGACCACGGTCAAGGCCGTGGCGCCGCGCTATGCCGATTTCCTGCGCCGCTGGCCCGACGTGAACGCGCTGGCGCGGGCCGAGCTGGACGAGGTGCTCGCGGTCTGGGCCGGGCTCGGCTATTACGCCCGCGCCAGGAATTTGCATGCCTGCGCCCGCGCGGTCGTTGAGCGCTTCGGCGGTCGCTTGCCCGAGACCGAAGCTGAATTGAGAACGCTGCCGGGCATTGGCGGCTACACGGCGGCTGCGATCGCGGCCATTGCCTTTGGTCGAAGCGCGACGCCGGTCGATGGCAATATCGAGCGCGTGGTGGCGCGACTGTTCGCCGTGACCACGCCGCTGCCGGCGGCGAAGCCCGAGATCAAGGCGCTCGCTCAAAGCCTGACGCCGCTTAGCCGCGCCGGCGATTTCGCCCAAGCGCTGATGGATTTGGGCGCGACGATCTGCACGCCCAGGCGTCCGGCTTGCGGCTTATGTCCCTTGCGGCCCGGCTGCGCCGGCTTGGCGCAAGGCCTCGCCGAAGTCCTGCCCTATCGCGGGGAGAAGGCCGAGCGGCCGGTACGGCGAGGTGCTGCCTTCGTCGTGCTCAGGCAGGATGGCGCGGTGCTGCTGCGGCAGCGGCCGCTGAAGGGCCTGCTCGGCGGCATGCTCGAGCCGCCATCCTCACCCTGGCTCGAGGCCGCCCCAGC
>JBAUEK010000289.1:0-2526 GCA_049678565.1 Methyloceanibacter sp. | reverse complement strand
CCTCCGCCTTCGCGCCTTCGGTCCATTCGCCCATCTCGGGCAGGTCGAGGACCGCACGGGCGTAGTCCGCGGCTTGGCCGTCGTCGCCGAAGCTGGCGAGATCCACGCCATAGGTGCGAAACCGCGTCGCCACCGGCGCGAACATGGCGTCAGCGCATGAGAAAGCCCCAAACAGAAAGGGGCCAGCTCCGCCATGCTGGGCGCGGGCTTGGCGCCAGATCGCCACGATGCGGCGGATATCGCCATCGAGCTCCGCGCCGATGGCCGGGGCCGGCAGGCGTGAGAGCAGATCCATGGACATCTCATTGCGGAGCGCGCCGAAGCCCGAATGCATCTCCGCCGAGATCGAGCGGGCGAGCGCGCGCGCTTCGGACTCACGCGGCCACAAGCCGAGCTCGGGGTGACGCTCGGCCAGAAATTCCAGAATGGCGAGGCTGTCGCAGACGGTGAACCCGTTCGTCTTCAGCGCCGGCACCTTGCCGGAGGGCGAATGGCGCAGGATCGCGGCCTTACTTTCCGGCTGGCGCAAGCGAATGCGCTCCTCGGCGAAGGGAATGCAGGCACGCTTCATCGCCAGCCACGGCCTGAGGCTCCACGAGGAGAGATTCTTGTCGCCGATGATCAGAATATAGCCAGCGTCGGTCATGGGGCGCCCCTCCGCTATTGTCATTGCGACGCTCCCCTGCCATTAATGCGCCCCGCCATCAAGCCCCCGCCGCTGCTCAGATGCCGACAAAAATCCCGCCGAAACCGCGCCATGAGCTAGGAGAGCTGCTGCTCGATGCGGGAAGTCCCGCGCTTCCGCTTTGGTTCATCGCCTCCAAGGACGATTCGAGCCTCAAGCAGCTGACGGACGCCCAGCGGAACTGGCTCGAGGCGAGGAGCTGGCTGCCAAAATCGGGCGCGGTCCTGCTATTGCCCGATGCGGGCGGAGGCGTTGCCGGGGCTCTGTTCGGCGTTGGCGACGAGGATTGGGCGGTCGACGCGCCGCTGCTTCCCGGGGCTTTGCCGGGCGCGCTTCCTCCGGGCGACTATCGCTTTGCCTCCGCGCTCCCAGATCCTGAGCTTGCGACGCTAGCCTGGCTTGCCGGGTGCTATCGCTTCGGGCGCTATCGCAGCGAGAATAACACCAAGCCTAAGCGCCTCGTTCTACCCGACGGCGTCGACCGGGCCCGGGTGCTGGCGCTAGCCGAAGCCCTCTATTTCGGCCGCGATCTCATCAACACGCCGGCGAACGATCTCGGCCCGGCCGAACTTGAGGCCGCGGTGCGCGAGCTTGCCACCGAGCATGGCGCGGAGGTCAAGGTGACGGAAGGCTCGGGCCTGCTTTCGGATAATTTCCCGATGATCCACGCCGTTGGCCGCGCCAGCGACCGGGCCCCACGCCTGATCGATCTTCACTGGGGCTCGACCCACGCCCCAAAATTGACGGTGGTGGGCAAGGGCATCTGCTTCGATACCGGCGGCCTCGACATCAAGCCTGGCGGCGCCATGGCCCTGATGAAAAAGGACATGGGGGGTGCCGCCTCCGCCCTCGCCTTCGCCCATCTGGTCATGAGCACGAAGCTCCCCGTGCGGCTCAGGCTGCTGATCCCCGCCGCCGACAACGCGATCGCCGGCAATGCCTTCAGGCCTGGCGACGTGCTGAAGAGCCGGAGCGGCATGAGCGTCGAGATCGGCAATACCGACGCCGAGGGGCGGCTCGTGCTGGCCGACGCGTTGAGCCTCGCCGATGAGGAGGCGCCGGACTATCTGATCACGATCGCGACCCTCACCGGAGCGGCGCGGGTCGCGCTCGGCCCTGATTTGCCGCCGCTCTTCAGCGACGATGAAGATTTCGCGGCGGGGCTGATCGCAAGCGGCCTTGGCGTCGGCGATCCCGTTTGGCGCCTGCCGCTGTGGGCGCCCTATGACAAACTGTTGAAGAGCAACATCGCCGATCTGAACCACATCGCCGAGGGCTCCCATGCCGGCTCGGTGATTGCCGCGCTGTTTCTGAAGCGCTTCGTCACCAAGGCCAAGCGCTTTGCTCATCTCGACATTTTCGGCTGGGTTCCGCGCGAGCAACCCGGGCGTCCGCAAGGTGGTGAACCGCAAGCCGCGCGCGCCCTGTTCGCCTACTTCCAGAAAGAGCTCGGACCGTGATCAACGGCGTATTGCCAGACCCGCGCCGCCACGCCTATCGCGAGGATTTGGCGGCGGAGTCCTTGCGCAATCACGTCAAGGCGCCGCGTTACGTTGCCGGCGAACCCCGCCAGCTTCGGGTCCCCATGCTTCCCTTGCGGCGGCACCCACGTTTCGATGCCACTCTCGACACCGAGGCTCTATTCGGCGAGACGCTGAGCCTTCTCGACGAGAGCGAAGGCTGGGCCTGGGTGCAGCTCTCCCGCGACGGTTATGTTGGCTATATGCCGAGCGAGGGTTTGGACCGCGCGGTCCTTGCCCCCACGCACAGGGTCGCGGCGCTGCGCACCTATGTCTATTCGCAGCCGGACTTCAAGACGCCGCCTTCGGCCCTGCTAAGCC
>JBAUEK010000288.1:0-2306 GCA_049678565.1 Methyloceanibacter sp. | reverse complement strand
GCTGGGGCTATGGCAGCGAGACCGCCGGCACGGTCAGCCGCATCGACAAGGTGCGATCGCAACTGAAGCAGATCCTGCCCGGCGTGACCCGGTTCCGCCGCGTCGGTCTCATCACCTACGGTCCGGGACAATGGAATCAATGCAACGTCAAACTCGAGCTGGAGCCCAGCGCGAACGCGACGGACCGCATCATGGCCGCGGTGAATGCTCTGACGCCCGCCGGCAAGACCCCGCTCAGCGCCGCGGTGGCGAAGGCGGCGGAGGTGCTCGACTACCGCCACAAGCCCGGAATCATCGTGCTCCTGACCGACGGTGAGGAAACTTGCGGCGGCTTCCCCTGCGATCTCGGCCAGGAGCTTCACGCCGAAGCCGACCAATTGACAGTCCATGTCATCGGCCTGCGGGTGAAGGGCTACGCCTGGACCGGCGGGCAAGGCTTCCTCGACGCCAAGTGCCTGGCCGAGAGAAATGGCGGGCTCTATCTCCCGGTCGAAACCGAGGCCGAGCTCAGAGAGGCGCTGGAGAAGACGCTTGCCTGCCCGATGACGACCGAGGCAGCGCCCCGCTGATCCCGCGTGCGCACGGAAACTACGACCGCGCCGCCGATGCTGGGGCGTGGCTGTCGCATTCGTGCTAAACCGGCCAGCCATTCCCCCTGCGCGAGTAGAAGCGGCTCAAATTCGGGACCCCGCCCACGCGCTTGGGGCTGGAGCCCAAAACCGCCATCGCTGGCGCGCACGCGCCCCTTCTGTTTCGCGGCACGCAAGGACCACAGCGTCATGTCCCTTTGCCAGGCTCCCCTTCGTGCCCTCGCGCTCGCCCTGGTCATCGCCGCGGCCAATGGCGCGCCAGCTCAATCCGCCGGCGACGATTTCTCCGGCCTCGTCGATATCGGCGGCGGCCGCGAGCTCTACCTCGAATGCCGCGGCACGGGCTCGCCCGTTGTCGTGCTCGTTTCCGGCAAAGGGAACCACGCTTCCGACTGGAGTACCATTCTCGACCCCGCCGACCCGGCGCACGATGCGGCCTACGATGCGGTGGCGGCGGGCGAAGGCGACCTGCATCAAAGCCCGTTGGCGGTGCTGCCGATGGTCGCCCGCTTTACCCGCGTTTGCGCCTATGACCGCCCCGGAACCAGGATCGACGGAGCCGACATCTCCACCCCGGTCCCCCAGCCTCACACCGTCGATCAAGCTGTCGATGATCTGCGGCGACTACTGACCGCGGCCGGTGAGCCCGGCCCCTACGTTCTGGTCGCCCATTCCTACGGGGGCTTCATCGCCACGCTGTTCGCACGGACCGATCCGGCCGATGTCGCCGGTCTGGTCATGGTCGATGCCGGGACGGAGCTCATTGAGCAAGTCGCGAGCCCCGAGGCACTCGCAAAGTGGGACGCGGGCAACAAGATCTCCACGCCTCAGTCTCCGGAGGCCGTTGAGCTCGCCGACGCGATCGGGAAGATCGATGCTGCTCCTCGCCTGCCGGAGCGGCCGATGGCGGTGCTCAGCGCCGACAAACCCTGGCAACCCCCGTCCAGCGCGACGGAGAACGATGCGCCGGGCGGCCCTACGGTCACTTTCGCGGATTGGCTCGCCGCACAAAATTTGCTGGCGGCGTCCCTCCGTACGAGGCACGTCACGCAGACGCGCAGTGGTCACCATGTCTATATGTATGCCCCGCAGTTGGTTGTCGCGGCCATTCGTGACGTCGTCGACGCGGTGCGCCAAGGGCGTCGGCAACTGGCGCGCTGACGGCGCTGGCGCCGAACTTCGTTCGACCTGAAACAAATCTATCCCCGCCCTTCACGCCTCACTTAGACTCACCCCATCCCTCGTCCATGAGGACGCGAGCTGCAGACCGTCTGTATCTTGGGGCGAGGGGTGCGGCGCCTGAGGTGCGCGCGAACAACGAGGGTTGTGCGGTTTGCCCCGGCCCTTCGCCCGCGCGCCGGCTAACGGACCAGCCTCAGGGGTCCTAACCCGCCGTCGCCTGGGCTGCGATGCCCAGGTCAACTCCGCCTGGCGCGGCCGAAAGGCTCAAGCGATGCGGAAACAGAGGTAAGGCGCGGTGGCATGGGCGTTAAAATACCGCCGCTAGAGCGGGGCGCCGAGAGGCTGCCCATTTAAACAACGGACGCGGCCGCTCGGTGCCCCGCTAGTCCTTGCTCTTTGACCGGCTCCGGACGCATCATGCGCCGCGGTGAGGCATCGCCATGTCTGGCCGTCACGCGTTTGCCTGGACGGAGGGAAGCAGGACTCCATGCTTGTCGGTATCCTGGCGCGGCCGCTCCAGGCTCTGGTCTTGGC
>JBAUEK010000287.1:0-6408 GCA_049678565.1 Methyloceanibacter sp. | reverse complement strand
AGGCGCATCTGGCGCTCGAGCTCCGCCACCGCATCGGGCGCCGCGTCGATGTTCATCAGCGAGAAATGCGCCTTGCGGTTTTTCTTGATGCGGAAGGCCAGCGATTTGAGGCCCCAATATTCGGACTTGCCGATCGATCCGCCGAGACCTTCGATGATCGTGCGGAATTCCTGCGTCAGGCTTTCGACCTGCTGCGTGGAAATATCCTGGCGTGCCAGGAACACATGCTCGTAATGCGGCATGGATTGCCTTTTCCTTCTCTATAAGCTCCGGCGCAAAGCCTCTCATGGGCCCTGAAGGAAAGGCCCAAGAAGATGACCCTTGGGAGCGGAGACACGGGAGATCGGCGTTTCAGCCTACCGCCTCTTACAAAGCGGTTCTCCGTTCAGCCTCCGACCGGAGCGGTTCAAGAGGCCGCTTTATAAGGTTTTGTCGCCGCTTTGCAAGGGCCATCGGCCCGCTTGAGACCAATGGAGCCGGCCATTATTGCGGGATGGATTTCCCACTGCATTCCACCGGTTTTTGGTCCGTCACCGAATAGCCCATGCAATTGTCCTTGGCATGGACCTCGATCACGTCGAACTTGCCCAGTGGCGCGTCGGTATAGGCCGCCTCGATGCTCACGGGCGTCTCCACCTGAGTGCTGACATCTTGCGGCGTTCGGCCACGGGCGTCGAAGGCGAAGATACGATCCTCGGGGTCTCCGATGCGGGGCGTGAGCTGCAGCTCGCTAAAACCGGGGACCGGCGCCATGGCCTTCACGCTGATCTTCACCATCGCGCCGTCGACGCTCGCCGTCACATCGCTGATCTTGGACAGTTTGGCCAGCGCTGGATCCGGCGGCATGGTGGACTTCCACGGCCAGGCCTGCGGCTCCGCCGCAAGGGCGGGAGCGGTCAGGAGCACGGCCAAGGTCATTGCGGCAAATAGGCGTTTCATCGGGATTCTCCAAAACTGTGGCTAACGAATTCTAGTCTATAAACAAGGCGTTATGGTGCGGAGTTGCGTGTTCGAGTCATCTTTTCTGACCGATGCCCCTGAGGCGCCATGAGGGATATGGTCCCGGCGCCGGCGCGCGGCCCGTCTTGCTTGACAGCTCGGACGCAAACAGTGTCTTTGGCCGCACTCTAGCGCGGGACATCTTCATCTGATGAGTATCGCATTCATTTTTCCGGGCCAAGGAAGCCAAGCCGTCGGCATGGGCGCCGAGCTTGCCAAGGCCTATGCCCCGGCCCGCGCCGTCTTCGCCGAGATTGACGATGCGCTTGGCCAGAGCCTCTCGACCCTGATGTGGGCGGGGCCTGAGGATCAGCTCACCCTTACCGAAAACGCCCAACCGGCGTTGATGGCGGTCTCACTCGCGGCGCTGCGGGCGCTGCGCGAAGAGACGGGCTTCGGTCTCGAACGCCAAGTCGCCTATGTCGCCGGTCATTCGCTCGGAGAATATTCGGCTCTTGCCGCGGCGGGAAGCCTGAGTCTTGCCGACACGGCAAGGCTGCTCAAGACGCGGGGGCGCGCCATGCAGGAGGCGGTGCCGGTTGGACAGGGAGCCATGGCGGCCTTACTCGGTGCGGATCTGGCACAGGCTCAGGCGCTGGCGGAAGCCGCGAGCGAAGGCGAGGTGTGCGAGGTAGCGAACGACAATGCCCCAGGGCAGGTGGTGATCAGCGGCGCGCGCGGGGCGATCGAGCGGGCAGTCTTGCTCGGTCCCAAGTTCGGAGCCCGCCGGGCCGTGCTCCTGCCGGTGAGCGCGCCGTTCCATTGTGCTTTGATGCAGCCTGCCGCGGAGGTCATGCGAGACGCCTTGAGCCGGGTGGAGATCAAGGCGCCTTCGGTTCCGCTGGTCGCCAATGTGCTTGCCGCCGCCGTCACCGAGCCCGAGGCCATCCGCCAGCGCCTGATCGAACAGGTCACGGGGATGGTCAGGTGGCGGGAGTCGATGCTGTATTTGCGGGACCGGGGCGCCGACACGCTCTATGAAGTGGGCGCCGGCCGGGTTCTGACCGGGCTTGCCCGGCGGTTCGATGGCTTCGAGGCGCATTCGATCGACACGCCGGAAGAGCTGGAAGCCGCGTCCGCGGCGCTCCAAGCCTAGCGCGCCTGGGATATAAAGGGAGAGCGGCATGTTCGACTTCACCGGGAAGGGCGCCCTTGTCACCGGTGCGTCCGGCGGCATTGGCTGGGCCATCGCCGAGGCTCTGCACGCTCAAGGCGCACAGGTCGCGATTTCAGGGACGAGGGCGGAACGTCTGGACGAGCTCGCGGCGAAGCTCGGCTCCCGCGTTCATGTGCTTCCTTGCGATCTGCGTGACCGCGCCGCCGTGGTCAAGCTCGCCGAAGATGCGGAGAAGGCGCTCGGCCAGGTCGACATCCTCGTCAACAATGCCGGCATTACCCACGACAATCTGTTCATGCGCATGAAGGACGAGGAATGGGACGACGTCATTGCCGTCAATCTCAGCTCGGTGTTCGTGCTGACGCGCGGAATCCTGCGCGGCATGATGCGGCGCCGGGCCGGTCGTATCGTTAATATCGCCTCGATTTCGGGCGTGCTCGGCAATCCGGGGCAGTGCAACTATGCGGCATCGAAGGCCGGGCTCGTGGGCATGACCAAGTCGCTGGCGCGCGAGGTCTCCGGCCGGGGCATCACCGCCAATTGCATTGCTCCTGGTTTCATCTCCACGCCGATGACCGACGCCTTGACACCGAAGCAGACAGAGGCCATTGCCGCCGCGATTCCAGCGGCGAAATTCGGCCAGCCCGAAGACGTCGCCGCAGTCGTGGTGTTTCTTGCCAGCGACGAGGCTGGATACGTCACCGGCGAGACGGTGCATGTGAATGGGGGCATGGTGATGGTGTAAGCCGTTGCATTCCAAAGGCTTGACAGCGCGGCTGCAGCAGTCTTTGCCCTCGCCCGATGACGGTTTCGGGGCTTCTGGCAAAGGCTAGAAAACTGTGATACCCAAACGGCCGCTCTGTAGAGCTCGATGAGGGCTTGACAAAGATAATCCTCCTCGCGTTCAAACCCTGTGACTTGCCGTTCTGGGGTGCGTTAGGCCGTAAGCCGAGGCCTGGGGGATGTGCGAGGGCCTAACGATGAATAAGCTAAAGACGGTGAGGCGGACATGAGCGATATCTCAGAGCGCGTAAAAAAGATCGTGGTTGAGCATCTCGGCGTCGAGGCCGACAAGGTAACTGAAAGTGCGAGCTTCATCGACGACCTTGGGGCCGACAGCCTCGACACCGTCGAGCTCGTGATGGCGTTCGAGGAAGAGTTCGGCTGCGAGATTCCGGACGACGCCGCAGAGACGATTCTGACCGTTGGCGACGCCGTCAAGTTCCTGGAGAAGAACACGGCAGCTTGACGTTTTCTTGCCCGTCGCGCGCTAGGGGGCGCCTGCGTCGCCGGAAGTGCAAGGCAAGCGGGCCCCGAATCACCTGTTCCCACGAGGATCACGCGAAAGCGCCACATGCGACGTGTCGTCATCACAGGTTTGGGTCTGGTCTCGCCGCTCGGATGCGGGGTGGAGGTCTCTTGGCAGCGGCTGACCGCGGGTGAGAGCGCCACGAAGCGGGTCGAGAACTTCGACGTCTCCGATCTCACCTGCCAGATCGCGTGCCAGGTTCCGCACGGCGATGGCAGCGACGGCACCTATAATCCAACCGATTGGATGTCGCCGAAGGAACAGCGCAAGGTCGACGAGTTCATCGTCTACGCCATGGCGGCCTCGACCCAGGCACTCGCCGACGCGGGCTGGAAGCCGACCTCCTACGAGGATCAGACCCGCACCGGCGTGTTGATCGGCTCAGGCATCGGCGGGCTGCAAGGCATCGAGAAGACGTCGCTGTTGCTGGCCGAGAAGGGGCCGCGGCGGGTGAGCCCGTTCTTCATTCCCGGAAGGCTGATCAATCTCGCGGCCGGCTATGTCTCGATCGAGCATGGGCTCAGGGGTCCGAATCATTCCGTGGTCACGGCCTGTTCGACCGGGTCTCACGCCATTGGCGACGCCTCGCGGCTGGTGGCTCTTGGCGATGCGGATGTGATGGTGGCGGGCGGGGCCGAATCGCCGGTCTGCCGTCTCGCCATCGCCGGATTTGCCGCGTGCAGGGCGCTTTCGACCAATTTCAACGATGAGCCACAACGGGCCTCAAGGCCTTATGACCGCGACCGGGACGGCTTCGTCATGGGCGAGGGCGCGGGCGTGGTCGTGCTCGAGGAGCTGGAACACGCCAAGGCGCGCGGCGCCACCATCTATGCCGAAGTCATCGGCTATGGCCTGTCGGGCGACGCCTTCCACATCACCGCTCCGGCGGAGGATGGCGACGGCGCCTATCGCTGCATGGTCGCGGCGGTGAAGCGCGCCGGCATCGAGCCGGCCGATATCGACTATATCAATGCCCATGGCACCTCGACGCCGATGGGCGACGAGATCGAGCTGTCCGCGGTCGAGAGGCTGTTCGGCAACGCCGCCGGCAAGGTCTCGATGTCATCGACGAAATCCGCGACCGGCCATTTGCTCGGCGCCGCGGGCGCGGTCGAGGCGATCTTCTCGGTTCTCGCCATCCGCGACAATCTGGCCCCGCCCACGCTCAATCTCGACAACCCGTCGGTGACGACCGCCATCGACCTCGTGCCGCATAAGGCGCGGGAGCGGACCATCGATACGGTGCTATCCAATTCCTTCGGTTTCGGGGGAACCAATGCGTCGCTGATTCTGCGACGCTGCAACGCCTGATCGGGCAGGCAGTTACGCTTGCCAGCCGAACCTCCCTTTCGCCATATTTCGTCTCCAAGTGGATAAACGATCCGTGCGGGGCATCAGGCTATGTCCGTGACCAACGACTTCTCGTCGACGGCGAACGACAATGACGGGCTAGAGCCCGCGGACCATACAGGTCGAGATTTTGCCGTCCTGCCGCGCAGTCCCACCGAGGCGCTCGAGCCCATCCGGCCGCTGGAGCCGCCTGAGCGCGATCCGCGCGATGGGCGGCTACACCCGGTTCTCGCCTTTTTCAACGCCATGTTCCTGCTGGTATTCTTCAGCGCGCTCACGTCCGTGGCGCTGCTGTATTTCATCCGCTATCAATTCGACCGGCCGGGACCCCTGGCCACATCGACGGTGGTAGTGATTCCGAAAGGCGAGGGGGTGAGCGGCATCGCCGAGCGGCTGGAGCATGACGAGGTCATCACCGACCGCGGCATGTTCATGACCAGCATCATCTACTTTATATATTTGAAGGGCACCGGCACGCTCAAAGCGGGCGAGTATGAGTTCCGCAAGCATGCGAGCATGCGCCAAGTGCTCGACACGCTGGTCGAAGGCAGGTCGATCGACCATAAGATCACGCTCCCAGAAGGGCTCACCAGTCAGCAGATCGTCGAGCGGATACAGGCCAATCCCGACCTCAAGGGCGTGATCACCGAGATCCCGGCGGAGGGGACCCTGCTGCCGGACACCTATCGCTTCCAGATCGGGGATATGCGGATCGACATTGTCGAGCGCATGCAGGCGGGGCATCGAAAGTTCCTCGCCAAGATGTGGGAGGATCGCGATCCGGACATCGTGGTGCAAACGCCGGAAGAGGCCGTGATCCTTGCCTCCATCGTCGAGAAGGAAACCGGCCGGGCCGACGAGCGGCCGCGCATCGCCAGCGTGTTCCAGAACCGGCTCAGGAAGAATATGCGGCTGCAATCCGACCCCACCATCATTTACGGGCTGGTGGGCGGCAAAGGTGTTCTCGATCATCCCATTCGACAGGACGAGCTCGATCGAGAGACGGCCTACAACACATATAAGATCGACGGTTTGCCCCCGACGCCGATCGCCAATCCGGGCCGCGCCGCCATCGAGGCGGTGCTGAAACCGGCGAAGACCAAGGATCTCTATTTCGTGGCGGACGGGAGCGGGGGTCACGCCTTTGCGCCGAGCCTCGACGATCACAATAGAAATGTCGCGCAGTGGCGGAGGCTCGAGCGGGCGATGCGCGAGAAGGCCCGCGCCGAAGCTGCCGCGGCAGATGCCGCCGGTCCTGATGGCGACACCGCCGCTCCGGATCAGGCTGCTGCGTCCGGCGAGCTCACCGCGCCGGACGCGCTGCTCAACCTCCAATCGTCGGCGGCGGTTGCGCCTGCGGCGGCGCCCGAGGGTGGGACTGCGGTCGCGCCCGAATCGTCCGGCGAAGTGCCGTTGCCGCTTCGGAATCCGCAGCGCTAGCGGAAGCGCGTTGGCGGCTGTGCTACGACCCTGTCTTTCTTATTAAGGTTGCCGCCACAGTGAAGATGGCGAGGAGGGTTCTCCTCGCCCGATCCGAACCGACTCGGCTTATAAACGGTCGTCTCCGGCGCGGGGGACCTGACCAGATGCAAGGCTGAACCAATGACCCTCAACAGCATGACCGGATTTGGCC
>JBAUEK010000286.1:0-4071 GCA_049678565.1 Methyloceanibacter sp. | reverse complement strand
GACATCTCGGCCCTTCTCGACGAGGGCGAGCTCGATATCGCCATCGTCAGCAATGAAATCGGAGAAGGCGACGGCGTGGCGCTCTGCCGCGAGCGCCGCATCTGGGCGGCCGGACGGGGGATGCAGCTCTCGCCGCACAAGCCGGCGCCGCTCGCGCTATATCCTCCGCACTGCCGGTGGCGGCAGCTGGCTTTGGAACAACTCGATCGGGCCGGGCGGACGTGGACGGTGGCGATTCAGAGCGCGGGTACAGCCGGGATCCTCGCCGCCCTCGACGCTGGGCTGGCGATCACGATCTTCCCTGAATACGGCCTGTCGAATTCCCTTAAAGCGCTGGGGTCGGCCGAGGCTCTGCCGGCGCTGCCCGATTTCGAGTTTGTGCTGCGACGCAGCCGCAACAGCTCGCTGGCGGCGGACCATCTCGCCGACATGATCGTCAATTTCTTCCAGCTCTCGACCGCGCTCAGGCCGGGGAACGAAATGAATTTCAAGGAGCGGTCGCATCTGATGCTGGGGACTGGCCTGGACGCCTAGTCATCTACGCCCGCGGTCCGAGGGCGACCCTAATCGTGGCAGCCAGAATAATGCTCATACACGGTCCAGGCCTCGCCATCGTGGGCGCGGGGCTTGCAGGGACGATTGAAGGACGCGGTTGGGGGTGGGTCCACCGGTGCTCCGCGTGGTTCGACGCAGATCGCGTAGCCGGTGACGGGGTTCACCACGGCTTTTAGGCACTTTGGCGGTGCCGCCGCTGCCTCGTCAGGCTGGACGGGCTGATCCGCGGACTGGGCTGACATCGGCAGCCACAATGTGACGCCCAACGCGACGACGAGCGTCTTTAGGTCTTGCACGATTTCGTCCTCCGTATTCGTTCAACCTGTTCCTTGGTCTTGGTTCGACGTTATACGCCGTCGCTAAGGAGCGACATTGAAGATGTCTCATCCTGGTGATGAGCGCGGCTCATGCTTAGTCTGCGCCGGAAGACGCTAAGGCGCTTCCCTTCGGCGCGGGGCTTGGCTATGTGTCCGGTTTCCCGTGATTGTCGGAGGACATTTGGTGAGCACCCCTGGCGAAACCCTGGCCGACAGCAAGGCCAACCTCATGAAGACCCTCGAATCCGTAGCCGCTGCCGCCGGCGCCTTGCGCGATCGCGCCATCGAGGCGGTCAAGGCCAAGGTCATGGTCGACGGCAAGATCGACGGCGCGGCGCTGGAACGGGAGCAGCACGCCGTCCACGGGCTTGCCTGGATCGCGACCTATGTCGAGGCGCTGCACCAAATCGCAGATTATGCGCGCCGCATGGACGAGGAGGGGCGCTTCGGCGAGATGGAGGCGCTGCTAGCGCAGATCGGCGCCGCCGAATACGCCGCGCAACTCCACGGCGGCGTGATGATGAGCCAGGGCGAGATGGTGCGGCCGCATGAGCTTGGCGTGGCGGAGACGGACCGCGCTGCGTTCATGACACCGGAGGTGCGGAGCCTGATCGAGGGCACCACGCCCGCCATCCGCGCGCGCGCGATCGAGCTGATCCGCGACGCTCAAGGCGCGCATGCCGCGGCCTATGGCGATCCGGGCCTGGACGAGACGCTGGAGGCGATGCGCGAGGAGATGCGCCGCTTCTCCGAGGCCGAGGTGATTCCGCATGCGCAGGACTGGCACCTCAAGGACGAATATATCCCGCTCGAATTGATCGCGCAGATGGCCGAGCTTGGCGTGTTCGCGCTGACGCTGCCGGAAGAATATGGGGGGCTCGGACTCGGCAAGGACGCGATGTGCGTGGTCTCGGAGGAGCTCTCGCGCGGCTATATCGGCGTGGGGTCGCTCGGCACGCGGTCGGAAATCGCCGAGGAGCTGATCCTGAATGGCGGCACCGATGCGCAGAAGCAGGAATGGTTGCCGAAGATCGCGAGCGGCGAGATTTTGCCGACGGCGGTGTTCACCGAGCCGAATATTGGCTCCGATCTCGCCTCGCTCACCACGCGTGCGGTGAAGGATGGGGATGTCTATCGCCTCACCGGACAGAAGACCTGGATCACGCATGCGGCTCGCGCCGATCTGATGACCGTGCTGGCCCGCACCGATCCGAATGAAAAGGGCTATCGCGGGCTCTCGATGTTCCTGGCGCTGAAACCGCGTGGCACCGACGACAATCCCTTCCCCGCGGACAACATCACCGGCGGCGAGATCGAGGTGCTTGGCTACCGCGGCATGAAGGAGTTCGACATCTCCTTCGACGGCTTCGAGGTGCCCGCCGCCAATCTTCTCGGCGGGGAAGAAGGCCAGGGCTTCAAGCAGCTGATGCAGACCTTCGAGGCCGCGCGCATCCAGACCGCGGCTCGCGCCATCGGCGTGGCTCAATCCGCGCTCGATCTCGGGCTTCGCTATGGCGCCGAGCGCGTCCAATTCGGCAAGCCGATCGTCGCCTTCCCGCGCGTCGCCGACAAGCTGGTGATGATGGCGGCGGAGATTCTGCTCGCGCGCCAGCTCACTTATTTCGCCGCGCGCGAGAAGGACGCTGGACGCCGCTGCGATCTCGAGGCCGGCATGGCCAAGCTGCTTGCGGCGCGCGCCGCCTGGGCCGCCGCCGACAACGCGCTGCAGATCCACGGCGGCAACGGTTTCGCCCTCGAATATCCGGTCAGCCGCGTGCTCTGCGACGCCCGCATCCTGTCGATCTTCGAAGGTGCGGCCGAGATCCAAGCCCAGGTTATCGCCCGCCGGCTGTTGGAGGGTTGAGCGCGGCTAGGAGCCGAACGCCCGCGCGCGGCGTATTTCACCTCTCCCCATAGAGGCGAGGGCATTGCAAAGCATGCCGACCGTTGTGGTGTAAGCGACGATGGCCTCCAACATGAGCGAGAGAACCATCCTCATCACCGGCTGTTCTTCCGGCATCGGGCTCGCCTCGGCCCGCATGATGAAGTCACGCGGCTGGCGCGTGTTCGCCACGGCGCGCAAGCCTGAAGACATCGCGCGGCTCAAGCACGAGGAAGGGGTCGAGAGCCTCTATCTCGACTATGCCGAGCCTGCCTCGATCGCCGCCGCCGCCCGGCAGGTGCTCGCCGAGACGGAGAACGGGCTCGACGCGCTGTTCAACAATGGCGCCTACGGCCAGCCGGGCGCGGTCGAAGACCTTCGCCCCGAAATCCTTCGGGCCCAATTCGAGGTCAATGTGTTCGGCTGGCACGACCTCACCTGCCGCGTCATCCCGGCGATGCGGGCCAGGAGCGAGGGGCGGATCGTGTTCTGCTCCTCGGTGCTCGGGCTCATCGCCGCGCCCTATCGCGGCGCCTATGCCGCGTCGAAATTCGCCATCGAGGCGCTTGCCGACACGCTGCGCATGGAGCTTGAACAGACCGGCATCAAAATCTCCCTGATCGAGCCTGGACCGATCGCGACCCGCTTCGTCGAGCATGCGCTCGAGGCCTATCGCCGCAATATCGACCTCGAAACCTCGCCTCACCGCGACATCTACCGCGCCCGCATCGCGCGGATGGAGGACGGAGGCAGCCAGAGCTTCAAGCTGGGCCCGGAGGCGGTGGCGATGAAGCTCGTCCATGCCCTGGAGAGCAGCCGCCCGAAGCCTCGCTATTACGTTACCTTTCCGACCTATGCGGCGGCAATCTTGCGGCGGCTGTTGCCGAGTCGAGCCCTCGACGCCGTGGCGCGACGGAACTAGAAAGACCTAAGCATCTCTCTGGCGTGCCGCCGGTCTCGGGCGAACGACGAGGCCTCTGCTGCGTTCTTAAGAGAAAAGAGTGCCTGCACCCCAGCCGGGAGGAACGGTCATGAACGTCCTTGTCTATTACCTCATTCCGATCGCGCTGGCGGCGGTTGCCCTCGTGCTGGTGGCGGGCCTCGTCAACATGCTGCGCGGCGGCAGTCCAAATACCAGCCAGCTGCTGATGCGCTGGCGGGTGATATTGCAATTTGTTGCCCTCTGCCTGGTCGTCGCCGCCATTTATTTCTCCGGCTGGTACTAGTTGTTCGCGCGAGGTGATCTTCACAAAGTCTTGACGCCCCATCGGGGGCGGCTAAGCTATTCATCCATTGACGAAATGACCCGCTTGGGCC
>JBAUEK010000285.1:0-2509 GCA_049678565.1 Methyloceanibacter sp. | reverse complement strand
ATCGATCTGGAGCCCGACGAGCCGGCGCACAAGATCACCAATATCCGCATCGAGAACTCGAAATTCATCGACAATGCCGGTTCCGGCATTCAGATCGCGGGCAAGCGGGGACGCGTGACCAAGGTCGAGATCAGCCGCAATGCGTTCAGGGGCAATCGCGCCCTCTTGGTCGAGGATGCTCCCGCCGTGCGCGCCTCGGCCATCTGCGACAATCGGCAGATCGCGTCGCAACCGGCGTCCAGCGGCGGCCTCAATGCCTTCGCCGACCCCATCGATCTCGTCGTCCATCAAAACGACTGCGAGGATGGCCACGATATGCGCTTTGAGACCAATAGGGCCAAGCGCAAGCGCTGAAAACGGGCGATTTGGCCCCCTGGGCTTGCATTGCCCGGCGGTAAAGCCTAGACGCTGCAAGGAGAGTCGCCACTTATGCGACCCGGGACGACCCCGCGCGCCAAGCGCGCCAGTCAAATCCTGACCGCGATCGATCACTCCACTTTCGGCCAGGCGTCGGACAGTGCCGTCAGAGGTCGCAACGAAGATTGCCACGAGCAGTCGACAGACTTGCGCATCAACTGGAAAGGAGCCCGTTCTGAAAGTTCTCGTTCGTGAAAACAATGTCGATCAGGCCCTCAGGGTCCTGAAAAAGAAACTCCAACGCGAAGGCCTCTTCCGTGAGATGAAGCGCCGGCGGGCTTACGAGAAGCCGTCCGAGCGCAGAGCGCGGGAGAAGGGCGAGGCCATTCGCAGGGGCAGAAAGGCCGCGCGCAAGGCTCTTCAGCGCGAAGGTCTGCTGCCGATGCCCGCCAAGAAGCAGGCTGCCGGCGGACGGCGTTAATTTCCTGAGATCCATGGCCGCATGACCATCGAGCCGGGGGGCCATCTGGTTGCCCCTTGCTCCCGGGCGGGCTTCGCACTAGTTTCCGCTGGCGCGGACTCGCGCCAGACCAGGTGAATGATGGGCTTCGTGCAGGACCAGATACGGATTGAGACCGGCACCAAGCAGCCGGCAGCCTCCGCTCGCCTGCGCCTCACCCTGGCGAAACTCCTCCTTAGACGCCCCTGAGCTCCGGCGGTCTCGCAACCTTGCGAGGCGGGCGTTCAGGGGATGGCAAGCAAAACCCGCGACAATTCAAGCGGCTCGCCAGTCATGCTAGACTGCCAGCCTAGGAGCTAAGGACGAGACAGATGGACTCCAATCAGGATAAAGCGCCACCAAGTGGCTCGCCACGAAGCGGCCGCGACGACAAAGACCGCGTCGTCATCTTCGACACCACCTTGCGCGACGGGGAGCAGTGCCCCGGCGCGACCATGACCTTCGAGGAGAAGCTCGAGGTGGCCGAGCTGCTCGATGAGATGGGCGTCGACATCATCGAGGCCGGCTTTCCCATTGCCAGCCAAGGCGATTTCGACAGCGTGCAGGAGATTGCGCGCCGGGCCAAGAACGCGGTGATCTGCGGGCTGGCGCGGGCGCAACTGAAGGACATCGATGTCTGCGCCGAGGCGATCAAGCCCGCGGCGCGAGGGCGCATCCACACCTTCATCGGCACCTCGCCGCTCCACCGCAAATATCAGATGGCCATCGACGAGGCCGAGGTGCTGGCCCGCGTCACCGCCTCGGTCATCCGCGCCCGCTCCTATACCGACGATGTGGAATGGTCGGCGATGGACGCGACCCGCACCGAGCACGATTTCCTTTGCGCCTGCGTCGAGACCGCGATCAAGGCCGGCGCCACCACGGTGAACATTCCCGATACCGTCGGCTACGCCACGCCGGATGAATTCGCCGCCCTCATGCGCATGATCGTGGAGCGGGTGCCGAATTCCGACAAGGCCGTGTTCTCGACCCATTGCCACAACGATCTCGGCTTAGCCGTCGCCAACTCCTTGGCTGGCGTTGGGGCCGGGGGCCGTCAAGTCGAGTGCGCCGTGAACGGGCTCGGCGAGCGCGCCGGCAACGCCGCGCTGGAAGAGATCGTCATGGCGATCAAGACGCGTTCCGACATCATGCCGTTCTGGACCGGCATCGACACCACCATGCTGACCCGCGCCTCGCGGCTGGTCGCGCGCGTGACCGCCTTCCCGGTGCAGTACAACAAGGCCATCGTCGGGCGGAATGCCTTCGCCCATGAGAGCGGCATTCACCAGGATGGCGTGCTGAAGCACGCCGAGACCTTCGAGATCATGACGCCGGAAAGCGTGGGGCTGAAGGAATCCTCGCTGGTCATGGGCAAGCATTCGGGCCGTCACGCCTTCAGGGAGAAACTGAAGGATCTCGGCTACGAGCTTGGCGACAATGCCTTCGAGGACGCCTTTGTCCGCTTCAAGGCGCTCGCCGACCGCAAGAAGCACGTCTATGACGAGGATATCGAGGCCCTGGTCGATCAGGAAATAGCGTCGGCCCATGACCGCATAAAGGTCGTGGCGCTGACCGTGATCGCCGGCACCGGCGGGCCGCAAAAGGCGACTATCACGCTCGACATCGACGGCAAGCAGCACACGCATGAAT
>JBAUEK010000284.1:0-3806 GCA_049678565.1 Methyloceanibacter sp. | reverse complement strand
GCGCCATAGAGGAAGCGCGCATCGACGCTGATCTCAGCCGGCGAATCCGGTGAGATGCCGAGAGCGGTGGTGCTGAGATCGAATTCGAGCCGGTCCGGAACATAATCCTCGACCAGGAAACTCGCCTCGCCAATGGCCGGCCGCTTCGGATCGGTGAAGGCGGCGACGCGCCAAGTGCCGGTGGGGGCCGCGGACACGATGTCGACGTCCAGCGTGCGCCCGCCGATGCCCTGATCGGGAACGACGGTCCGGCGATATTCGACGCCGTCGGAGCGCATGACCACGAGCGTGAGCGGCATGTCGGTGACGGCGACACTGTCCGCGGTGCGGAGCAGCGCCGTGACATGCACGGTCTCGCCGGTGCGGTAGACCCCGCGCTCGGTGAACACATAGGCATCGAGGCCGGAGGGTGCGTCGCGCCCGGCGACGCCACGATCGGTCAGATCGAAGGGAGACTGCTTCAGGCTCAGGAAGGCGTAGTCGCCCGCAGCCGTCGATGCGACCAGCATGGCGGGGGAGAGGCCGCCTTCGCCTCTGGAAAGGCCAGGCGCGAAGGCGACGCTGCCTTTGGCGTCGGTCGTCCCGGTGGCGAGGACCTCATTGTTGCGTGCGAGCAAGCGAAGCTCGACCCCGTCGACCGGCGCCGTGGTCGCCAGCGAGTTGACGAAGGCATGGACCCCGTCGCCGCCCGAATAGGCCGTGAGCCCGAGGTCGGAGACGATGAACCATTGCGTGGCGCGCTCGCTATATTCCTCCGTGATGGCATTGCCCGGTACTGCCGCCAGCACATAGACCCCTGGCTCCAGCTCGGGCACCGCCTCGGTCACGGGAAAATCGGTGGTGATCTCGGCGTTGAGCTCCCGCTCGACCGTCATATCGCCGGTCCAGACTTGATTGCCCTTCTGCTCGGCGATGTCGTTGAGGCTGTAGCCGTAGAGGTTGCGCTCGAAGTCGCCGCCCAGCACTTGGTCGATCAGATTGCGGTCGCCGATCCGATAGATCGTGACCTTGACCTTGTCGGTATTGACGCTGATGAGGGGAATGCCCTGCTGACCCGTCTTCGGCAGCACATAGGCCTTGCCCGCGAGCCGTACGAAGGGGTTCCGATCGCGGACATAGATGCTGAAGTCGGCCGTCTTGAGCAAATCTTCGCCGACGGTGGAGGGCAGGCCCTGGCGGAGCGTGATCGCATAGCTCTCGCCGTGCTTCAGCCCTTCGACGCAAAGCTGCTGGTCGTCCACCGAGAGCGCCGGCTTGTCCATGCCCGCCACGGCGACGTAGGGCGAGAAATCGGTGCGCTTCGGCAGGCCTTCGGTGAATTGGAAGCAAGCGCGCGGTGAGGCCGCGTCGGAATCGACGCTAAAGTTCGAGACGCGGAAGCCGTATTTCTCGCGCAGTTGACCATAGGTCGTCTTCAGCTCGGGCGTCTCGTTCAGCCTGAGCGCCAGAGCGAGCGCGTTGAGCGCCGGACGCCAATCGTTGCGTTTGCCATAGGCGCTTGCGAGCAGGATGAGGGCGTTGGCTTCGTCGGGGGCATTGGCGGCCCGCCGGTAGGCGATATAGGCCGCGGTGGTGGCGCGCTCGTAGCGGACGCTGCCGTCATCCTCATCGCTGGTGGGGAGTTTCAGCCAAAGATCCGCGAGCCTGCGCCAGGACTGCAAATCGTTCGGCGCCACCGCCACGATCTGGACGTAGATGTCGACCGCGCCTTGAACATCGCCTGCCTTGAGGGCCTCGTCGGCCTCTTTCCTCAGGCTGATCACCGGCTTCTCGACGGTGCCAGCCTCCTCCTTCAAATCGGCCTGAAGCTTGATCGCGGCATCGTCGAGCGCGGAATCTTGGAACGACTTTTCGGCGGCTGAAACTGAGGTGAGGGGGGCGGCGACGAATAGGAACAGCGCGGCGATAAGGCCAGCGCGGAAGCGTGCGGGCATTGAACTCCTCCCGGGCCCGCCCTCGGCGTGGCGGGACCTCGCCCCAATGTAGTGATGCTTTGTGACGGAAGCGAGGGGGTGAAACCGTCAGTCGGCCAAGGGCGGCAGGGGCGGCCAGTCATAAACGGCGGCGGCCCTGGCGATCAGCGCCTCGGCCAGTTTCGAGCCGTTATCGGAGTTGGTCATCACCACCATGCCCTGAGCCGTGGCGGGATACAGGATCAAATAGGCCTGATAGCCCACATTCTGCCCCCGCTTCATCAGCACGAGCGCGGAGCCGTCACCGGCGACCGCGGCGCCGAGACCGTAGGGCCCGCCATTCTGTTGCGTCAGCATTTTCCGCACCGTGTCCGGGGTGAGGAGGATGCGGCTTTCCCCCCGCCAGGCGCGGCCGATCTGAAGTAGGAGCTTGGCGAGGTCGGTCGGCGTCGACCACAGTCCCGCCGCGGCGTTCTCGGGAAAGACGTGCCAGCGGCCAGTAAGCTCGGCCCCATTGCGGTCATGGCCGCTCGCTGTCCGTGCTTCGAGGGCTGGGGAGAGCGGCTGGTCGAAGCTGCTCTCAATCATCCCGGCCGGACCGAGCACGAGGTCGTGCATGATCTCGGTGAAGGGCTTGCCCGTCGCGTCTTGCATCAGGGCTTCGGCGATCTCGTAGCCGCCGCCGGAATAATGATAGGCGCTGCCGGGAACGGCGATGACCGTCACGGCGGCCGAGTTGGCCGGAGGCGTGCCGTCCAGCACTTCGCTCAGGCTCGGGATGGGCGCTCCTACTTCATAACCGAGGAAGCCCGGCACGCCGATGCCGCCGGTCATGCTGAGGAGGCCGCGCAGAGTGACCTTATGCGTCTGGTCGAAAACGTTGCTGGGAACGCGCCAGGAGGTGAGGCGATCGTTCACGTCCTGGTCGAGGTCGAGCTTGCCCGTCTCGACGAGGCGCATGGCGCCGATGGCGGCGACGAATTTCGACAGCGACGCCGCCTGGTAGATCGTCTCGGCTGTCGCGTCCTGGCCATAGGCGCGGGCAAAGGCGATGCGGTCCGCGTCGATAATGGCGATGCTGACCGATGGGACATTGAGTGCGGCCAGCGCTTCATCGAGGCTCGCTCGCTTGTCCCCGTCCTTCACGCTGATCTTGAGGTCGGTCTCGATGGCGGCGGGGCCGGCGAAAGCTGGCGTGAAAGCGTCGGGGACGATCGTTGCCGCGAGCAGCGCCACCGCGAGCGGCAGCAAGGGGCAGCGCAATATCCGCATTGTCAGCTCCCGCCGATCACGCGGCCTTTCTGCTCTCTCGGGCAAGCGCCGCGATCTCGTCCCGCACCCAGTTGTGACATTCGTCGCGATCATAGCTCGAATGCCAGAGCAGACGCACCGGCAGAGACAAATGACCGAGCGGCTGATGCACGCGCTCAAGCGAGAACTGCGTTTCGAGGATTTGGGCCAGGGACGCCGGAAGTGTGAGTAGGGCGTCGCTGTTGAGCGCCAGCAGGAGACCCGCGAGCACCGAGGGAACCTGTGCGCTAATCGTGCAAGCGAGTTTCTGCCTGGCCAGGGCGCGATCGAGCAGCTCGATGGTTGGAAGTCCATTGACGGCGATATGCTCGCTGGTGGCGAAGGCCACGATCGTCGGCTTCCGCGCGCTCAAAGGATGGCCCGGCCGTACCAGCGTGGCGAGGCGGTCGTCGTATAGCTTGAGCGCGCGAATGTCCGGCGCGGGCAGCGCCATCGCCTCGATGTCGATGGCGAACTGGCAGCGTCCCTGGCGCAGCGCGTCGATGGTCTCCTGGCCTTGGCCGGGCATCCACCCGACCCGGACCGAGGGTGCGACCTGTTCCAGCCGCAGTCTCAGCGGCTGCACCAGAATCAGTTCGCCAA
>JBAUEK010000283.1:0-2527 GCA_049678565.1 Methyloceanibacter sp. | reverse complement strand
GATTGAGGCCGAGCTCCTCCCGCGCCAGGGTGTCGAGCGCCTGCTCCGGGTTGGCGATGAGATGCCCCGAAATCTCCCTTGCCTCATCGATGGGGATGCCGCGGGCGGCGTAGATCAGCGCCAGCTCCTCGGCCTCCTCCTTGGGGTAGCGCTGAAGCTCCTCCCGTTCCTGCGAGATCTGATGCTCGAACATCTCGCGCTGCGACAGCATGGAGATGTATTCGCCGGCGGCCATGGAGAAGGCGCCGGCGAGCAGACCGGCGACGCCGGTGAGGAGGATGATGCCGGGCTCGGCCGCGGCGCCGGCCACGCCCATCACCAGGCACGTGTTGGAGACGAGGCCGTCATTCACGCCGAACACGCCGGCGCGCAAGGTGCCGCCGCCAAAGCTCCGATGCCTGCGGCCGACCTCTTCGACGGTTTTGGGCCAAGGATGGTCGGCCGGCGCCACGGGCGCGGCGCTATAGACGGACACGCCGCGCACCTTGGTGGCGGATAGGATCGTGCGCATCGCGCGCGGGCCGAAGATGCCAACAAGGCCCCCGATCAGGCGCGCCCGGAATGACGGCACGAATTCGGGCGTCGTTCCAAGATCACCGGCGAGGATGCCTGCCTGCTCCTCGGCCGCCTCAGCCATCTGCTTGAACAGCGCGGCGTTGCCCATATCAGGCTCGGCGGCGGCGGCGGCGACCGAAAGATAGGCCGCGGTCTTCTCCGAATGCCAGCGAGCGAGCGCATCTTGCATGAGAGCGTGGCCTCAGCCGGCTTCAGCACCTCAGATCAAATTCACCTTGCCGGTAGCAAGGTCATAGACGCCGCCAACGGTCGCGATCTTCTTGGCCGCAAGTGCCTGGGACAAGATCGGCTCGTCGTCACGCATCCGCTTCACATTGAGCTTGACGTTCTCCTCGATCGCGGCGGCGACGAGATCGCTCGGATGCCGCCCATGCGCCGCAACCACCGCCGGCTCGATAGACTTGATCAGCTGGGGCAGATGGCCGGGCAGTTCAGCACGTTCCTTGACGACTTTGACCGCGGCAGCGACCGCGCCGCAATTGGAATGGCCGAGTACCATGAGCAGCGGCACGCCGAGAAACTTCACCGCATATTCGAGGCTCGCCAAACCTGAATCGTCAACGAAATTGCCGGCGACCCGCACGACGAAGAGGTCACCAGGCCCCTGATCGAAGGCAAGCTCGGGCGCCACGCGGCTGTCGGAGCAGCTCAAGATCGCGGCGATCGGATATTGCGCCGAGACCAGGCCGGCGCGGCGCCCCTGGCAGTCTCGCTGTTGCTGCTCATTGGCGGCATAGCGCTTATTGCCCTGCATCAAGCGCTCAAGCGCAGCATCGGGGTTGATGGCGTTTTGAGGAGGCTCGTCGGCGGCGAGGGTCGACCGCGGCGACCACGCCGCCGCGGCAAAGGCGGCGCCAACCCCAAGCATCAGATGGCGACGCGACAGGCTGGGATCATCGCAGTTTTTGCACATAGCAAATCCTTCGGTTTCAGTTTCGAAATTTGGATGGAACCTAGGACTCGACGTCTTTGGGCTTGGACAGTATCAGCCGATAGCAATCGAGGTTGCGGGTGAGGAACTCGTATGTCGCCCCCCAGAGATAGAGCCTGAATTTGCGATATTCAAAATCGCCGAAGGTCCGTTGCACGTAGTCCATATTGGCTTCGAGATTCAGCGCCCATTGCTTGAAGGTGAGGTAGTAGCTCCAGCGATCGTTCTGCACCTCCATCAGCTCGAGCTCGGTCTTGGCGAGCTTGTTGAGCAGATCGTCTAGCACGAGAAAGGAGTGGTTGCCGGGATAGATATGGCGAACCATGAAGGTCGATAGCTCGTATTTCTTCAGCGCGGCGCTGCCGTCGAGAAAGACGAGCCCGCCCGGCTTTAGCAGCGCCGCGAATTTCTTCAGCACGCGCTCATAGTCGGGGAGATGCTCGATCACGCCCATGATGACGATGGCGTCGAATTTCTCTTTGGGCTCATAGTCGTAGAAATCGGTGAGTTGGATGTCGAACTGATCGCCGAAATTAGCGAGCTTGGAACGGAGATAGGACTGCGACACTTCCGAATTGGTGACGCCGGTGAAACGCACTCCGGCCTGCAGGGCATGACCGGCGAAGGCGCCCCAGCCGGGGCCGATCTCGAGCACGCGCTTGCCCGGGCCGAGCTCGCATTTCTCCATGGCCCAATCGAACTTCCGTTCCAGCGCGCGTGACAGCGGCTCGTCGTCACTGGCGTAGACGCCCTGGCTGTAGGCCGGGAACACTGGATCGAGGAAGCTCAAGAACAGCTTGGGATCGGCGTTGTAGTGAGAGGCGATGGCCTGCTTGTTGGTATAGACTTGGCCGAACAGAAGCGGCTGAATGAATCGCCATGCGGCCACAAGAGGGTGGCGGTCGTCGAGAATAGTGCGAAGCGTGAAGGGCTTCAGCATGTCGCCTTCGAGATCGATGTCGCCCTGGAGATAGGCCTCGGCGATGTCGCCTTCATCGAGGGTGCGCAGCGCCTTGAGCG
>JBAUEK010000282.1:0-33807 GCA_049678565.1 Methyloceanibacter sp. | reverse complement strand
AGAAGACGGCCATCGTCTACGCTGCCGGCCGGGGCTTTCCCGACGTCACCCGCGTCTTGCTCGACCAGGGCGTCGACGTCAATGCGCGCTACGGCAACGATCTGACGGTGCTGATGTGGGCGTCGGGTTATTCGGCCGAGGCTGGCGTCAACGATATGATCCAGGTCATCACGCTGCTGCTCGATCGCGGCGCGAAGGTCGACGACCGGGACAATCGCGGCCGGACCGCGCTGATGACCGCGGCCGAACTCAATCACGAGGCCGCGGTCGATCTTTTGCTCGCCCACGGGGCGGATAAGAGCCTTCGCGACCAGCAGGGAAAGAGCGCCGGCGATCTCACCTCGCTCACGGCGCTGCGCGAGAAGCTGGCGGCGCGCTAGGCGCTAGCGGCTCTGGCGCCTAGCGGCCATGGCCGAGATATTGGTCGATCTGGAGGCCGGCCAGATATTTTGACAGCGCCTCGAGATCGCCCGGCGCTGTGGCCTTCATCAAATCGGACATGCCCGGATTGTTGCCGCGCGAGCCGTCGCGGAAAGCCATCATCGTGTGGTGAAGATATTCCTGCCACTGGCCGGCGAGCCGGGCGGTGGAGCCGTCGCCCTGGAAGTGGTCGAGATGGCAGCCGCGGCAGCCGATGGAGCCCGCGGCGGTCTGAGCCTTGGCGGCAACCGCGTTCGACGCATCCGGCTGCTCGAGATTCGGCCATTTGAGCTTGGTGAAGTGAGCGGCGAGCGCGAGCATGTCGGCCTTCTCCAACGACGCCACCATCGGCGACATCAGCGCGTTCTTGCGGCTGCCGCTCTTAAAATCGCGCAGCTGAAGATAGAGATAGCCCTCGTTCTGCCCCCAGATCACGGGCGTCGTGTTGTCGATGGGGATGCCCTTTTCGCCATGGCAGGCGGCGCAGAGTTTGGCCTTCTCCTCGATGCCGTCCGCGGCAAATGCGCCGGCGTTAGCGAGCATCAGCAACACCGCGAGGAGAACAACGAGTCTCAGGGTCATGGTCTCGACAACCCGCAACATGAACTAAAGCGTTCCTTGTCATGAAAAGGACGGGGCCAATTGGGCCCCGCCCCTTCTATTCTTGCCAACTTGCGGGCTGCCTTCGCGAGCCGCCCTGGCTAGCGATCAATCGGCCGTAAACGCGATGATGTTGTTACCGCGCTTGAAGTCGATCTGGGTGTTTCCGCCAGCGCCGACGACGATATATTGCTTGCCGTCGACGGAGTAGGATGCGGGCGGTGCATTGACGCCAGCACCGGCAAAGAACGACCACAGCACGTCGCCGCTCTTCGCATCATAGGCGCGGAACCAACCGTCGCCTTCACCGGTGAACATCAGGCCGCCGGCAGTGGTCAACGCGCCACCCATCATGGGCAGCGGCGTCTTCTTCTGCCAGGCGATCTTGCCGGTGTTGTAATCGACGGCGGTCACATTGCCGAACTGATCCGACCCGGGGATGATCTTGAACGCGCCACCGAGCCAGAGCTTGCCGCCCGGATAGGGCGAGCTCTCGACGTGATAGGTCATCGGCTGGTGCAGGTTCACGGCATAGGTCAGGTTCAGCTCGGGGTTGACCGCCATCACCGACCATTCGACGCCGCCATTGGCGCCAGGGAGCATCGGCGCGCCCTCGGCCGTCGGCAGGGTCCACATGCCGGTCTGATCCACCATCGCCTCGGAGAAGCGGATGAGGCTGCAATCCTTGCGGTCATGGACATAGACGTTGCCGGTCTTGCCGCCATGAATCACACCGGGAACGGTGTTGCCGTCCTTGTCCTTCACATCGACCAGGATCGGTGGGCTGACTGCGTCGAGATCCCACACGTCATGAGCAATGTACTGGAAGTGACAGGCATATTTGCCGGTGTCGAGATCGAGCGACACGAGCGAGTCGGTGTAGAGATTGTCGCCGGGACGGAGCGAGCCGTCGAGGTCCGGTGACGGGTTGCCGACCACGAAGTAGATGCGCTTCGTCTTGAGGTCGACCGCCGGGTTCTGCCACACGCCACCGCCGAGGGTTTTGTAGGGATCGCCCAGCTTCTCCAACGCGGCCTTCTCGGCCGCGATGTCCCGATGCATGTCCTTGCCCGTGGCGTCGTGGGTCGCCCACACGCCGACGGAATTCTCCGGGATCGTGTCGAAGTTCCAGACGAGCTTCCCGGTCTCGGCGTCATAGGCGCGGACGAAACCGCGGATACCATACTCACCGCCATTGGTGCCGATGAGAATCTTGCCGTCCACGGCCGTGGGCGCCATGGTCTCGCTGTAGCCAAGCTCCGGCTCGGCAATGTCGGTCTGCCAGATCAGGCTGCCCGTCTTGGCGTCGAGAGCAACAAGCTTGGCATCCAGGGTGCCCATATAGACTTTGTCTTTGTAGATGGCGACGCCGCGATTGTTGGGGCCGCAGCAATAGGTCGTGACCGGACCCATCTTGTGCTTGTAGTGCCAGTATTGCTCACCGGTCTTGGCGTTGATGGCATAGACGTGGTTGAACGACGTGGTCACATACATCACGCCGTCGATGACGATCGGCGTCGTCTCCAGCGATTCCTTCACTTCCGTCTGGAAGATCCAGGCTGGGCGAAGGTTGCCGACGTTCGAGGTGTTGATCTGCTTGCCGGGATAATACCGGGTCTGATCATAATTGCCGTTGGTATGCAGGAAGTTCTTGTCGTCCTGCGCCGCGGCGCTCAGTTGCTCCTGCGATACTGAAGGTGCGGGGGCTTCCTTCGTCGTCGTCGTTGCGACTACTTCCGTTTCGGCTCCTGCCAAGGCCGGGTTGGTCCCGACGAGGCCGAGCCCGAGCGCGCAAGCCAGCGCGCCGGCCGTCCTAAAACTCACCATTGTTTCCTCCCTTGCGTGGCACCGGCCGACCGATTTTTCGGCCGCTCCTGCCGGTTTCCACCCGGCTGAGACTGCTCGCGCCCCTGCAATTTGTCAATCAACCCCTGGGATTGGTCGGTCCATTGGATGCATCCTGGCAATAGAATTTGCCATCTATGCTCGACCTCGTTTGTGGTTCACCCGTCCGCTTCCGGCTACATTGCGGGCATATCGACCGACTTTCTTGCAGTTACCGCCTTGAGTGACTAAGGGTCCCTCCCAGTATGCAGTGTCACAAGCGTAGGGCCCCGCCGGACGCAGCGAACGCCCGGCCCACGCCCGCGGGACCATTTCCACGGACGCTCCGCCTCGGTCTGCTTCTCGCCCTTCTGCTCGTGCCGAGACCGGTTACGGCCGCCCCGCAAAATGAGGGCACACCGGCCGCGCCGGCGCCGGCCCAGCAAGATGCAACGTCACCGGCATCCTCACCCAAGCCGCCGCGGCCCGCGGTCGGGGTCACCAAGGTGCCCATCGGCTATCTGAAGCAGGAGGTGAAGCAGCTGATCCCGCTCTCCCGGCTGCATGTGGAACCGGAGGATTACGGCATCGCCGGCGCCGAGATGGCGCTCAAGGACAGCAACACGACGGGGCGCTTCACCAAGCAGGAGTTCGATCTCGACGTTGAGCGCGTGGCGGTTGGCGGCGACGCCGTGGCGGCGTTGCAGCGGCTGGCCGATAGCGGCCATCACTTCATCCTCGTCGATGCGCCGGCGGAGACCTTGCTGGCGCTTGCCGATTCCGTGTCTGGGCGAGATGTGCTGCTGATCAATGTCCGGTCCGAGGACGAGCGGCTGCGGCAGGAAGATTGCCGCGCCAATGTGCTGCACACCGCGCCCGACCGCTTCATGCTCGCCGATGCCCTCGCCCAATATCTCGTCTGGAAGAAATGGCAGCGCTGGCTCGTGGTCAAAGGCGTGTTCCCGGAGGACCTCGCTTATCTCGAGGCGATTAAGAGAGCCGCGGCGCGCTTCGGCGGGATCATCGTCGAGGAGCGCGAATATAAGGAGACCCCGGGCGCGCGGCGTTCGGATTCGGGTCAACTGCAAATTCAACGGCAAATGCCGGTCTTCACTCAAGGCGCGCCTGATTACGACGTTCTGATCGTCGCCGACGAGAGGGAGGTGTTCGGTCCCTATCTTCCCTACCGCACCTGGGATCCGCGTCCGGTCGCGGGGACCACGGGCCTTACGGCCATGAGCTGGCACCCGGCGCATGAGCAATGGGGCGCCACGCAGATGCAGAACCGGTTCCAGCGTTTCGCCAAGCGCTTCATGTGGCCGGTCGACTATCAGGCGTGGATCGCCGTCCGCGCCATCGGCGAGGGAGCGACGCGCGCGCGCTCCGGCGATTTCGGCCCGGTCAACGCGCATCTCCGCAGCAAGGATCTCGATCTCGCGGCCTTCATGGGTCAGAAGGTCAATTTCCGCAGCTGGGACGGGCAGTTGCGCCAGCCGATCCTGATCGCTGGTCCCGATCTGCCGGTGTCGATGTCGCCGCAGGAAGGCTTTCTGCACCGGACCGCTGAGGTCGACACGCTCGGCGTCGATGAGCCGGAGAGCAAATGCAAATTAAAATGATGCGAGCGACGCCCGGGCGAATGCCTCGCATCGGGGCGCGAGCCGAGAAAGGATTGGAGATGCCAAGGACGCAACAGCTCGCGATCGCAATCGCCGCGGCGGCAGGCTTGACCTGTTTCACCGGCGAGGCCTCCGCCTACACTGTCTATGTTTCCAACGAGAAGGGCAATTCGATCACCGTGATCGACAGCGCCACGCTCGAGGTGCAGAAGACGATTCCCGTCGGTCAGCGTCCCCGCGGCATCATGCTGACCAAGGACGGCAAATCGCTTCTCATCTGCGCCAGCGACGACGACACCGTGCAGATTCTCGATGTGGCCACCGCGACGATCATTGGCGACCTCCCATCCGGCACCGATCCGGAGCTGCTGAACATTCATCCTTCAGGCAGCCCGGTCTATGTCTCCAACGAGGATGACGATCTGATCACCGCGATCGACCTCGACAAGCGCGAGGTGGTGGCCGAGGTGCCGGTCGGCGTCGAGCCGGAGGGGGTGGGGATCAGCCCCGACGGCAAGGTTCTCATCAGCACGACCGAGACCTCGAACATGGCGCATTTCATCGACACTGAAACCTATGAGATCACCGACAACGTGCTGGTCGGATCGCGGCCGCGCTTCGCCGAGTTCACCGCCGACGGGTCGCAATTGTGGGTGACGTCGGAAGTGGCGGGAACGGTGTCGGTGATCGACGCCAAGACGCGCCAGATCATCAAGGTCATCGGCTTCGAGATTCCCGGCGTACGGCCGGAGAACATGCAGCCTGTCGGCGTCCGCATCCTCAAGGACGGCTCGAAAGCCTTCGTCGCCTTGGGCCCGGCAAATCACGTGGCGGTCATCGACGCGAAGAAGCTGGAAGTCGAGCAATATCTTCTCGTCGGCCAGCGCGTCTGGCAGCTGGCCTTCACCCCCGACGAGAAGCTGTTGTTCACGACCAATGGCAACAGCAATGACGTGTCTGTCATCGACGTGCCAAGCCTGACGGTGACGAAGTCGATGCCGGTCGGTACCGCGCCCTGGGGCATCGCCATCTCGCAAGACTGAGCAGGCCGCGCTATTTTTCGAGACGCGCCGAGGCCTTGGGCACGAGCTTCCAGCCGCGGCTTGCGAGATTCTGCGTGGCGAGCTTGCTCGCGGTGCCGGTGATCCAGATTTCGCCGTGGGCGCCAGAGCTGGAAATGAGTCCTTCCAGCTGCGGACTCCAATAGAGATAATCCATGGGCACGATGGCGACCAATCCGTTCCCGGTCTGCATCAGCGGCGTGCCGCTGACGTTGACGAAGGACCGAACCGGCGACACGCGCTTGTTGTAGGCGGCGGTCAATTCGGCCTTGCGCCGATAGGCGAAGCCCTCCGAATAAGTTTTCGCCTGGGCCGTGCGGGCGATGAAGATTTCACGCTCGCCCGCATGGCCGAGCTGCATCATGGCCGCGACGATCACCGCCTTGTCGGTAGGGGTCAGCCAGGGCGAGAGGTAGAAGGCATCGATGGTTCCCGGCGAAACGCCCATAGCCACCAATTGCTCGCGGCCGAGTTTCTCGAGCTCGGCGGCGGTCTTGTCGCGCAACACCTCGCGTATGGTGCTGGTGGTGCCGCCGACGCTGATGGCGATGCCGGCGCCGCCGGTGACAAAGGCGAGACCAACATTGACCCCGGACTCCCCGATGGCGCTCGCGCTCGCCACCCGCCTGATTTCAGCATCCAGCGGTTCGAAGGTGGTGTAGGGATCGACGCCGAAATCATAGGCGAGCTTCCGCCGCGCCTTGCTGCCGCCGGCAAGCGAGGCGACGGTCCCCTCGCGGTTCGGGTCGGTGGCGTTCATCGACGCATCGACCCGGTTGAACCAGCCGCCGACGCCGCGAAACGTCTCGCCAATGGTCTTGCCTGGCGCGGTGACGAGGTCCTTCGCCGTTCCCAGAGGCTTCAAGGCGGTTTTCCCGGCCGAGGTCACCAGGGTCTCGGCCCCGTTGATCTCCTCCATATGCGCCGTGGCCGCCACCTCCCGCACGCGCATGCGCAAGAGTTCGGTGCCGTCGACGGGGAAGGTGCCGTATTTCGTCTGCATCTGATATTGGTCGAGGAAGCGTTCGACCGGAACGCTGCCGACGATGGTGTGATAGGGGCTTCGCACCAGATCGGGCGGCAGCACCTGGGCCGGCGAGAAGACCGGAGGGTTCTCGTAACCCGCGCCCCGCGCGGGCAGATCGGTCCCTGCGACGGCCAGCGCGGCGAGGATGCCGGTGCCGAGATAAGCAAACGCTTTGATCATGTCCCCCTCACCACTTGCCCCAGGGACCGGCAAGGTCGGCCCTACACGGCGGCTCGTGGCCGATTATAGAGGCAAAATGCCCCGGCGGGGTGGCCGTTATCGCAGAGGGAGGAGGCGCCGAGGCGGGGCCAGTCCGCTCCCGGCGCATTGGGTTGGGCAAAACGCTTGGGCGGGCCGTTCAGCTCGCCTTGCGCAGTGCCTGCTCCATATTCGCAACCTGCCGCTTGACCACAGCGGCCGCCTCATCGGTCGCCTTGGTCGAGATGGCGCGAATTTGGTCCGCCTGGTGCGCGGCATGGCGCTTGATCGGCTCCGCCACATCCGCGCCCGCGCTGACGGACAGGGCGCGAACCTCCTCGGCCTGCTCCATGAGCACCTCGAACTGCTGCCGCCAATACGCGCCTTGCAACTCCACGATCTCGGCAAGGTTCTTGGCGCTGGCTAGGTTCTTGGCCAGGTCGAAGCTCGAATTGACGTTGCGCTGGGCGATGTCGATGATCTTGCGGTTGAGCGCCGTGGTCGCTTGGCTCGCGGCGTCGTAGGAACGCTCTACGGCCTCGATGCCGGCATCGAGCGCGACTTTGCTCCGCTCATACGCCTCGCGCGTCTGACTGACCGCGGTTCCGGCGAAGGCGCGCATCGCCTCCGGGATTGCGGTCTCGAAACTCAGGGACTGAAACTGGGCCATCGGGTTGGATGACGCTGTTTTCTTTTTAGCGGCCGCGTCGGGATTGAAGGTCATGGTCATGGATCTACCCTCGTGGTCCCCGCCGGGAGATTGGGGCGGTGCTGGATGGTTGGGTCGGCGCAGCCGCGAGCAGGACCGAGCGATTGGCGCGCGCAGCCGACAGGCTTGGCGGCGGGCCAAAAGAAAATCGTCAGAACGTCTTTCGCTATCCTGGGCACGCGCTGCTTCTCCGGTTTCACCGGCAGCCACGGCTTGTCGCGCTTCTTAAGGGCGCTATCCCTCCCAAGGCGGAATCAGTTAACCACGATCGGGGTCGGGAGTCCATTCGCCCAGGTCCCAAGGGGTCGGTCTCCGCCACGACTGGCTGCCGCCGCCACGGCCGGTTTCTGGCTGAACTCGGCCCTGTTTCCCGAGGGGCTTTTGCCCTATAGCTTCGATAATTCTGGCCTGTGCATAAAGCAGCGCCTTGTTCCGCCAGCCCGTCGGCAGGAGAGCCGGTGGGGGGCGGCGCCCAATCTGGCGGGTCGGTTCTCTAATTTTTCTTGGCAAGATTTGCAGCCCGGGCGGTACCCCACATCACCTGCCCCGTGGGAGCTTGAATGATGGAGGGTGATTTATGCCGAGTTTTAGATATGGCGTGATGGGTGCGGCCCTGTTGGTCGGACTTTGTCTCGTCTCAGCTCAGGCCGAGGCGGCCAAGCATGAGGCGAAGCCCGGCGATTCGCCGGGGAAGCCCGGGGCCATCATCGCCGCCGCCCCGCTCCAGGGCGTCGGGGCTGGAACGAAGGGCTTCCGCATCAAGTACCGGTCGACCGGCCTGAATGGCGAGCCGATCGTGGTGTCGGGGATGGTCTTCATCCCGGCAGGGGCGGCGCCAGCCGGCGGCCGCGACGTGATCGCCTGGGCCCATCCGACCACCGGGGTGGTGGAGCCTTGCGCCCCGTCGCTGAAGGCGGACCCGGCCAAGACGATTTGGGGTCTGGAGAACATCTTGGCTGCGGGCTTTGTCGTTGCCGCCACGGATTATCCAGGCCTCGGCACCCCGGGCATCCACCCCTATCTGATCGGGAAGAGCGAGGGACGCGCGGTGCTCGATTCGATTCGGGCCGCGCGCAATCTGCCGGACTCAGGCGCGAGCGGCCGCTTCGCTGTTTGGGGCCACAGCCAGGGGGGGCACGCCGTCCTCTATGCCGGCGAGCTCGCCCGTCACTATGCCCCCGAGCTCAAGCTCGTCGGCATTGCCGCGGCGGCGCCGGCCACCTATCTCGGCGAGCTGTTCGATGACGACATGTCGACGGCGAGGGGGAAGGAGCTCACCGCTATGGCGCTCTGGTCCTGGTCGAACCTCTATCACCATTCGATCGCGGCGGTGGTCGAGCCGGACGCCACCACGGCCTTCGAGAAGATGGCGCATGACTGCATCGAATCGCTGCCGGAGTTGATGGTGCTCGATCTGACGGAGCGGCCGTTCCAGCATAGGCAGTTCTTGAAGCTCAACCCAACCAAGGTCGATCCCTGGAAGTCGATCATGACGCACAACACCCCGGGCCAGGCTCCAGCCGGCGCGCCGGTGCTGCTGGCGCAAGGCACCGCCGACACCACCGTGCCGTTCGACGTGACCAAGCGCTTCGGCGAGGCCCTGTGTAAGCAGGGAACCCGGGTCAGCTTCATCAAGCTTCCCGGCGTCAGCCACAGTTTCGTCGCCCGCGATAGCGCGCCCGCCGCCTTGGCCTGGATGACTGCCCGCTTCCAGGGCGTGCAGGCGCCCTCCGACTGCGAATAGGAAAGGCTCGAGCCTAACGGTTCTGATCGTTCCCAGGCGCGATGCGCGAGGAATCCTTGGCCGCGTCGGCCGCGCCTTGCGCCAAGGCCTTATCCTGAAGCCTGGTCTTGGGCTGCGAGCTCGATTTGGCGGTCGAGGTGGTGCCGACCATGCTGAGGCCGGAGAAGAACGCGCCCCCGCTGACGATGACGGCGGCGATGCCGACGAGCCGCAATAGACCCGGCAAGCGTGGCCGCTCCGGCATTTCCGCCCTGACGATCCGATTGAGATAGGCGATGAACGAGCTGAGCAGGCCGGCAAGGGCGCCGAAGCCGAACACCAGCATGGCCGCGGCAAGTTTCGGCTCGGCGCTTGTCTGGAAGCCGAAGACGAAGGCCGCGACCATGATGAGCGCCGCGATCCCATTCAGCAGGATCAGATAAGCGAGACCGCGACCGGCAATGCGGTCGTGCTGCGCTTCGATGAAGCCGCGGTCGGCGTGACGGCGCTCCATCTCACGTGAATCGCGGGGCCCAGTGGTCATTTCACCCTCGGTGCTTCAATTCTTCGAAATCCGCCCTCACCCCGGGTCTTCCAGAGCAGGCGCCGGTGCCATTATGACAAAACAGAAACGCTGAACAGGTCCTCGGTTCAGATCGAACCTTAGGGCGAGCCTGATCCAAACCCCGTACCGCGCAATAATAGGAGAATTGTGGCGGATGGGGAGCCAAACCGCTCCGGTCCGTCAGGTCTTTGTTTGCGCGCGGTGATTTGGCGGCCCGCCTCGGCCCGCCCGCCAGTGCTACCCTGGCTAGACTTCAGCCGAAAGACGGGAGAATCAGCGACCAGATGCCGCGCGTCACCATACGGTTTGCCCTGATCGCGCTTCTGCTCGCGGCCATTCTGCCGACCGCGACCGGAATCGGGGTCTCCGCCTATCTGAACTCGCGCACCACGGTGGAGCTGCTGTGGCAGGATCTTGCCGACGAGATGATCGAGGAGGCGCGGCAAAGGGCGCTGCTCTATGTCGAATCGGGCGTAGCCCAGCTTCGGTTGACCCGGCTGCTCACCGATCAAGGCACGATCGATCCGTTCAAGCACGAAGCGACGCTCGATTATCTTTATCGCTGCCTCCTGGCCAATCTCAACGCGACCTGGTGCTCCTATGGTGGCGCCGACGGGACCTATCTCGCGGCCTACCGCGAGCCTGACGGACGCATTCGGCTGACCCACCGGCAGCAGGAGCCAGCCGGAACGCGCTATCGTGACTACAGCGTCAAGGCCGATGGCGGCAATCAGCTCATCCTCGATGCGATCCGGAGCTTTGATCCACGCCAGCGACCCTGGTGGAAGATCGCACAACATGCGGCCGAGCCGTCCTGGTCCGAGCCCTTCCTGTTCGCATCGCGGCGGCAGCCGGGCGTGGTGCTGACGGTGCGGCAGGAGGACAAGGACGGCAACATGATCGGCGCTTGGCTCATCGAATATGAGCTGAGCGAGATCGCCAAATATCTTCGCAATATCAGAGATACGGCCAATGCGCTGGGCGGTCCGCAATCCCATGCCGATGTCTATATCGTCTCCGGCCAGGGTCTCGTCATTGGGCATCCGGAGGGCCTGACCGTGCGCGACCGGAGCGGCCTGCCGGAGCTGATCCCGGCGGAGGAGCATCCCGACGAAAAGCTCGCACGCGCTTACGCCGAGGTGCGCGGCGGCGGGCTCGGCAAGCAGCGCCATTTCGATCTCATGCTTGGTGGCGAGCGTTATCTCGTGGTCACGGCTCCATTCGCGCCATCGGGCACGCCCGACTGGACGGTGCTGGTCGCGGTTCCGGCCCAGGCGCTGTTGGGACCGATCTATGACAACAACCGCGTCGCCGCGCTCATCGCCGCCTTGGTGGCGCTGGCGAGCGTGATCATCGGCGTTCTTCTGGCCGAACGCCTGGTGCGCGCGTTGCGCGGCATCGCCGCCGATCTCGACCAGATTGGCCGGCTCGAATTCGCCGACGCGCCGCCGGCGCAGAAGAGCCGCATCCGCGAGATCGCGGCCATGCTCGCGGCGCGGGACCGCATGACCGGAGGTTTGCGCTCCTTCGCCCGGTATGTGCCGGCCGGGCTCGTGCGCGAGCTGATGAAGCGGGGTCAGGTGGCGGCACTCGGCGGCGAGACGCGCGAGCTCACCATCTTCTTCTCCGACATCGTCGGCTTCACCGGCATCGCCGAGAAGCTCTCCCCCGATGCGCTGGTGGATCAATTGGGCGACTATTTTGAGGAGATGAGCGAGCCGATCCGGAACGAGCAGGGCACGGTCGACAAGTTCATCGGCGACGCCATCATGGCCTTTTGGGGCGCGCCGCAAGACGTGCCGGACCATGCGCTCGGCGCCTGCAAGGCGGCGCTCAAAAGCCAGGCGCGGCTGGCCGAGCTCAGGCAGGATTGGCGGCAGGCGGGCCGGCCGCAATTCCACGCCCGCATCGGCATCAATAGCGGCCTGGTCCTTGTCGGCAATATCGGCTCGGAGCGGCGCATGAACTACACGGTGATGGGCGATCCCGTGAATGTCGCGAGCAGGCTGGAGACGGAATGCAAACGGCGCAAGCTCGGTATCATCATCGGCCAGCGCACGCGCGAATTGGCGGGGGAGGCAATCGTCGCCCGGCCGCTTGATCGGCTCGCGGTGAAGGGCAAGGAGCAGGGCATCATCGTCTATGAGCTGATCGCGCTCCGCGACGAGGCGTCAGCCGAACAACTCCGCGCCGAGGCGCTCGGCGAGGATGCTCTCAGCGCCTATCTCGAGCGCGACTTCGCCGGAGCCGAGGCTGCCTGTCACGAATTGCTCATGCTCTTGCCGGATGATGTGGCGGCGAAAGATCTGCTATCGCGGGCGGAGGCGAGGGGCAGGTCCCCCGTTCCCCAGAGCTAGGAACGAAACCATAGGGAAGGGAACACCATGCGACTGATGCTGAAATTTACGATCCCGGTTGAGAAGGGCAACGAGGCGCTCGCCGATGGGATTATGGCTGGCGCCATCGAGGCCCTGGTTAAGAAGGTCAACGCCGAGGCGGCCTATTTCACCGTGCTCGACGGCGAACGCGCCGGCATGGTGTTCTTCGAGGAATCCGACCAGGCGCGGCTGACGGATATCAACGAGCCGCTTTTTGCCGCGCTCGACGCCTATATCGAGATCGTGCCGGCGTTGACACTCGAGGACTTAAAGCGCGGCCTGGCAAACGCCTGACGAGAGAACCCCGGATCACCGGTAGGGATAATAGCGCAGGCTCGGAGGCCAATTCGTCTCCGGGTAGCGCCTTTGCAACGCCTGGATCTCGTAATTGCCCCGCGCATAGGGGACGAAGCCGAAATAGGCGCTCCAACCGCCAGGGCGCCCAGGACCATAATAATAGGGATAGACGGGCGGATCGCCGCGCCGGCGGCGATAGTCGCGAACATAGTCGATCGTGGATGGATGGCTGCCGCCCCAGGCGATCGCGGGCAAGGCGCGCGCGGGCTCGGGCTGGGCCAAGAGACAAAGACCGAAGGCCATCAAGGCCGCGCCAACGAGGCTGCGCGCCGTTTTCTTGGAATGAGACAATTCTTGCACCGTGCGTTTGGCCGTCCGACCACCGGACCGACAATTTCTGCTTATAGCCGGCATTAGGCAAAAGGATGATGAACGGGTCGAACGGCCCTTGATCCAGACTTGACGCGACTTTGGGCGCCGGCGGTTGCCATCAGCCCCATTGACGGCGCCTCGAAATCACGCGGGTAGCGCGCGGCGCTATTTTTGCTAAAGTCGGAAGAAGCCTTTGGGAGCATTGTGCAATGGTTTCTCCGTCTCGCGGCATCGCGACTGCTACCAATTATCTTGTCGGGTTGGCATCCATCGCCGTCATGCTCGCTGGCAATATTTCCGCAACCTCGGCGGAGGAAAAGAAGATCCCACCCTGCCACGAGGACGCGATCGTCGTGTTCGACGCGTCGGGATCGATGTCAGGCAATCAGATCCTCGGTATCCCCAATTCGCGCGCCCGGATCGACGAAGCCCGTTCGGCGCTGGCCCGGGTGTTGCCCAGCGCGACTAAGTTTCGCCGCGTCGGCCTCGTGACCTACGGTCCCGGGCCCTACAATCAGTGCAACGTCAAACTCGATCTGAAGCCAACATCCAATGCGGCGAGCCTCATCATGGGCGCCCTGAATTCCCTGGTTCCGGCGGGGCGGACGGCGCTGACCTCGGGGATCGAGGAGGCGGCCGAGGCGCTCAATTTCAGGTCAAAGCCGGGCGTCATCGTCGTCGTCACCGACGGCGAGGAGACGTGCGGGCGGTCCCCATGCGAACTCGCCAAGCAGCTGCGGGCCGCGGGCTATGGCCTCACGATCCACGCCATCGCGTTTCGATATGACAGCTTCTCCTGGACCGGGGCGTACAGCGCAATGGACCTCATGTGCGTGGCGGAAGAAAACAGCGGCCTCTATGTCAAGGCCAATAACGAGGAACAGCTGGTGGAGGCGCTGGAGAAGACCCTCGACTGTCCGATGATGTCGCAGGTCCCGCTTGAATGGACCGCGACGGCTGCTATGGATCGGAGCGACCTCCGGGTGACGCGATGATCATGTCGGCCGGGGATCTGATTAGCCTCCCTCTCGCCGATCGCCATCCCACAGATCCCTGAGATCAACCCAGACCTCTGGGGCCTTGCTCCGACCAAACGCTTGTTTTTTGCTCGTGTCGCAGGGGCTGAGCGTGAGACTCGATGGAGTTCGCACGGCGCCGGGCCGAATTGTCGGAGTAAGAATTCGCGGGCAGCATGATCGAAGCCATTTACCTCATCGGGATTGCCGCGGCCGTCTTGATCAACATCACGGCCGTGACCCTTCTCGTATTACGCACCCTCCCGCTGCCGGCCACGGCCCGCGTGGTTGGCATCCTCGCGGTCTGCCTGACGCTGTTCACGCTCGAGCACTTCGTCGGGCTGGGCGAGCTCTATCCCCTCTGCCTGCCGCTGACGGCGTTGTCGCTCTATTTGATCTGGCAGTGGCGGGATTCTTTTCTCGAGGAGACGTTCAAGGCGAGCGAAATCGTTTTCCTCTGCGCCCTGCTCTACGGCACGGTGTGGAGAGTGGCGTTTCCGGAGATCGTCGAAGACAACGATCGTCTCACCGATTTTCACTTCGTCGCCAATTATTTTGCCGGTGACAGGCTGCCACCGGTCGATGCCTGGCTCCCTTATCAGCGGCTCAATTATTACTACGCCTTCCAGCATTATTCCGCCGCCCTGCTCGGCCGGATCTTCGGCCTAGGGCCCGGAGCTAGCTTCAATGTGGCCGCCATCCTCCTCGCCGGCCTCGTGCTGGGGCTGGCCTGGGAGTTCCTGACCGTTCTCCGTCTGCGCTTCGGGCTGAAGCTATTGGCGATTGCCGCGCTCGCAATCGGAGGCACGGGCATCTCGCCCCTGCTCCATCTCATCACCTCCGGGACATCGGCGCCGTTTTTCAGCTACGGATCGGCGGTCGACGCTTTGATCCACAACTCCAAGCTGCTTGGCCTGTTCGATTCTTCGAACGCGTCGGACACCTGGCGATCGCTGTTCGGCGACACGGAGCGCTCGGTAAGGCTGCCGATCGAGACCTTCGGCTATCAATATGCGATCGGCGGTTATCACGCCGTGTTGTCGGGCTTCCTGCTTCTGTTCCTGGCGCTCACCATCATGGCTGCGGTGCCGCAGGCGGACAGACCCGTGCGGGCGCGGCTCGAATTCGTGCTCGGCCTCACGGTGCCACTCACGCTCTGTGCCAATGCCTGGGTGTTCCCACTCCAGGCCGCCCTGGTTGGGGCGTGGAAAGTTTGGGATTGGCGCCGCTCGGGGCGCCTCGACCCGCTCAGCCTCGCCGCGGGCGTGGGGGCCGGCGTGCTGCTTCTGCTTCCCTTCCTCGCCGGGCTTGGGGCGGAGATCAATTATATGCGGCTGCAATTGGTGTCCTCGCAGGCGCACGCGCCGATCGTGCAATTCCTGATGGTTTGGTGGCCGCTGCTGCTGCTCGCGCTCGCCGTCCCGCTGCTGGGGCAGGCGCGATCTCTCGCCGGATTTTTCGCCCTGATTTTCCTCTGCCTCCTGATTTTCACCGAAACCTTCAATGCCTTTGACGGGGCCTATCGCGACGAGTTCATCCGCTTCAATCCGGCGCTGAAATGGTGGGGCTGGATCTTCACCGGCGGGGTCTTTTCCATCTCGGCCTATCTCCTCGCCAGCAACCGTCTTGTCGCCCGGGTCCTGGCCGCGAGCGTGCTGGTCCTCATCTCGGTCTTTGCCGTTGATATCGGCCGCTATCTGGCGTTTCGCTCCCACGCTTATGCCGGCAAGATCGACGGCACCGGCTTCTATGCCCAAGATCCCGCCAACGCGCGCATGCTGCGCGTTCTCGGCCAGGCCCCCCGCGGCATCGTGCTGGAAAAAACCTATGACGCCTATCCGATCGACACCGGCATCTATGGCAGCTTCGCGCTGAAGCCGAATGTAGTCGGGATTCCCTGGGCGCTCGAAAGCTGGCGAAAGGGTCTGACCGAGCTTCCGGGCCTCGCCGCCGAGATCAAGAACTTCTATGCCGGCACCCATCCGCAAGCGGCGCGCTTCGTCACCGATCGCAACGTCCGCTACGTCGTCTGGTCGACGCGAGAAAGCACGGAGGTGGCAACATGGCAGGCCATCAATAAGGCGCTCGATGCCGATTATCGCTGGGTGGAATTCTCCGCCACGCCCGACACCCATGTCGGCCTCTGGATCAGGCGGGAGCCGGCAGGCCAAGATTGAGAAGCGCTGCGCGCCTGGGCTAAGAAGGGCGCGCGCAACGCCTTTAGCCGCCAACGGAACAGCGAAACCATGGCTCCGCCGCTTCTCCTGCTGAAGGATATCGGGCTTTCCTTCGGCAGCACGCCCTTGCTCGACGGCGCCGTCCTGTCGATCGGTCCTTCGGAGCGTTTGTGCCTCGTTGGCCGCAACGGCTCGGGCAAGTCGACCTTGCTCAAGATCGCCGCCGGAATGATCGAGCCCGACACTGGCAGCCGCTTCCTGCAGCCCGGCGTGACCATCCGCTATCTGCCGCAAAGCCCCAACCTCTCCGGCTATGCCAGTACGGCGGCCTTCGTCGAGGCGGGGCTCGCGCCCGGCGACGATCTCCATCGCGCGCGGTTCCTCTTGGAGAGCCTTGGCCTCAGCGGGTCCGAGGACCCGACGACGCTGTCCGGCGGGGAAAGCCGCCGCGCCGCGCTCGCCCGCGTGCTGGCGCCGGAGCCCGACATTCTCCTGCTCGATGAGCCGACCAATCATCTCGATGTGGTGGCCATCGAGGGTCTGGAGGCGGCGCTCCGATCCACGCGCTCGGCCCTGGTGCTGATCAGCCACGACCGGCGCTTCCTGGAAAATCTGTCGCAGGCGACGGTCTGGCTCGATCGCGGCAGCACGCGCCGGCTCGAGCAGGGCTTCGCCGAGTTCGAGGCGTGGCGCGACGCCATCCTGGAGGCGGAGGAGCTCGAACGCCACAAGCTCGACCGCCGCATCGTGCAGGAGGAATCCTGGCTGCGTTACGGCGTCAGCGCGCGGCGGAAGCGGAACCAGCGCCGGCTCGGGGCGCTGCTCGAGCTCCGCGACCGGCGCAAGCGCGGGCAGCAAAACCGCGCGGCCGGAGAGGTGAAGCTGTCGGTGCAGGAGGCGAAGGAAACCGGCAAGCTCGTGATCGAGGCGCGGCGCATCGCCAAGGACTATGGCGACCTCAAGGTGGTGCAGAATCTAAGCCTCAAGATCGCCCGCGGCGATCGGGTCGGGATCGTGGGTCCGAACGGCGCCGGCAAGACGACCTTGATCAATTTGCTCACCGGAGCGCTTGCTCCCGATCGCGGCAGCGTGCGCCTCGGAACCAATCTGGAGATCGCCACCCTCGACCAGCGGCGCGAAAGCCTCGATCCGGAGGCGACCCTCGCTGCGACCTTGACCGGGGGGCGGGGCGACGCCGTGATCATCGACGGGGAGTCGCGTCACGTCACCAGCTACATGAAGGACTTCCTGTTCAAACCGGAGCAGGCGCGAACCCCGGTGAAGGCGCTCTCCGGCGGCGAGCGCGGAAGGCTGATGATCGCGCGCGGGCTGGTGGTTCCGTCCAATCTCCTGGTGTTGGACGAGCCCACCAACGACCTCGATCTGGAGACGCTCGATCTCTTGCAGGAGATGCTGGCAAGCTATCCGGGGACGCTCATTCTGGTCAGCCACGATCGTGACTTTCTCGATCGCACCGCCAGTTCGATCCTCGCGTTCGAGGGGGACGGCAAATGGATCGAATATGCCGGCGGCTATTCCGACATGGTGGCGCAACGCGGGGCTGGCGTCGGCGCGCTGGTGCGGGAGAAGCCTGCGGCTCCGAGCCCGGCGCGGCCGGCACCACGCGCTTCAGTGCCGCGCGGCAACTCGGAGTCGCGCAAGCGACTCGGATTCGCCGACCAACACGCGTTGAAGACGTCGCCAGCCCGCATCGAGGCGCTGAATGCGGAGATCCGGCGTCTGGAGCATCTCCTCGCCGACCCCGACTTCTATGCCCGGGACCGCGCCGGCTTCACCGCGGCTGGCGAGGAACTGGCAAAGGCGCAAAGGGCGCTCGCGGCGGCGGAAGAAGAGTGGCTGCGGCTCGAGCTGCTGCGCGAGGAGATCCAGGGGGCCTGAGCCAGGGGCCTGGGGCTATTTGGCCAGCGCCTCGACGCGGGCTAGGTCCACCGCCTCCACGGCCGATTTGAGCTCGCCCATGCTGGCGCCGGCCCCTTCGGCTTCCAGCAACACCCTGTCGCCGACGATGACGCCAAACGAGCCGTCCTGCGTGTCGCGGTCGAACTTCTCCATGGTCATGCGGCCATCGAACTGGCCCACCTTAGAATAGGAGGTCTCGGTCTCCTCCGTGGCATTGACGCCGAAGGCGCTGCCGAGCGCGGCGATGGCGCCCATCGCTCCCATATCCGTGAGCGAGAGCGTGATGCGGGCCTCTCCCTTGGCGTATTCGGCCTTGGCCGCGCCAAACGAGAACCCGGCCGCGCCACCGGTCGAGGTCGACACGTCGCCCCGGGTGAAATCACCGGGCAGACTGTCCGGCAGCAGGGCCTTGAGCGCGTCGGGCTGGATGGCGGTGGGGTTGGTCGCGTCGCCGCTGGCGGCAGGCTCGCTGCTTGATGCGTCGCCAGATTGCGCCGGCTCCGCCATCTTCTCCAAGCGCTTGGCGGTCGCATCGAGCTGGTCAAGGTCCACGGTAACGCCGCCCGGAAGCGTAACCTTGCCGCTCAACTCGTCCCCGCCAGCCGGCCCGCCATGCGGGGTCAGGGCGGCAAGCAGAACTCCGGCGAGGATGCCGATGACGATGCCGACGACGATGATCGAGGCGGTGAAGCCGAGCGCCCGGTCGGCGGCGATGCGCATCAGCACCGGGGCGCCGGTATAGAGCAGATAGAGGCTGTACAGTCCGAGGATCGTGAGGAAGCCGAGCGCCGGCACGAGCACGAAGACACCGGCGAGCCAGCTCGCCGTGGCGGCATAAGCGGCAAGCTTGAAGGCGCTCACGCGATCCTTCGCGCCGCCGAAGCGCGGCGCCAGGGCATCGATGATCAGGGCGAAGACGTAAACGCCGCCGAGCTGAAGCCCATACTGCAAGACGGCGCTCCAGAGGGCGGAGAACAGCGAAGGACGATAGGTCACCCCGGCAAAGCCGTAGCCGAACACAAGGGCGCCGATCAGCGCACACAGCACCGGCACGGCGGCGACATAAACGACGTAGCGCGAATAGATACCGCCGATGGTGGCCGGCTCGGCCGCGATCTTCGGCCATTCGGATTTGGGCTCGAGCAGAATGGCCTTGATGCGCGCGATAAGCGCGGTGCGGGCTTCCGGGGTGGGTAAGAGGTCCATCGCTGCGAGGTTATCTCTTGTTCCGGATTTGAAGAAGGGGCGGAAAGTGTTCTGTCCCCTGATCGTTTTCCGTCCGGAAATCTAGCTGTCTCGCGCAATGGCGACAGGCGTAATATCGCGGCCTCCGCCTGCCTGTAGGAAAACGCCCGTGACAGAGCGCCGATTTCCGCTCCTTCGCCGCATAGCGCTGATCCTGCTCGCCTATGTCGCGGGATGCCTCGCCGCCGGATTCGTCCTGTCGATGTCCTTGGGCGGATTTGCCGAAGGCGTCGGCATCGAGGCAAGCTTGGCGATTGGCAGCTATCTCTGCATCTTCGCGCTGTTTCCGCTCGGGATCGTGATTGTAGCGGCGGAACTTCTCCGCTGGCGGTCTATTCTCGCCTGGGTGGGGATCGGCTGCGCCATGGGCATCTTCTCCCTGCTTGTCCTCGGCCGGTTGACGCCAGGCATCTCGAACGAACGCCCTTATCTGTTCCTCGCCGCGGGCATTGTCTGGGGGCTGATTTACTGGCTCATCGCCGGTCGCCACGCTGGCTGGCGCCGGATCAAGCCGGATTAGCGGTCGGCGCGACCCTGGCGGGCGAAGATGACGGCGAGCGCGGGAGTCAGCCATGCTGTCCTGCGCCCCGGGGGAGTTGCGTTATCTCCTCGGATACGGAGAATGGGTCTCTCCGGGGCCCCAGGCCTCAACCACGGCAAAGGAGTTGGGCATGCGCATGATAGCCACCGTGCTTTCCCTCATCATCCTTGTGGCGGCAGGCCTGTGTCAGGCGAAGGCGAGCGAGGCCGAAACCATTGACGCGGTCAACAAGGCGGCGGCGGCGCTCGATGCGGCGTTCGCGCAGAAGGACGTCGAGGCGATCAAAGGATTGATGACGCCGGACCATGTCTCGGTGACGCCCTACTATGACGGGCCGCAATCCGTGGCCGATCAGCTCGCCTCGCTGCCGGAGCTCGATTTTGGCGAGACCCTGCAAGGCGGGGCGACGGTCACGCTGCTCGGCTCCGACGCGGCGATGCGGACATTCACCACCGAACTGCACGGCAGCTTCAAGGGCAAGCCCCTACCGGCGCTCGCGTTCGCCACCGAAATCCTGGTGAAGCGCGACGGCAATTGGGTGGAACGACTCTACCAGGTCACCACGCTGAAGCCCTAAGGCCGGCGCGTCTGCCGTCGCTGCGTGACCGCATCAATCGTCCTCGTTCACGCGTTCTTGCGTGGCGGGCTCAACTCTTGATCCGCGACATTTTGGGGTCGTAGAGCGGATCGAGGAATGTCTCCGCCGGCACGCGCGTCGTCGCCACCTCGAGCTCGTAGCGGCCGGAAAGCACATGATCGCGATCGACCCCGTTCTCCGGATCGCGGATATAGCCATAGCCGATCGAGCGGCCGACCGTGTAGCCGTAGCCTCCACTGGTGAGCCAGCCCACCCGCTTGCCGTCGCGATAGATGGTCTCGCGCCCCAAGAGGACGACCGAAGGGTCGGTAGTGAAGCCCGCGAGCAGGCGCGGTAGCTTCTTTGCGGCTTGAGCTTCGAGGGCGGCGCGTCCCTGAAATGGCGTGCCGGATTTCAGCTTCACGGCCCAGGCGAGGCCGGCGACGAGCGGGGAGTGGTCCGGCCCGATATCCGCGCCCCAGGCGCGGTAGCCCTTTTCCAAGCGCAGGGACTCGATGGCGCGGTAGCCGGCATTGGCAATGCCGTGCGGCTCCCCGGCGGCCATCAGCGCGTCGTAGACGGTCGCGGCAAACTCGACCGGAATGTGGAGCTCAAAACCGAGCTCGCCGACATAGGTGACGCGGAGCGCCAGCACCGGCGCGCCAGCGACGGTCACTTGCTTCACTCGGCCAAAGGGGAAGCCGGCATTGGACATGTCGTGCTCGGTCAGACCCTGGAGGATTTCGCGCGACCGAGGACCCATGACCGACAGCACGGCATTCGACGAGGTGACATCGATCAGGCGGGCATCGAGCCCCTCCGGGATCGAGCGCGAGATCCAGTCGAAGTCGTGCGTGGCGAAGCCGGTGCCGGTCACGATGTAATATTCGGCCGGCGATAGCCTGCCGACCGTCAGATCGCACTCGATGCCACCACGATTGTTGAGCATCTGGGTGTAGACGAAAAGGCCCGGAGGCTTGGCAACGTCGTTGGCCGCGATCCACGACAGCGCCTGCTCCGCATCGCGGCCGACGAGCCGGAACTTGGCGAAGGAGGTCTGGTCGAAGATGGCGACACGCTCGCGCGCGGCCTTGTGCTCACGGCCGACAGCATCGAACCAGTTCTGCCGCTCGTAGCTGTAGCTATCCTCGGCCTTCTCCCCGCGCGCGAGATCGGCAAACCAGTTCGGCCGTTCCCAGCCGAGCTTCTCGCCGAAGCAGGCGCCGTCCGCCTTGAGCCTGTCGTAGAGCGGCGAGCGGCGCAGGGACCGGCCGGATTGATGCTCCTCGAGCGGCCACGCCAGGGTGTAGTGCTTGGCGTAAGCCTCCAGCGTGCGGGTGCGCACCCAATCCGTGTCGAGATGGTTCCTGCCGAAGCGGCGAATGTCGACCGGCCAGAGATCGTAGGGCGGTTCACCCTTCACCACCCACTCGGCCAGCACCATGCCGGCGCCGCCGGCGGACGCGATGCCGAAGGCATTGAACCCTGCCCCGACATAGATTCCGCGCATCTCCGGAGCTTCGCCCAGGATGAAATTCCCGTCGGGAGTGAAGCTTTCGGGGCCGTTGATGAACTCCTTGATGCCCGCATTCTGCATGGCCGGCACCCGGCCCACGGCGAGTTCGAGCAACGGCTCGAAATGGTCGAGGTCGTCTTCCAGAAGCTGGAACTCGAACCCCTCCGGCAAACCCTCAATTGCCCACGGCACGGGATTGGGCTCGTAGCCGCCCATCACCAGGCCTCCAACCTCTTCCTTCCAATAGGTGAGACGGTCCGGATCGCGCAGCGTCGGCAGGTTCGACGTCACGCCCTCGATTTTCTCGGTGATGAGATATTGATGCTGCACCGAGACGAGGGGAATGTTGACGCCGGCCATGCGCCCGAGCTCGCGCGACCACTGGCCGGCGCAGATCACGAGCTTGTCGCAACCGATCCGGCCTTCATCGGTCATCACGGCGCGCAGGCGCCCGTCCTCAACCTCGACGCCGGTGACTTTTACGCCCTCCTTGATTTTGACGCCCGCGTTGCGCGCACCCTTGGCGAGCGACATGGTGACATCCGACGGCGACACCTGTCCGTCGGTCGGGAGAAAGGCAGCCCCGACGACGTCGTCGACTTGCATGAGCGGCCACAAATCCTGGGCTTCCTTTGCGCTCAAGAGATGCATTTCGAGCCCGAAAGAGGTGGCGGTGGTCGCCTGCCGCTTGACCTCCGTCCAGCGCTCCGGATTGCAGGCAAGCCGCAAGCCGCCGTTGCGCTTCCACCCGGTGGCGAGGCCCGTGTCCTGTTCGAGCCGGTCATAAAGTTCGACGGAATAGCCGAGCAGCTGGGTGATGTTGGCGCTGGTGCGCAGCTGTCCGACAAGACCCGCGGCGTGCCAGGTCGAGCCGCTGGTTAGTTTGCCCTGCTCGAGCAGGAGCACGTCCGTGATCCCCATCTTCCCCAGATGATAGGCTACGGAACAGCCGACGATGCCGCCGCCGACGATGATGATCTTGGCGGAAGAGGGTAGATCGCTCATGCGGGGTCCATCACAAGATACGCCGCATAGGCGGCCTCGAAGCGTCGCAGATTCTCGGCGGTGTAGGCGGCGTAGTCGAAATCGACGGTCGAGTGGATCTCGGACACCATGCTCCACATGGTCTCGCGCAGGAGCGACGCCGCGGTCATGGCGGCCGCACGGCGGCGCAATGCATCGTCGACGGGCTTGTCGAAATAGAGGCTCAAGACCTGCTCCGCCTGTTCGGGGGGAAACTCGCTGTTGGAAGCAAGGCCGCCCAGATCGAATAAAGGCGAATTGAATCCGGCATATTCCCAATCCACGAGCCACAGTCTCTTGCCGTCGTCGATAAAGTTGGCGGCAAGCAAATCGTTGTGGCCGAGGACGATGTCGACGGGACCGACGGTGGTTTCGAGGCGCGCGGCACGCGCGAGCAGATCCGGCAACAGAGGCGCGTGCCGGCTGCCACCATCGTTCAGCGTGTGCCCATAGTCGCGCACGACATGGAACACCCAGAACATCGCGGCCGGCCCGCGCAAATACCGGGGAATATCGCGGTGACATCGCCGCACCATGTCGACGAGGCGCTCGAGGTTGGCTGGGTTACGCACGTCTTCGGCGGTGAAGGTGCGACCCTCGATGAAATCGAGCACGAGAATGCCCGGCTCCGCATGCACCACTCCGGGGCTCAGCCCCGCTAAATGTGCGGCCCGGCTCGCGGCCACCTCGTTCGCGCGCAGCACCCCGTGAACGATGATATCGTCACCGACGCGCACGACGTAGCGGCGCCCTCGATCTTCGACCGTGAAGTTCTGATTGGTGATGCCGCCGGCCAGCGGCAGAGGGTCCACGGGCCCGGACCAGATCGGAAGCGCGACGACGCGCGCGGCTGAACGCTCTCGCACCATGTCAGGGGTCACGCGTGCCCTCCCCGTCGCGCCGCAAGGCGGCGTGCAGCGGTCTGGATCAACCTGTCGGCGATGATCGCGATCGCGGCAACGCAGAGCCCCGCGACCAGGCCGCGTCCGGTGTCGGCTTTGGTCAAGGCGATGTAGACCTCTTGGCCGAGATCGCGCGTTCCGACCAGCGCGGTGATCACGAGCATGGAGATCGCCAACATCACCGTCTGATTGATGCCGAGAAGGATTACGGGTGCCGCCAGCGGTAGGCGAATCTTGGTGAGCAGTTGGAGGGGGGTGCATCCGGCCGCCGTGCCCGCCTCGACGAGCGTCGGGTCAACGTTGCGGATGCCATGGGCCGCGTAGCGCACGGCCGGCGCCACGGCGTAGAGCACGATCGCGATCATGGCGGTGAAATCGCCCACCCTGAACAGCATGACTGCGGGGATCAGGTAAACGAAGCTCGGCAATGTTTGCAGCGTGTCGATGACGGGCTCGAGAATGCGCCAGGCGCGATCGGAAAGGCCGCCGAGGATGCCTAGCGGAATGCCGATGGCCGAGGCGATGATGACCGAGATTCCGCACAGATAGACGGTCTCCATCGCATTCTCCCACTGCCCATTGAGCACGATGAACAGCGTGAGGCCCGCGGCGAGAGCGGCAAGCCGGATGCCGCCGAGCTGCCAGCCGGCGAAGGCGAGCGCCGCGGTTAGCAGCGGCCAAGGCTGGGCCACCATGAAGCGCTTGGCGGGGATCAGCACGTTCAACAGGAGCGCGCTCTTGATGGCGTCCAGGGCGTCAAAATAATTCACATTGATCCATCTGACCGCTTCGCCCCACCAGGGCGCGGTCGAAAGCTGGAGCGACTCCGGGTAGATCGCGACGGCCGGAACGAACAGCCCGATGGCGTAGACGACGGCGGTGAAGGCGAGAACGGCCAGGGCAAAGCTGCGGACATCGCCGACGGTGCCGATCCGCCGCGAGGCATAGGCTTGGCTCAGCCGGTCGAGCGCGATCGCGAGCACGACGATGGCGAGGCCCGTCTCCACGCCGCGCCCGATGTCCAAGCGCCTGAGCGAGGTCAGAACATCGTAGCCAAGGCCGCCCGCCCCGATCATCGAGGCAATGATCACCATGTTGAGCGAAAGCATGATGACTTGATTGACGCCCACGAGAAGCTGTGGCCGCGCCGCCGGAAGCATGACCTTCAACAGCAGCTGCCGCCGCGTCGTGCCGGCCATGGTGCCATATTCGACGATCTCGCGCGGCACGGATTCCAGCGCCGTTATCGTCACTCGAACCATCGGCGGCATGGCGTAGATCATGGTCGCGATCATCGCCGCCACCGGTCCAAAGCCGAACAGGAACAGGATCGGGATGAGATAGGCGAAGATCGGTACCGTCTGCATCAGATCAAGGATCGGCTCCATGATCTGGCGCGCGAGGGGAACGCGGAAGCCAAGGATTCCGAACAAGATGCCGCCTGCCACGCCGAGCGGCACCGCGATGGCGATCGAAGCGAGCGTGGTCATGGCGCTGGCCCATTGGCCGAATACCGCGAGGTATAGAAAAGCGGCGCCGGCGAGCAGCGCGAGACGCGTCCCGCCAAAGCGCCAGCCGAGCGCCGCGGCAATGCCGACGACGGCAATCCATGGCAGCGGTGGCGCGAGCTGCACCGCCGTCGACCCGCTGCCGCGAAGAAGTCCGGTCGAGAATATTGCGGTTGCCGCCGTGAGTGGTACGTCGAGGACGGCGCTGAACGCGCGCGTCGCCTGCCTGAAGGTGAACAGACCGAAGCTCGCGTCCTCCACCAACCACTTCATGAAGCTCGAGATCGCCGTGTCCAATCCGAGCCGCCATTGGGGCGGGATCTCGAGCATCCAGCCCGGAAGCGTGCCGGCCGGCAGCGCAAAGGCGGTAACAGACAGTACGGCAAGAACAATCCAGATTCCGAGCGCGGCAGGGACGCGTCCATTGGCCGTCCGGCTGTCCAGCGCGAGAGCCGCCGTCATGGTGCCTCCGTGGCCCCAATGAGCACCGACACGACCGCGGCGCGATCGACGACGCCCAAGAGCTTGCCGTTGGCATCGTGTACGCCGAAGGCGCCGGTCGAGGCCTCGACCTCCTTGGCAAATTCGGCCACCTTGCTGTCGGCTCTGATGCTGCCGGTGATGGCCTCGCCGTTGCGAGGGGCGCGGGCGATGGCGCGCGCGGAAAGGATTTTCGCCCGCGGTGCCTCGCGCGTGAAATCAGCGACATAACCATCGGCCGGCGACAGCACGAGATCCTCCGGCGTGCCGATTTGCACGATGCGGCCGTCTTGCATGATGGCGATGCGATCGGCGAGCCGAATGGCCTCGTCGAAATCGTGGGTGATGAAGACGATCGTCTTATGCAGCACGGATTGGAGGCGCAGAAACTCGTTCTGCATCTCGCGCCGGATCAAGGGATCGAGGGCCGAGAACGGCTCGTCGAGGAACCAGATGTCTGGGTTGGTGGCGAGCGAGCGGGCAATACCGACTCTCTGCTGCTGGCCGCCGGAGAGCTCTTGCGGCAAATTGTGCTCGCGGCCCTTGAGACCGACCAGCTCCGTCATCTCGCGGGCACGCGTCTCGCGCTCCTTGCGCGCCACCCCCTGGATCTCGAGCGGAAAAGCGACATTGCCGAGCACGCTGAGATGCGGTAGCAGCGCGAAATGCTGGAACACCATGCCCATCTTGTGACGCCGGAGCTCAATCAGCTCCGCCGGCGACGCGTCCAGCAAATTGCGCCCCGCGAACATGACCTCGCCGGTGGAGGGCTCGATCAGGCGAGCGAGGCATCGCACCAGCGTCGATTTGCCGGAGCCGGACAGGCCCATGATGACGAAAATCTCGCCGCGTGAGACGGACAGCGTCGCGTCGGCGACTGCCGCGATGTAGCCCGCGGCCTTGACGTCAGCTTGGCTCGGCTGAGGCCCGAGCCGAGCGAGCAAGCCCTTCGAATCAGGCCCGTAGAGCTTCCACACATTGCGGCAGGCGAGAGCGACATCTGTCACGGATCAAGGGCCCCGGCGCGCTGAAGCGGGGACTGCCGCCTCCCGGAAAGTCTAGCAGGCCGCACGCGCCCTAATCGAGCCGCTTGGACGTCACTGGCCGACCCAGCCTTTCCAGCGCGCCTCGTTGTTCTTCATCCACTCGGCCACGACGTCCTCGACCTTCTCGCCGTCGAGATCGACCTTGGTGATCAGCGCGCCCATCTCGTCGTTGTTGATGTTGAACTTCTTGATCGCGTCGTAGGCGCTCGGCCATTTGTCCTTGAGCCCGGACCAGGAGACCTTCCAGATGGGACCGCGCGGCTTGCCGCAATCATGCGTGGCCGTCTTGTTGATACCCCACTCCGGGTCCTCGTAGCAGGCGGCTTCATATTTCGGAAATTCGACCCATTCGCCCTTGTATTTTATCGGCGCCCAATGCGGCGCATAGACCCATTGGATGATGGGTGCTTGGCGCTGGACGGCGGATTCGAGCTCGGCGAACAGCGCCGCATCGGTGCCGGCATGGACCACTTCGAAGGGAAGATCGAGGGCAGCCGCACGCTCGTCGTCGAAGCCGCCCCAAGTGACGGGGCCGCCGAGATAGCGGCCCTTGGGTGCCGTCTCGGCCGTGGAGAATTGCTCGGCGCATTTCTTCAGCGCCTCCCAGTCCGGCAATCCCGGACATTTCTCCTTCATATATTCGGGGTACCACCACTCCTCGATGGCGAGCATGCCGGTCTCGCCGAGGTTCTCAACCTTACCGGTTGCGGTTGCCTCGTCCATCGCCGGGCGACCGGTCGTTTCCCAGATCTCCATGGCCACGTCGAGATCGCCGGTCTTGAGGCCGGCGAACTGGGCGAGGTAGTCGGCCTGCACATATTCAACGTTAAGACCCGCATTCTTCAACGCCTCACCCATGAGACGCGTCGTGATCAGCTGCCCGGTCCAGTCGTGCAGCGTCATCTTTATGGGATCTTTTGAGTCGTCGGCGAGCGCCGGCGCGCCAGCAGCAAACATCGACAGCACCGTCACCGCGGTGGCAAGCAGTCTAACCATGTTCCGACCCCCGTGTTCGAGGCTCGGCGCTCCAAGGATCCTGGCGCTTACTGCCAACAACCGATGGCGCCGCGGCCGCCCAAGCGGCCTGAGCAAAGCTCCCCCGGAATCCTCCGGCTAGTCAACACATTTTCGCAGCAGGTAACGGCACAGAACGTCAGGCCGCAATCCTCGACGCCCCGGAGCTGGCGCGCCCCAGTCGAAGCAAGGTGGCTGTGGCAACGTGATCAGAGGCCGCGCGTCGAGTCCGATGACCCGGAGGTAAATCGCGGGCGCGAGCGGCCGCTCTTGGTAGGCCCACTTGGGGGGCCCTCGTCTCTCTAGTTCCCTTGGGCTCTGAGTGCGTCTTCTGCCCGTTGGGCGGCTTGCAAGAGCAACTCGGGTAGAGGGGTCCACATCGTCCGTATCCCCGTGCCGTGCAGCCAAGAAGCGGCGGCTGGCGCCGGAGAGCTCATCGAAGCCCAACAGACCGGCCACACCGGCAAGATTATGGGCATGCTCGGCACTATCAGGGGCGTTCTCGGCGATCGCCAAAATGCACGCGTGAAGCTCCCCCTTGAATCGCTGGATGGCGGCCTCGAACTTGGCCTCACCAATCAGCGCCGCACACCGTCACGGTCAAGGAGGAAGGCTTCACCTATGCCGGACGGAGCTACCTTTCGCTGACCGCAATCGCCCGCGAAATCACGGGCGCCCATTGGTCGGGCCCGCGCTTCTTTGGACTCGCAAGACGATCACCCGCCACTGGCCACCCCGTCACACCATCGCCCAATGGAATGGGCTTGGATGGGGGTGCTTCAGATGCCTAGCCGGGCTGCGGACAGTCCCGGGAAGAGCCGGCAGAAGGTGCGGTGTGCCATCTATACCCGCAAGTCCACCGAGGAGGGCCTGGAGCAAGACTTCAACTCGCTCGATGCGCAACGTGAAGCCGGCGAGGCCTTCATCCTGAGTCAGAAGCACGAGGGCTGGGTGGCGCTGCCGGCGCTGTATGATGATGGCGGCTATTCCGGGGGCACGATGCAGCGGCCGGCGCTGCAGCGGCTGCTGGCCGACATCGCCGCCGGCGGGGTGGATATCATCGTCGTCTATAAGGTTGACCGGCTCACCCGGGCGCTGTCGGACTTCGCCAAGATCGTCGAGGTCTTCGAGCGCCACGCCGTGTCCTTCGTCTCGGTGACGCAGGCCTTTAACACGACAACCTCGATGGGGCGCCTGACCTTGAACGTGCTGCTGTCGTTCGCCCAGTTCGAGCGCGAGGTAACGGGTGAGCGGATCCGAGACAAGATTGCTGCCTCCAAGAAGAAGGGTATGTGGATGGGCGGCTATCCATCGCTCGGCTACGACGTGAAGGAGCGGAAGCTGGTGGTCAACGAGGCCGAGGCTGAGACCGTCCGCTACATCTTCCGCCGCTATCAGGAACTGCGTTCGGTGCGCCTGCTCAAAGAGCATCTCGATGCCGCGGGTATCCTCAGCAAGCGGCGCCATCTCCATGGCGGCAAGCCGATTGCCCGGGGGGCGCTCTATCTCTTATTGCAGAACCGCATCTATCGCGGCGAGATCGTGCATAAGGACCAGGTCTATCCAGGCGAGCACGACCCGATCGTTGATGGGGATCTCTGGCAGGGGGTACAGGCCACCTTGGAAACAAACCGGGTCGATCGCGATACCGGCAGGGGCGCCCGCCAGATGAGCCTGTTCGCCGGCCTCATCTACGATGCGCAAGGCGAGCCTATGACGCCCAGTCATGCTGCGAAGAGGGGTGTCCGGTATCGCTACTACGTCTCCAAATCGCTGGTGACCGGGAATGCCAGCGCGACGAAGAGCGGCCAGCGCATCCCGGCCGCCAATATAGAGGCTCTGGTCACCGGCCGGATACGCGCATGGCTCGCCGATCCGGTTGCCGTCCTCAACGCCGTCCAGTGCTGTGACCCCGACGCCGTTGCACAGAAGAAGCTGCTGGACGAGGCTGCGCGGCTTGCAGCCCGCTGGCACGATCTCGGTGCGGAGGATCTCCGCGCGCTTGTCCTCGCCTTTGTCACGCGCGTCCAGGTTCATTCCGACCGGATCGACGTGACGCTCGATCAAATGGGCCTTGCCCTGTGTTTGGGCGCTGAGCCCGATAAACGGCAACCTGCCTACTCCGCCGGATGTGATCCAGAGCAGCATCTGATGATCTTGACCGTCCGCGCGCGTCTGAAGCGCACCGGGATCGAGATGCGAATGGTGGTAGAGGATGGATCCGCGCCGGCGAGTGTCGATGGCACCCTGGTGCGTCTACTCGTCCGGGCCCATGCGATACGCGCGCGCCTGGTTCAGGATCCCAGCCTAACCTTGAGAGAGATCGCCGCGGAGGAGGGGGTCGTCAGTTCCTACGTCTCGCGCCTCATCAGGCTCTCCTTCCTCGCACCCGATATGGTCACGGCGATCTTCAACGGCAGGCATCCTGCACAGCTCACCGCGAACCGGCTGATGGAAGACACCCGCCTGCCCCTCGAGTGGAAGGCGCAGCGCGAGCTGTTCTGTCTCCTCTAAGCTATCCCTCGGCCGGATACGACCATGACCCACGCCTGTCTCGGGTTTGTCGTCTCGCCTGCTCACCAAGAAAAGGGCGGGTGGCCAAGAGACGGTGGTACTGGCAAATCGGCCGTAAGAGACGCGCCCGCGCAGAGACGGCCGATTGGCGTACGAAAGTGTCTCCAGCTACCAGATGCAACCATGCACGCCTGCAAAGCCCCGGAAACACCGAGGGGATTACCCCTCGATGAAACCGTAATGACATGGAATATCAATAACGTAATTGGTGGCGGAGAGGGTGGGATTCGAACCCACGGTACGGTCACCCGTACAACGGTTTTCGAGACCGTCCCATTCGACCACTCTGGCACCTCTCCGAAGGCCGTCCGTTCGCCAATGGTCCTGGCCGGAACGGCACCTTCTAGCTGGCCCGCCGCCACGCGGCAACCTCGGGCTCGCGGCCCGAGCCTCATTGACTTATGGTCTTGCACTTATATATTGCGCCGCCTGGTGGGATCGGCCATGAATTTTCGCGGCCTCCGGCCCCACCGGTTCCTCTGGGCCCCTTTCAGGAGGCCTGAAGCAGGTCGGCTTTCCAAGCCAAGCAAGAAGACGAGAGCTTAAGAACATGTTCGCGGTCATTCGCACGGGCGGCAAGCAATATCGCGTTGCGCCAAACGACGTTATCGAGATCGAGCGCATCGCCGGCGAGTCCGGTGACATCATCGAGCTGGGCGAGGTCCTGCTGCTCGGTGGCGACAGCGGCCCCAAGACGGGCAGCCCCACCATCGCCGGCGCCCTCGTCGCCGCCGAATTGGTGGAGCAGACGCGCGGCGACAAGATCATCGTGTTCAAGAAGAAGCGGCGTAAGGGCTACCGCCGCACGCGGGGGCATCGTCAGGATCTGACCATGCTCCGCATCACCGAGATCCTGACCGACGGCAAGAAGCCGTCGCAGACCAAGGTTGCGCGCCCGGAGCCGAAAAAGACCGAGGCCAAGAAGACCGAGGCCAAGAAGCCCGAAGCCAAGAAGCCCGAAGCCAAAAAGCCCGAAGCCAAAAAGCCCGAAGCCCAAAAAGCAGACGCCAAGAAGGCTGCGGCGAAGCCGGCGAAGAAGCCAGCGGCGAAAAAGCCGGCGCCAACGAAGAAGGCAGCGCCGGCGGCCAAGAAGGCAGCGCCAGCCAAGAAGCCGGCGGCGAAGAAGCCCGCGGCAAAACCGGCGGCCAAGAAGCCGGCGCCGAAGAAGAAATAGAGGAACGGAACCATGGCACATAAGAAAGCCGGTGGCTCATCTCGCAACGGCCGCGATTCGGCCGGCAGGCGGCTCGGCCTCAAGAAGTCCGGCGGTCAGAGCGTCATCCCGGGCAACATCATCCTGCGCCAGCGCGGGACGAAATGGCATCCGGGCGACGGCGTCGGCATGGGCAAGGACCACACCATCTTTGCCGTGCGCGAGGGCGAGGTCGAATACGCGACCAAGGCAAAAGGCCGCGTCTACGTCTCGGTCAAGACCAGCTAGCATCTCCAGCCTGTATCGCTAAGGGCGCCCCCCGCTTCGCGGGCGTGGTCGGTTGCGCCCATGAGGGGGCTCGCCTCGGCGCGCGCTCCTGTTTATCTTGCGGTGGTGAGCATCAGGACCGAGAGATTGCTGTTGCGTGCCCCCGTGTCTGCGGATGCGGCGCGCATCAGCCTGCTTGCCGGCGATTACGAGGTCGCCAGCATGACGGGAACCATTCCCCACCCCTATAGCGCGGAGATGGCCGCCGACTGGATCAACAGCCATCACGATGGCGAGGAGGGCGTGGCCTATGCCATCGACCTTGGCGGCGATCTGATCGGTTGCGTCGGCTATCGCGCCTATAATTCGACCCATGCCGAGATGGGCTATTGGCTCGGCAAGCCTTATTGGGGCATGGGCTACGCCACCGAGGCGGCCAGGGCGCTGATCCTCCACGCCTTCGAAAAAGAGGGTTTCGATTATCTGACCTCGGGTCATTTCCGGGAAAACCCCGCCTCGGCGCGGGTGATCGCCAAGCTTGGCTTCGAGCCATCGGGAGAGGTGCTTCGCCCCTGCGCCGCGCGCGGCAACAAATCGCGCTGCTTGACCTATCGGTTGACCCGTGACAGAGCGCTCGCTGCCTTCGCTGCTGTTTAAGGGAGTTTCAATGGCTCCTGCAGCAATGAAGCCGTCATGCCCCAGGCCCTGACCACCTCAACTTCTCGCAGCGGAAAGCCGCTCTCGTTCCTGTGACAGATCATGCGGTTCCTCGACCAAGCCAAGGTCTATGTAAGCTCCGGCGCCGGCGGTAACGGCGCCGTCAGCTTCAGGCGCGAAAAGTTCATCGAATTCGGCGGCCCCAATGGCGGCGACGGTGGCAAGGGCGGCGACGTCATCGCCGAATGCGTGGCCAACCTCAACACCCTGCTCGACTATCGCTATCAGCAGCACTTCAAGGCGAAGAAGGGCGGCAACGGCATGGGCCAGAACCGGAGCGGCGCGGGCGGCGCCGACGTGGTGCTGAAATTGCCGCCGGGAACGCAAATCTTCGAGGAGGATGGCGAGACCCTGATCGCCGATCTGATCGAGCCCGGGCAGCGCGTGGTGCTTGCGCGCGGGGGCAATGGCGGATTCGGCAATTCGCATTTCAAGTCCTCGACCAATCAGGCGCCGCGCCGGGCCAATTCCGGCCAGCCGGGCGAGGAGCTGACCATTTGGCTACAGCTGAAGCTGATCGCCGATGCCGGGCTCATTGGCCTGCCCAATGCCGGCAAGTCGACCTTCCTTGCCGCGGTCAGCGCGGCCAAGCCGAAGATCGCCGACTATCCCTTCACCACGCTCCATCCCAATCTCGGCGTGGTGCGCGTGGACTCGACCGATTTCGTGCTTGCCGATATCCCCGGGCTGATCGAGGGCGCGCATGAAGGCGCGGGCCTCGGCGACCGTTTCCTCGGTCATGTGGAACGCTGCGCCGTCATGCTCCATCTCGTGGACGCGACGCTCGACGATCCGGTCGAGGCCTATCGCATCATTCGCGGCGAGCTCGAGGCCTACGGCGGCGGTCTTGAAGAGAAGCCCGAGATCGTGGCGCTGTCGAAATCCGACGCGGTCCCCGCCGATGAGCTGAAGCGAAAGGCGAAGGCGCTGGCCAAGGCTTCGGGTGTGAAGCCATTCGTGTTGTCGGCTGTAAGCGGCGATGGCATGCAGCCGGCGCTGCGTCAGCTCGCCGCCATCGTCACCGCCGCCAGAACCGAACGCAATGCGCCGAAGCCGCGTCTGGACGGGTGGCAGCCATGAGAACGGAATGGACGGACGCCAAGCGCATCGTGGTCAAGATCGGCTCGTCGCTGCTCGTCGATAGCGCCAGCGGCACGCTCAAATCGGATTGGCTGCGCTCGCTCTCGGACGACATCGCCAAGCTGCGTGGTGGCGGCAAGGAGGTCATCGTCGTCTCCTCCGGCGCCATCGCCCTCGGCCGCAACGTGCTCAAGCTGCCCAAAGGCGCGCTCAAGCTCGAGGACAGTCAGGCCGCGGCCGCGGTGGGGCAGATCGATC
>JBAUEK010000281.1:0-2623 GCA_049678565.1 Methyloceanibacter sp. | reverse complement strand
CGACCTTCAGGTTATGAGCCTGACGAGCTACCGGGCTGCTCCACCCCGCGTCAATGATGTGCCCCGATGGAGGGCCGGAACCTATAGCAGGTTCGGAAGAGATGTGAAGGGCCGCTCGCCGTAATCTTCCGGCGCGCGCGAGGCCCTGCCCGCGACAGTGGGATGGGTTGCGCTTCTTGACCGTCCGCCGCGGTGAGCGCCACCGCCCGCATTCCCCGCCTAAGCCGCGAGATCGTCGAACGGCCGTCTCTACCCGGGCAATGGCCTTGACCCGTTCATATGCGCATTACTATGCCGTCTTGACTCCTGGCATATGCTTATATACTTTTTTTCCATGCCCAACTCATCGAACCACGATAGCGAGCTGGCGGCGATTGCCGCGAGCGGCGCCATTTTCGCGACGTTGGAAGACAGCGATGCTCGCCGTCGCGTTCTGTCCTACGTTCTCTCGCGGTATCTGCCCGAGGATGCCCCAACTTACCCACAGCCGGCGCCCGAGCCCGAGCTAACGCCGATGAAAGCGGCGCTTCGGGCGGTCGAAGGCCCCGAGCGCGAGCTTGCTGGCATCGCCCGGCTCACCGATTTCGGTGAGTTTGAGATGACCCTGCGCGAGCTCAAGGCACGCAGCCGTCTGGAAGCCGTGATTCGTCTCGCCACGGTCGCAATCCACGCGCATCAGCTTCTGACCGGAAGGCCGCTGTCATCCCGGCAGTTTTTGACCCCGTTGCTGAAGGCCTGGCGGCTCTATGACGGCAACACCCGATCCAGGCTCGCGCGCGAACAGGGCATCGTTCGCAGCGGAGACAATTTGTCATTAGACGATCAGGGTCGTCGCGACGCCGAGCGGTTCGTGAACGACATTCACTCGGTCGCCACCGCGGACCCGCGTAGCCAGCGTTTTCAACAATGGAGCGCGGCCCCGATATCGGCGAAGCCACGCACCGCGCTGTCAAAGGCGCTCTCGGCGGCCACCTTTGACCACATCGAGAACTGGGACAACTTCACCAACAAATGCTCGGTCGGACTCCACACCGTCAACAAGGATGGAATTGTCCTTTGGGCCAATAGGCCCGAACTCGAGCTGCTGGGATACGAGGCCGAAGATTATATCGGCCACTTCATCGGCGACTTCCATGTGGACGCGGATGATGTCCGCGACATTCTGGGAATTCTGACCAGATTTGAGACCGTCCAGAACTATCCGGCGCGCATGCGGGCCAAGGACGGTTCGATCAAATTCGTGATGATCAATTCCAATGTTTACCGACAGGCGGGCGGCGAGTTTGGCCATTCGCGTTGCTTTACCACCGAGATTGACGAAGCAGTGTGGAGCGCGCTCAAGCGCAAAATGAAAGTGAAGCGGGCTTCAAAAGACCCGCAGATAACCGAAGCGTAACAAAGGAGGAAGCGATGAAAGTGTTTTCAACGTTCGAAGATTTGGACAACTACCTGAACAATCACTCCGTCTGCCTGCATACGGTAGATGGCAACGGAACCGTCACCTGGGTGAATGAAACCGAGCTGGCGAGTCTCGGCTACACCAAGGAAGAGTATATCGGCAAATTCATCGGCGACTTTCACAAGGATGAAGAGGTCGTCAACGATATCCTTGGACGACTGACCAGGTTCGAAACTGTGAACACGTATCCGGCACGCATGAAGCGCAAGGACGGATCGACCGCCTATGTCATGATCAACTCCAATGTCTACAAGGATAAGTGGGGCGGATTCGAGCATACGCGCTGCTTCACCACGGCTGTCGACGAAAAGGTTTTCAACGCTCTCAGGCACAAGCAAGACCTCGGCGGTTACGAATAAATCTGAGAGATCGACGACTGATCGAACACCGTGCGTGAACATGTGAATAGGGAGATTCGGAAATGTCAGAATCGAGAGTCACAAAATTCGAGACGTTTGAAAATCTGGACAATTACCTCAACAATTGTTCGCCATGCCTCCATGCCGTGGATGGTGAAGGTACCGTCACCTGGGTGAATGAAACCGAGCTGGAGGCTATGGGCTATTCGCCAGATGAATATGTCGGGAAATTCATCGGTGACTTCCATATGGACCAGGAAATCTTGAACGACATTCTTGGCAAGCTGACGAGATTCGAAGTCGTCAATGCGCAGCCGGCGCGCCTGAAGAAAAAGGACGGCTCCATCGCGTATGTGATGATCAACTCCAATGTCTACAAAGACAAGAAGGGCGGATTCGAGCATACGCGTTGCCATACGACCACGATCGGCAAGGCTGCTTATGACGCATTGAAAACAAGCTAAACGCGGAGATCATCTGATCCTGACGTCGAGCCAGTGGCCGTCCCTGAGTTGGCTGGACGTCCGGGTCGATGACGCGTAACGGCGGGACAACTCCGGCCCGGTGGAGTTGTCCCGCCAACTTTTTGACGCCGCGCCGGCTTGATTGACCGTCAGAGACCTTGGCGCAGTTGTCGTCGTTCATCGGGCCCCAATGCGGAAGCCTCGTTGCGCCGCGCGCGCAGGGCTAGTCGCGAATACCCGTCTCGCGTTGCCCCTTCTTGGTTACGACGGCGCCCTTTTGGTCGTCATCGACCGAGGCCAGCCGAGCCAGTTTCGCGTGCGATCGCCGCGCAGCCTGTAGC
>JBAUEK010000280.1:0-3916 GCA_049678565.1 Methyloceanibacter sp. | reverse complement strand
GTCGGCGACAAAGTGTGGAAGGCTCTCGGCGACTCTGAGGATTTCGTGCGCGGCATGCACACCGTCGGCGCGCCCCTCACGGCCCAGACCCAGGCCGACGTGCCGTGGCCCTGCAACGCGACCAAATACATTTCCCATTTCCCCGAGACGCGCGAGATCTGGTCCTATGGCTCCGGCTATGGCGGCAACGCGTTACTCGGCAAGAAGTGCCACGCGCTCCGCATCGCCTCGGTGAAGGCGCGCGACGAGGGCTGGATGGCCGAGCACATGCTGATCCTCAAGCTCACCAATCCGGAAGGCGAGTCGAAATTCATCGCCGCCGCCTTCCCCTCAGCTTGCGGCAAGACCAACCTCGCCATGCTCAACCCGACCATTCCAGGCTGGAAGGCCGAGACTATCGGCGACGACATTTGCTGGATGAAGTTCGGCGAGGACGGTCGCCTCTATGCCATCAATCCGGAGACCGGCTTCTTCGGCGTCGCGCCCGGCACTTCCGACCACTCCAACTACAACGCCATGCGCACGCTCGATAAAAACTGCATCTACTCCAACGTCGCGCTCACCGATGACGGCGACGTGTGGTGGGAGGGGATGACGGAGGAGACGCCGGCGCACACGGTCGATTGGCTGCGCCGCTCCTGGACGCCCGCCTCCAGCCGCCCCGCCGCGCATCCGAACTCGCGCTTCACCGCGCCGGCCGGCCAGTGCCCGGTGATCGCGCCGGAATGGGAGGACCCCAAGGGCGTGCCGATCGACGCCATCCTGTTCGGCGGCCGCCGCGCCAGTGTCGTGCCGCTCGTCACCGAAGCCTCGGACTGGAAGCAGGGCACGTTCCTCGGCTCGATCATGGCTTCGGAGAAGACCGCCGCGGCCGCAGACGCGAAGGGCGACATTCGCCGCGACCCGATGGCGATGCTCCCCTTCTGCGGCTACCACATGGGCGACTATTTCGCCCATTGGCTGAAGATCGGCGAGAAGGGCGGCGGCAAGATGCCCAAGATCTTCTACGTCAACTGGTTCCGCAAGAGCCCCGACGGCAAGTTCCTGTGGCCGGGCTTCTCTGAGAACTCCCGCGTGCTGAAATGGATCTTCGAGCGTTGTAACGGCGCCGCCGAAGCGGTCGATACTCCGATCGGCAAGGTTCCGGCCGAAGGCGCGCTCGACGTCAAGGGCCTGAAGGTCGCGCCTGAGGACATGAAAGAGCTGACCCGGGTCGACAAGGAAGGCTGGAAGGCCGAGTTGCCCCTGATCAAGGAGCATTTCGAGACCTTCGGCGCCAAGCTGCCCCAGGGCCTGAAGGACGAGCTCGCCGCACTCGAAAAGCGCCTCGGCTAGGCGCGAGAACTGGGATCCACCTCTCCCCATCAGGGAGAGGTCGCGCTTCGCCGCTTTGGGCGAGGCGCGGGTGAGGGGGCCTTCAGCCATTGCACCATTTCCCCCTCACCCTGCCCTCTCCCCAAGGGGAGAGGGCAGCAAGGGGCTAGCCAGAATCCTCCCGGCGGTGCCCTTGCCGCGCCGCGCGCATCGCCTTAGGCAAGGGCCATGAAAAACCGACAGGGCGTCGTCGCCGCGGGGCATGAGCTCACGGCCAAGGCCGCGGCGGAAATTCTCCAGGATGGGGGCAACGCCTTCGACGCCTGCGTCGCGGGGCTGCTGATGAGTTTCGTCGCCGAGCCGGTGTTCTCATCGCCCGGCGGCGGCGGTTTCCTCATGGCGCGGCGGGCCGGAACCAGCGCCATCACCCTGTTCGACTTCTTCGCCGAGACCCCGCGCAAGCGGCGCCCAGCGAGCGAGATCGACTTCGTTCCCATCGACGCCGATTTCGGCCCGGCCAAGCAGGAATTTCACATCGGCCTTGGCTCGAGCGCCACGCCCGGCGTGGTGCCGGGTCTGTTCGCCATGCATGAAGAGCTTTGCCGGCTGCCGCTGCAGCGGCTGGCCGAGCCGGCGGTAAAGGCCGCTCGCACCGGTTTCCAGCTGAGCGCGTTCCAGGCTTACCTGTTCGGCGTGATCGCGCCGATCCTGAACGCCACACCCGAGGTGGCGAAGATCTTCGCGCCCGAAGGTCAATTGCTCAAGCCCGGCGAGATCTTTCGCAATGCGCCTCTCGCCGAAACCATCGAATGGCTGGCCGAGGACGGAGCACGCCTGTTCGTCGATGGCGATGTGGGCGCGGCCATCGTCGCGCAGCAGCAGAAAGGCGGGGGCTATCTCACCCATGACGATCTTGCCGCCTATCGCGTCGAGCGCCGCCGGCCGATCCTGTGGGACCACGCCGGCGCCATCGTCGCGCTCAACCCGCCGCCAGCCGCAAGCGGCGCGCTGATTGCCTTCGGTCTTGGCTTCCTCGAGGCGCTCGCCGATGAAGGCCGTGAGCCCGACGCGCTGGCGCTGAAGGAGGCGATGGAAGCGACCAACGCGGCGCGGGCCGCGCACGGCGACGGCCTTGCCGCGAAGCTTGCCGGCGGCAGCTTGGCCAGAAGTATGCGCGCGGCGGCCCGTCACCCGGCCGCCCATCGCGGCACCACCCATCTCAGCGTCATCGACGCCGAAGGCAACGCCGCCGCTGCGAGCCTCTCCAATGGCGAGGGCAACGGCGCCATCGTCGGCAATTTCGGTTTCATGCTCAACAATATGCTGGGCGAGGAGGATTTGGCGCCGGAGGGCCTGGGCGCCTGGCGCGAGGGTACGCGTCTGTCCTCGATGATGGCGCCGACCATCATCCTCAAGCCGGACGGCACCGTGACCGCGCTCGGTAGTGGCGGGTCGAACCGGATTCGCACCGCCATCCTCCAGGTCGCGGTCAATCTGCTCGACCGGGGCATGGGCCTCGAAGACGCGGTCGAAGCGCCGCGCCTGCATGTGGAGAAATGCGGCAGCCTGAGCTTCGAGCCGGGCTTCCGGGATGAGGTCGAGCGGGCCTTCCGCGCCCAGGGCGAAGGGGCCAAGGCCTGGCCCGCGGCAAATCTATTCTTCGGCGGCGTGCATGCCGCGCGCCGCTTCGCCGATGGCGGGGTGGAGGGCTTTGGCGATCCGCGCCGAAGCGGCCATGCGATCGTGATATGAGGAGACCATGACCAGCGCCATTGCCATCAGCCACCTGTGCTTCGAGGACGCCGGTACGCTCGAGGACGCGATCTCCGCGCGCGGCATCCCGTTCACGTATCTGCAAGCCGGCGTCGACGATCTGTCGCAGGCGAACGACGCCGACATCCTCATCGTCCTTGGCGGCCCGATCGGCGTCACCGAGGTTGCGCGCTATCCCTTTCTCAAGCAGGAATTCAAGGTGATCGAGACCGCCATCGCCAAGCGCAAGCCGGTGATCGGCATCTGCCTCGGGGCTCAGGCCATCGCCGCCGTGCTCGGCGCCCGCGTCTATCCCGGGCGTGAGAAAGAGATCGGCTGGGGCCTGCTCGGGCTGACGCCGGACGGGCGCAAATCGCCACTGGTGGCGCTGGACGAGAACAAATTCAGGGTGCTGCATTGGCACGGCGACACCTTCGACCTTCCGCGCGGCGCCACCTGGCTGGCCGAGACCGCGATCACGCCGTATCAGGCTTTCAGCTACGGCGACGGCAAGGTGCTGGCGCTGCAATTTCATGTGGAACAGCATGCGGCGAAGATGGAGCGCTGGCTGATCGGTCACACGCTCGAGCTGACCAATTCCGGCGTCGATCTGCACCAGCTCCGCGCCGACACCGAGCGCCTTGGTCCGGGGCTGGAGCGGGCGAGCCGGAAGATGTTCGACGATTGGCTCGATCAAATCGGTGTCGCCCCGGCGCGGGCAGCGGCTCCGGCGCAGTAAATCTCGCGCATTATCGTTACAGCGGGCGCTGATCCCCGGGCTCTTGCGGCGCGACGAAGGTCTCGCCCAGCGTGGCCGGCAGCTCGGTGCTTTCCGGCGCCTGCACATCGT
>JBAUEK010000279.1:0-1771 GCA_049678565.1 Methyloceanibacter sp. | reverse complement strand
GTCGCCACGATCTTCTCGCGCAGAAGCGCCCCTCCCCCGCCCTTGATCAGACGGAGCTGATCGTCGATCTCGTCCGCGCCGTCGACGGTGAGGTGCAGATGCGGCGTCTCGTCCAAGGTCGTAAGCGGAATGCCGAGACTCTCGGCCTGCGCCCGCGTGGCTTCCGAGGTCGGCACGCACAGGACTTGCAGGCCGGAGGCCACTTTTTGGCCCAGCGCCTCGACGAATCGCGCCGCGGTCGATCCGGTCCCGAGCCCGAGCCACATGCCATCGCAGACGAGGTCGAGCGCGCGAACAGCCGCAGCTTGCTTGAGATCGTCGGTAGGAGTCTCGGAGATCATCGGGGGAAAGACGCCTTTTAGCGTGAGGGTAGGTCTGGCCTTAACCGGCCAGGGATGAGATATGCCGGGCGTCCCGAGGGGTCAACGTCCAAGCCTGGTCTGGAAATCGAACCGTGCCAAGACTCCAACTGCAAGATGCGACCATCGTGTTCGATCTCGACGGCACACTGGTGGACACGGCGCCCGATCTCACCAACGCGCTGAACGACGTGCTGACCCGGCGCGGCCACGCACCGGTCCCGATCGCAACCATCCGTTCCTCGGTCGGGCTTGGCGCCAAGCTGATGATCGAGGACGCGCTCCGGCGCGCGCGGGCGGAGGACGATGTCGAGACGATGCTGGCCGAGTTTCTGGTGCACTATGAGGACAATATTGCCGCCGAGAGCCGCCCCTTCCCAGGGGCCATCGCCTCGCTCGAAGCCCTGGCGTCGGCGGGAGCGACGCTCGCGCTCTGCACCAATAAGCGCGAATATCTGACGCGCAGGCTCCTGGCCGCGCTTGACCTCCGGCACTTTTTCCGGGGCGTGGCGGGCCGCGACACCTTCGCCGTGTCGAAACCCCACCGGGGCCATTTGACGGGGGTGATTGCGCTCGCCGGCGGCAACCCGGCCCGCGCCATCATGGTGGGCGACAGCGAGGTGGACCTTCGCGCCGCCAAAGGCGCCCGCGTGCCCTCGATCCTGGTGAGCTTCGGCTATGGTGCGGAATCGCTTGACGAGCTTGTTCCCGATGCGGTCATTGACCACTTCGATGAGCTCGCGGCCAAAGCGGGTCTCCTGCTCGAGGCGCCGCTTGCCGGTCCGGGTCATCGCTGAGCGAGTCACATATTTGCCCTATTTCCACCGGACTGCTCTCAACGAAGAGCCATAGTCGAAGTTCAGTTTGCCGGCCTGAGTTCAACCCGATTAACCGATTTTTCGAGGAGACATACGATGCTGAGACGTGTCGTGATCGGCGCAGCCTTAGCCTGCCTGATGGGTGGCGCCGCTTATGCTGTCGATGAGGGTGCCGAGGGTGACGACGAGTGCACGCGGCAGCTCGCGGCCGCCGAGGAGGCCGTGCAAAACAAGGTCGAGGCCAGCACCATCAGCGAAGAGGACAACGAAAAGGTCAATGAGCTTCTCGACCAGGCCGACGCTCAATGCACCGAGGGGAACCTCGCCGAAGCCACGGAGACGCTGGCCAAGGTCAATGGCATCGTGGCGGGGGAATAGAGGCCGACAGAACCAGTTTTGGCGACAAGGGCGGCGTGGATATCACGCTGCCCTCCAGCCCTTGGACCAGGGCAAGCCGACCGCTTGCTTGACTTGGCTTGCGCCCAATCGCTAAATCCGATGCTTGAGGCCTAAGGCGGGCGGTTAGCTCAGCTGGTAGAGCACTGTGTTCACATCGCAGGGGTCGCTGGTTCGAGTCCAGTACCGCCCACCACT
>JBAUEK010000278.1:0-6032 GCA_049678565.1 Methyloceanibacter sp. | reverse complement strand
GTGTTCATCGAGCTTCCCAACACCAAGATCGAGTTGCTGGGCGTACTCGGCGACAACTCTCCGATCACGGGTTTCCTCGAACGCAACCCCAATGGTGGCATCCACCATCTCTGCTACGAGGTGCCGGACATCTTGGCGGCGCGAGACCAGCTTCTGGCGCAAGGTGCGCGCGTGCTGGGGCAGGGGGAGCCGAAGATCGGCGCCCACGGCAAGCCGGTCCTGTTCCTGCATCCCAAGGACTTTTGTGGCACCCTCGTCGAACTCGAGCAGGCCTGAGCCCATGACGCTTGCCTTCGCTCTGGCGATCTATCTGGTGATTTGGTGGATCGTGCTGTTCGCGATGCTGCCGATTGGCGTCCGCACCCAGGCCGAGGAGGGCGACATCGCGCCCGGCACCCCCGAGAGCGCGCCGCACCGTCCGAGGATGCTGCCCAAGATCCTAGCAACGACGGTGGTCTCAAGCGTGATCTTCGCGGTCGTCTACGCGATCGTCGTGCATCATGTCATCACGCTGGACCAGATCCCGTTCCTGCCGCGTTACGAGACCTTACGCTAAGGCGCAAGCAGCACGCGAACGGCTTCGGGCAACAAAAAAAGCAAGGTCGAGCGACCTTGCTTTCTTTGTAACACACCCCTTATCTCCCCGGCCTTACGGGCTCGCCGTCAAGTTTGACAATCGAGAGTGCTGACCAAAGAGCGGCGGCGCCTATGCTATGGCAATATTAGCGCGCCTGGAGCTACTTCCTCCCAAGACTTGGACCTGGTCCAATCTCAACGCGTGACTCCGAGATCGTTACCAGTCCCGAACACTCATCACGTTGTGGTTATGACCCTAGCAAGGCCGCGCCAAATTGTCACCATGATTGTGATCGACCGATCGAGATTCTTGCGTGACCGCGTTCTGTGGCGGGCAGATGGCCTCAAAACTAGTCATTCCAAGACAATTGTGGCCGAAGAGCCACCCCCATTGGCGGGTGCAACTGGTATCGGCCGGCGCGGTTCACACGCTCTGGTAGCCGGTCACGCCCATCCCTCCCAGGATTGCTAATCCGCGCCGAATTAAGCTATTAGCCGCGGAGCGGTCACGCCCGCAGGCGGTCCATTCTTGCAAGGCTTGGCATTCCACCGGCGCGGGCACGCTTGGCTCCGCCCTAAAGAACGAGCACGGCTTCCAATGCGCCTCAGCCGCTATTTTCTACCCCTCTTGCGCGACGATCCGAAGGAAGCCGAGATCGTCTCCCATAGGCTGATGCTGCGCGCCGGCCTGGTCCGGCAATCGAGCGCCGGCATCTATTCCTGGCTGCCTCTGGGGGAGCGCGTTTTAAGCAAGATCGAGCAGATCGTGCGCGAGGAGCAGAACCGCGCCGGCGCGTTGGAAATGCTGATGCCGACCATCCAGCCCGCCGAAATCTGGCGCGAAAGCGGCCGCTACGACGTCTATGGCAAGGAGATGCTCCGCATCAGCGACCGGCATGAGCGTGAGATGCTCTACGGCCCAACCAATGAGGAGCTGATCACGCAGATCTTCCGCGACGGCGTCAAATCCTACAAGGAGCTGCCGCGCATTCTCTACCACATTCAATGGAAATTCCGGGACGAGATCAGGCCTCGATTCGGCGTGATGCGCGGCCGGGAATTCCTGATGAAGGATTCCTATTCCTTCGATCTCACCGTCGAAGATGCGCGCGCCTCCTATAACAAGATGTTCGTATCCTATCTTCGCACCTTCCATCGCATGGGATTGAGGTCGATTCCCATGGCGGCCGAGGCCGGCCCCATCGGCGGCGATCTGAGCCATGAGTTCATCATTCTGGCCGACACCGGCGAGAGCGAAGTTTATTGCCACAAGGATCTCCTCAAGCTCGAGCCGCCGGGAGCGGAGCTCGACTATGAGAGCGATTTGTCGCCGACGATCCGCAACTGGACCGGCAAATATGCCGCGACCATCGACAAGCACGACCCGGCCCGTTTCGCCCAGGTGGTGCCGGAAGCCGATCGAGTCACCGCGCGCGGTATCGAGGTCGGCCATATTTTCTTCTTCGGCACCAAGTACTCCGAACCCATGGGCTGCAAGGTTCAGGGACCTGACGGAGGCTGGGTGACGGTGCAGATGGGATCCTATGGCATTGGCGTGTCACGGCTCGTCGGCGCCATCATCGAAGCGTCGCACGACGACGCGGGCATCATCTGGCCGCAAGCGGTCGCGCCCTTCGACGTCGGCCTGATCAACGTCAAGAGCGGCGATCCCGAGACCGACAAAGTGTGCGAGGACATTTACGCCAAATTGGAACGCGCGGGCATGAGCGTGCTTTATGACGATCGCGACGACAGGCCGGGCGCGAAATTCGCCGCCATGGATCTGATCGGGCTTCCATGGCAGGTCATCGTCGGACCGAAAGGCGTCAAATCCGGTGAGATCGAGTTGAAGGAGCGCGCGAGCGGGGAGAGGCACACGCTCGGCCTCGACGCCGTGTTGAATCGCCTCCTTGCCTCGGCCGGCCAGCGCGCCAGGGAGGCGGCATGAGCGCAAAGAACCCTTCCGCCTTTTCGCCGTTCGAATGGATGGTGGCGCTTCGCTATTTGCGCGCCCGCCGCAAGGAGGGCTTCATCTCGGTGATCGCCGGCTTCTCCTTCGTCGGCATCGTGCTCGGCGTGGCGACGCTGATCATCGTCATGGCGGTCATGAACGGCTTCAGGCAGGAGCTGTTCGACAAGATGCTCGGCCTGAACGGCCATGTCGTAGTGCACAGCCTCGATCCAAATTTCTCCAACTTCGACACCGTGGCGGGCAAGATCCGCAGCGTGCCTGGGGTCAAATATGCGCTGCCGTTGATCGAAGGCCAGGTGATGGCCTCGACGCCCTCGTCTTCAACCGGCGCGCTGGTGCGTGGCTTGCGCGAGGCCGACCTCAAGCAATTGAAGGCGATTTCCGGCAATATCCGCTTCGGCACGCTGGATGGCTTTGACGGTCAGGCGGGCGTTGCGGTCGGCACCAGGCTGGCCAACGATCTCAACGTCAAACTCGGCGACCAGGTGACCCTGCTCACGCCGCGCGGCGCCTCGACCGCTCTCGGCACGGCCCCGCGGGTCAAGCGCTATCCCATCGTCGCCATCTTCGAGATCGGCATGTCGGAATATGATTCCAGCATCCTGTTCATGCCGCTGGCCGAGGCGCAGCGCTATTTCTCCAGGCCCGACAGCGTCACCGTGCTTGAAGTCGTGCTCGATTCGCCCGACGAGGTGAGCCAGCTCGGCCCCAAGATCCTCGATGCCGGCGGCTCGACCATCTACATCAGCGACTGGCGTCAGCGAAATGCGACCTTCTTCACCGCGCTGCAGGTCGAGCGGAACGTCATGTTCCTGATTCTCACCCTGATCGTACTCGTCGCCGCGCTCAACATCGTCTCCGGCCTGATCATGCTGGTAAAAGACAAGGGCAGGGACATCGCCATCTTGAGGACCATGGGGGCCACGCGCGGGGCCGTGATGCGCATCTTCTTCATCACCGGCGCCAGCATCGGCGTCGTCGGCACGCTGGCGGGCCTTCTGCTCGGCGTTCTGGTCTGCGCCAATATCGAGCGCCTGCGCGAGTTCATCGGCTGGATCACCGACACCGAGCTGTTCTCGCCCGAGCTCTATTATTTATCGCAATTGCCGGCGGAGATGGACATTGGCGAAACCGCCACCGTCGTGGTCATGGCCCTCATCCTCGCTATCCTCGCCACGCTCTATCCTTCCTGGAGGGCCTCTCGTCTCGACCCGGTTGAAGCCTTGCGCTACGAGTAGGGGCGTGCCCGTGACGAAATCAGATCAAGCGCCGACGCTTCGTCTCGAGCAGCTGCAACGCGCTTACGCCCAAGGCGAGCGCGTGATCGAGGTGCTGAGAGGCGCCACCGCCTCCTTCTATCCGGGCGAAGCCGTGGCCTTGCTCGGTCCCTCCGGCGCCGGCAAATCGACCTTGCTCCACATCGCCGGACTGCTCGAACGGCCCAATAGCGGTGCGGTGGTGATCGACGGCGTCGACTGCGTCAGCCTTGGCGACTCTGAGCGCACGCGCATGCGCCGGGCCGAGATCGGCTTCGTCTATCAGTTCCATCATCTCCTGCCGGAATTCTCGGCGTTGGAAAATGTGATCCTGCCGCAGCTCATTCTGGGACTGCCGCGGAGCGAAGCCGATGATCGCGCGCGGCAGCTTTTGGAGGCGCTCGGTCTTGGCGAGCGCGCCGACCACCGGCCAGCGCAGCTCTCGGGCGGCGAGCAGCAGCGCGTGGCCATTGCCAGAGCCGTCGCCAACGGCCCGAAATTTCTCCTCGCCGACGAGCCGACCGGCAATCTCGATCCGCCGACGGCTGAGCGCGTGTTCGAGCAGCTCTTGAGTCTGATCCGCCAGTCGGGCGTGGCGGCGCTGATCGCCACCCACAATCTCGACCTAGCCGCCCGCATGGATCGGACCTTGCGCCTGGTTGACGGCATTCTCGTCGAGGAGAAGGCGACCGTGGTCGAGCTCACCGAGACTTAGAACCGTCTCCGGTTTGTCTAACCCTTTCAGCCACTTTCGTTTTTCGCCGCGCTTGCTCGAAGAACAAAATAAGAACAGAATAGTTGGGTACAAGCTCTGGATATCTATGGTGCCGGGGCGAGGAGCCGTTGCCTCGAGTCCGAATCCGAACCGTAATGGCTGGCACCCTAAGAGACTGTTTTGGAAGCGGAGACACGAGGCGTGAGTGAGCCGACGGAAATTTTCGTGCATCTCCGGGTGCATTCCGCCTATTCGCTGCTCGAAGGCGCGCTCACCATCCCGCGGCTCGTCGCCTTGGCCGCGGCGGACCATATGCCGGCGCTGGCGATCACCGATTCCAACAATCTGTTCGGCGCGCTGGAATTTTCCGAGGCCGTGGCCGGCAGCCGCATTCAGCCCATCATGGGCTGCACCCTGACCTTGAGCTTCGTCACCGCGGAAGAGGAAGCGACAAACGTCGAGATCAGGCGCCCGCAAGCCGATGGGCGCATCGCGCTTCTGGCCAAAGACGCGGAGGGCTACGCCAATTTGATGCGCCTCTCCAGCAACGCCTATCTCACCGGCGCGGAGAGTGGCGAAGTGGTGACCAGCATCCGTCAGCTCGCAGCCCACGCCGATGGCCTCATCGCGCTGACCGGCGGCCCCGAGGGGGTGATCGATCTGGCCTTGGCCGAGGCCAACCCGGACCTTGCCCGCGCCAGGCTGGCGGCGCTCAAACGTATCTTCGGCGACCGGCTCTATGTGGAATTGCAGCGGCACGGGCTGTCGCAGGAGCGGGCGATCGAGCCGGTCCTGCTCGATCTCGCTTATGAGGCCCATCTTCCCATCGTTGCCAGCAACGAGGCCTTTTTCGAGACCGCTAGCGACTTCGAGGCCCATGACGCGCTGCTCTGCATCGCGGCCGGAAGTTACGTTGCCGTCGACCAAAGGCGGCGCTTGAGCCCCGACCACTATTTCAAGAGCTCGCGCGAGATGGCGGAGCTCTTCGCCGATCTGCCCGAGGCCATCGACAACACGATCGAGATCGCCCGGCGCTGCTCCTACCGGCCGACGACGCGCGCGCCTATCCTGCCGCAATTCTTGCGCGGGGAGAGCACGTCCGAGGCGCAAGGAGATATCGAAGCAGTCGAATTGCGCCGCCAATCCGAGGCCGGTTTGGCGCGGCGGCTGGCCACCGAAGGCACCGCGCCTGGCCAAACCGCGGAGACCTATACGGCGCGCCTGGCCTTCGAGCTCGACGTCATTACCAGCATGAATTACCAGGGCTATTTCCTGATCGTCGCCGATTTTATCCAATGGGCGAAGGCGAAGGGCGTGCCCGTTGGCCCCGGGCGCGGATCTGGCGCGGGCTCGCTCGTCGCCTGGGCCCTCACCATCACCGATCTCGATCCGCTGCGCTTCGGGCTTCTATTCGAGCGCTTTCTCAACCCCGAACGCGTCTCGATGCCCGACTTCGACATCGATTTCTGCCAGGACCGGCGCGACGAGGTGATTGCCTATGTGCTCGAGCGCT
>JBAUEK010000277.1:0-3301 GCA_049678565.1 Methyloceanibacter sp. | reverse complement strand
ATTCCCTATAACCTGGACACCTCCAAAAACGCGGTTTCGACGGCTGATTGAAGGATTGTTGGCGATCGGCCAGTGCGGCGGCGATGGTACGGTCGATTGGGATGGGGGTTTTCGAGGTGGCGGGCTCTTTGATTTGCCGGCTTCAGCGCTCAGGTGGCTGCAGCGGGCGCATTTCGCCCGTCTAGCCAGACGAACCGCCGCATGTTGTAGGCGAGATTGGCAAGGCCGATCTTCACCCGCGCCCTGGCGATTCCGATCGTGCGCACAACCAAGACCATCGGCCCTTTCTGATAAGCGAAGACATGCTCGACAGCCGAGCGGACTTTGGATTTGCGGGCATTTGCAATGCGGGTGCGCTGCGCCATCGGCCGGCCCTTGGGCTTCTTGCGATGGATGCACGAGACGAAGCCGTGCCTGGTCAGATGTTGCTCGTTCTTCGCTGAGCGGTAGGCAGTATCCGCCCACACCTCGCTCGCCGTGTTCTCACGATCGAGCACGTCCGCCAGGCGCGCCCCGTCATAAGCAGCAGCGTCCGTAGCCGTCCATTTCCGGATCAGTCCATGGCAGCGGTCGATCGAGACGTGGTTCTTGTATCCGAAAGCGGGAATGGCAAGATCGACTTGCGGCATGCCATCCGCACGCGGCTTGGCTTTGGAGTATTTGACCGTCCAGCGCGCGTCGCGATCCTTCTGGGCGAGCTTGGCAGGCTTGTCCTTCCAGGCGTCCGGAACACGTCCTTCCTTGAGCACCTTCTTCTCCTCGTTTGTGTTGCGCTGCTTAGGGGCGGCCACAATCGTGGCGTCGACGATCTGCCCGCCCATCGCCAGATAGCCCGACATCTTCAGCGCCTGGTCAAACCGCCGGAACAAAGCCTCAATCGCATCCGCTTTGGTCAGCGCCTCGCGGAAGGTCCAGATCGTATTGGCGTCGGGAACAGGATCGGCCAGCCCAAGCCCGAGGAAGCGCATGAAAGACAGCCGGTCCTTGATCAGATACTCGCAACGCTCGTCCGATAGCGAATGCATCGTCTGCAGGATCAGCACCTTCAACATCAACACATGATCAAACGGCGGCCGCCCACCCTTGGATCGATCCGCGCGTGGAACAGCCTCCTCGAGCTCGGCCCGAAACAACTCAAAATCGACGAGCCTCTTCAGCCGATCGAGATCGTCGCCCTTCGACGAGAGCTCTCGCAATCGCTCGTCGATATCAAAAAAGCCCGGTTGCCCAGCCATGCCAACCCCCGTCTTCAGCCTGACGAAGTGAATCAGTCTGTCGCCGATTCGACCAGGGTTTTTGGAGGTGTCCACCTTACTTCCGAGCTTTTCCTTCCACTGGCTCTCCAAACTCAAGTATGTCTTTGTCGGAGTCGGTCTTCCGCGCAGTTTCGAGTACTGACGCCCGAAGCTCTTCGGGCTTCACGCCAAGCCTGGAGTTTCACCACCTAATCTTGGCTTCTCGCTATGACGCAGGAGACGTGTTCCCCTCAAATCAAGTCCTGCCAACTGCAGAATCTGATTGAAGGTCAGTTTAAAGGCTGACATGGCCAACCTCGTTTGGCTTGAGTGGGGCAACCTGCCCTACTCAGGGCAACGGCTGACGCGCAACCTTTATGATGTCCCGAGCCTGCTGGAGCAAAGAAACTACCTGATGATCTCCTTCTACATTCTGCCGAACGTCCAGAGGTATCCAGATATTACCGTCACACTCCAGCACTCTATCCGAGAATGTCGATGCCAAGAGACGGCGCTCGATAGTGGAAAATCTCGGTGTGTTGCGGTGGAACCGCATCCAAATGAATGTCTTGTGGTCCTCGTGACCTGCCACTGAAGTATCCCCCATCGGGGATTAGAGTCTCGGCATGAGTATGCCCTCTCGGGCGGGGTGAGCAACAGGCCGGCACGCGGAGCCATCACAGAGCGCAGCGTGATGGCCTGTTGCGGTGAGTTTGGCGGCAAAGGCCGCCGGTGTCTGGTAGTCGAGCGCCGAATGCGGGCGACCCGTGTTGTAGTCTTGCGTCCATTCCGCGATAGCGTGGCGCGCATGCTCGAGGCCGAAGAACAGGGCCTCGTTCAACAGTTCATCCCGCATCCGCCCGTTGAAGGATTCCACGAAGCCGTTTTGCATGGGCTTGCCGGGTGCGATGTAGTGCCAGTCGATGGCATGGTCCTTCGCCCAGGCGAAGATCGCATGCGAGGTGAACTCAGTGCCATTGTCAGAAACAATCATCCCCGGCTTGCCGCGCCGGGCGATCAGGTCCGTCAGTTCCCGGGCCACACGCATACCCGAGATCGAGGTGTCGGGGATCGCGGCCAGGCACTCGCGCGTCACGTCATCGACGATGTTGAGAACCCGGAAGCGACGGCCATTGGCCATCTGATCGTGAACGAAGTCGAGCGACCAGCGGGCGTTGACCCTGGCTTCGACCAGGATCGGGGCGCGGATGCCAATAGCTCGCCGTCTGGCTCGACGCTTGCGGACCGTCAGCCCCTCGTCGCGATAGAGCCGGTAGATACGGTTGATCCCTGATGCCTCGCCCTCCCGGCGCAGCAGGATGAACAGGCGCCGGTAGCCGAAGCGCCGGCGTTCATTGGCCAGCTCTCGCAGCCTCGCCCGCAGGGCCGTATCGGGCGGCCGGCGTGAGCGATAGCGGATCATCGTTCGATCCGCGGCAACCAGGGTGCAGGCCCGACGCTCGCTCATCTCCAAGACGCTGCGCAGATGAGCGACGGCTTCTCGCTTGGCGACGGGCCCTACCATTTTTTTGAGAGGAGCTCCTTCAGCGCGGCATTGTCGAGCATCGACTCGGCGAGGAGCTTCTTCAGCTTGCGATTCTCATCTTCCAGCCCCTTCAGCCGCTTGGCCTCGGAGACATCCAGCCCGCCATACTTGGCCTTCCAATTGTACAGCGTGGCTTCCGAGACCCCGTACTTGCGCGCCAGATCCGCCGCCTTGGCGCCAGCGTCGTGCTCACGCAGAACCGCAATGATCTGCTCTTCCGAAAACCTCTTCCGCTTCATCGTCCATCCCTCCAGCAGGGCCGGACTCTAACTCGCGGTGGAGGAAATCTTCAGTGGCAGGTCAAAGCCTCCGCATATTTGCGGACATGGAAAGAGCGCGAGATTGGTGGGAAGCCAACCCTACGGATTTGAACTTGCCACTTCGCGCCTCGCTTACGAATCGTCGCCATGGGGAAACCTCTTGCTGTGACGTAGCTGTGACAGCTGAAGTTTCGGTCTTGTTGTGAGGAGCTGGTGTCTTGCCGAAAACCGAGTCGGGGCAAGACCTTAAGGTGGTGGGC
>JBAUEK010000276.1:0-3002 GCA_049678565.1 Methyloceanibacter sp. | reverse complement strand
GATGATGCCAGGGAGCGCCAGTGGCACCACGACCAATAACAGCGTCCGGATGTGGCCGGCGCCGAGGTCGAGGCTCGCTTCAATGAGAGACTTGTCGAGCCGATCGAGCGCGGCATAGAGCGGTAGCACCATGAAGGGCAGATGCACATAGACGAGCCCCACCACCACAGCGGTATTGCTGTACAGCAGCTGCAAGGGGGTGAAGTCGCCGAGCGGCTGCAAACCCACCAAGGTCATGAACCAGCTGGCATTGATCCAAAACCACTCCAGCGTGAAATTGACATAGCCCTCGGTGCGCAGCACCGCGATCAGGGCGTAGGTGCGGATCAAAAGATTGGTCCAGAACGGCAGCATGATCAGCAGCAGCATCCACGCCCGCCAACGCTCGCTGGCGAACACGCTCGACAGCGCCACCGGAAAGCCGATGATGAGACAGAGCAGCGTGGTGAGACCCGCCACGAAGATCGATTTGGCGAAGATGCCGAGATAAAGCGGCTGTAGCGCGCGCGTGTAGTTGGCGAATGTGCCGCTGATGTCGACTTCGGTCAGGCCCTGGTTCTGGCCGAAGCTGTAGGCCCAGACGATCGCTAGCGGCGCGAGGAAGAACACTACCACCCAGACGATGGGTGGTAGTGCCGTTGCCAAGAAGGTCAGCCGACGTTCCTGAGTTCGGGTTGCCATCGCGGCTGTTCCTATCGCTCGCTAGCTCTCGTCAATTCCAACTGGTCAGGCCGCACGCAACCGCGTCATCGCCTCGTCGAGGAGACGCGTGAATTCGGGGCCGAGATAGTTGGGATACTCACACTTGGCCACGAGGTCCGCGGGCGGGAAGATCACCTTGTTGTCTTTGTAGGACGCCGGCATCAAGGCCACCGCGGCCGCATTCGGAGACGGGTATTTGATGGTCTCAGAGATCTCGGCCCCGACCTTGGCGTCGAGGATGAAGTTGATGAACTTCAGCGCGTTCTCGGGATGCGGCGCGCCTTTCGGGATCGCCAGCGTGTCCTGCTGCTTCATCGCGCCTTCCTTCGGCACGACGAAATCGACGTCGTCGTCCTCGAGCATGATCTGAGCGATGTCGCCATTATACTCCATCACCACGTCAACCTCGCCGGAGAGCAGCAGGTCCTGGCCGTTGTCCTCGTGAAAGACCTTGATGTTGGGCTTCTGCTTGATGAGCATGGTCTCGGCCTGCTTGAGCAGCTCGGGCGAGGTCGAGTTCAGGGACTGGCCGAGATATTTGAAGCAATTGCGGAACAGCTCGCTCGCGTCAGACATGACCGCGATCTTGCCCTTGTACTCGTCGGAATCGAACAGGTACTTCCAGCTGTCGGGGACCGATTTGACCTTCGACTTGCGGTAGCCGATGCCGATCACGAGCCAGGTATAGGGCATGCTGAACTTGCGGCCTGGGTCAAAGGGCGCCTCGTCGAAGAAGGCCGGCGCGATGTTCTTGATGTTGGGGATCTTGGCGTGATCGAGCTCCTCGAGCAGGTTGGCCTGGATCATGCGCTCGACGAACTCGCTGCCCGGGACGATGACGTCGAAACCGGGGTTGCCTGCGCGCAATTTGGCGAAAAGCTCGTCGTTGGTCGCAAACAAGCTCATATTGACGTCGATGCCGCTCGCGTCCTTGAAGGTCTCGAGCGTCGTCTCGCCGATATAAGTGTCCCAGTTATAGAAATTGAGCTTCGGCTCCTCGTCCGCCGCCCAGGCGAACTTGCTGTTCGAGAGGCTGATGCCGACGGCGGCGACGCCGAGGCCTTTTAGAATTGAGCGGCGTGATTTAGGCGTGGTCAAAAGCTTGGTGTGGGTCATACTCACTCTCCCCTGTGGGTGCTGGTCGTGGGCTAATTTTTTGGCCTCGTGGTTCGGTGGTAGTGGTTTCCGCAGCTTCGAGTATGGCCATTGGCGGCTATCCCCGCCAGCCCATTCGATAGCCACTTGCCGCCCAGGATTGATCGATTACGCATCGATTGCCCCCAGGCAGATGTATTTGATCTCCAAATATTCGTCCAAGCCTTCGGCGGCGCCCTCGCGGCCGAGACCTGACTCCTTGACGCCCCCGAAGGGAACGACCTCGTTCGAGAAGATGCCTTCGTTGACGCCAACCATCCCGGCGTCGAGCTTCTCGGCGACACGCCAGGCCCGGCTCAAACTCTGGCTGAATAAATAGGCGGCGAGCCCAAACGGCGTGTCGTTAGCGAGCTTGATCGCGTCGGCTTCGGTGTCGAAGCGCACGAGCGCGGCAACAGGCCCGAAGATCTCCTCGCGCACGATGTCCATATCGGGGGTGACGTCGCCCACGACAGAGGGGCGATAAAACAGCGGGCCGGCGGCATCGAGCCCGCCGCCGGTAAGGACCTTGGCGCCCTTCTTGACGGCGTCGCCAACGAGGGTCTCGACCTTCGCGATCGCCTCCTCGTTGATCAGCGGGCCGATATTGGTGCCAGCCTCGATACCGGGACCAACGGCAAGCTTCTTGACCGCCTGCACGAGAGCCGCGGCGAAGCGGTCGTAGATGCCGGACTGCACCAGAATACGGTTGGCGCAGACGCAAGTCTGGCCGGCATTGCGGTATTTTGAGGCCATGGCGCCGGCGACCGCCTGGTCGAGATCGGCATCGTCGAAAACGAGAAACGGCGCGTTGCCGCCGAGCTCCAGCGTGAGCTTTTTCACCGTGTCCGCACATTGCCGGTAGAGCGCCTTGCCGACCTCGGTCGAACCGGTGAAGGAAAGCTTGCGCACGCGGGCGTCGGCGCAAAAGACCTTGCCGACCGCCGGCGCGTCGATGGTGGTAACGATATTGAGCACGCCTGGAGGGAGCCCCGCGTCCATCCCGAGCTTCGCGATCGCCAGAGCACAGAGCGGTGTCTCCGCTGCGGGCTTGACCACGATAGTGCAGCCGGAAGCGAGTGCGGGCGCCACCTTGCGCGTGATCATGGCGATCGGGAAATTCCAGAGCGCGATCGCGGCGACGACGCCGATTGGCTGCTTGATGG
>JBAUEK010000275.1:0-2673 GCA_049678565.1 Methyloceanibacter sp. | reverse complement strand
AAGGTCGCACGGCGCTATCACGCCACCAACGGCGCGCCGGAGCGCTACCGTCTCGTGACCTTCGAGGGCGCCTTTCATGGCCGCACCCTTGCCACCATCGCCGCCGGCGGCCAGGCCAAGCATCTGGAGGGCTTCGGTCCCCCGGTCGAGGGTTTCGACCGGGTCCAAGCGGGCGACATCGAGGCGGTTGAGGCCGCCATCGGCGAGGCCACGGCGGGCGTACTGATCGAGCCGATCCTGGGCGAGGGCGGCGTGCGCGAGGTGTCCTGGCCCTTTCTCCGCGCCTTGCGCGCCCTCTGCGACGAGAAGGGCATCCTGCTCGTGCTGGACGAGGTGCAGACCGGCATGGGCCGTACCGGGCGGCTATTCGCGCATGAATGGGCCGGCATCACGCCGGACATCTTGGCCACGGCCAAGGGGCTCGGTGGCGGCTTTCCGGTCGGCGCCTGCCTCACCACCGAGGAGGTTGGGGCAGGAATGACCGCAGGCAGTCACGGCTCCACCTTTGGCGGTAATCCTCTTGCCATGGCCGTGGGCAATGCTGTGCTCGACGTGGTGCTCGCCCCGGGCTTTCTCGCTTATGTGGGCGACATGGGGCTCAGGCTGAAACAGCGCTTGGCGGGGCTGAAGGACGAGCACCACGACATCATTGACGAGGTGAGGGGTCAGGGCCTGATGCTGGGGCTGAAATGCAAGGTGCCGAACCAGCTCTTGATGCAGTCGCTTACCGCGGAGCGGATGCTGGCGGTGCAGGCCGGCGACAATGTGGTGCGGCTGTTGCCACCGCTTATCATCGGCGAAACCGAAATCGACGAGGCTTGCGCCAAGATCGATGCGGCCTGCGTGGCGGTGAAAGCCCGCGCGCCGGTCCAAGCCTGAACCGCAAGCCAATGGTCAACCCAATGCAGCCACGGCATTTTCTCGATATCGACACCCTGGATCGCCAAACTTTACGCGCGATCCTGAATGATGCCCGGGCGATGAAGGCCATGGGCCGCGGCCGCTTGCCGGACAAGGTCAAAGTCCGCCCCGGCGCCGTGCTCGCCATGATCTTCGAGCAGCCCTCGACCCGGACCAGAGTGTCGTTCGAGGTGGCCATGCACGAGCTGGGCGGCACGTCGATCATGCTCAGTCGCGGCGACATGCAGATCGGGCGCGGCGAGACCATCGCCGACACCGCCCGTGTTCTGTCGCGCTATGTCGATGCCATCATGCTCCGCACCGGCCCGCATGAGACGCTGCTCGAACTGGCCGAGCACGCCACCGTGCCCATCATCAACGGGCTCACTCAGCGGTCGCATCCCTGCCAGGTCATGGCCGACGTCATGACCTTCGAGGAGGCGAAGGGCCCGATCGAAGGCCGCATCGTCACCTGGCTCGGCGACGCGAACAATGTCGCGGCCTCCTGGATCCACGCCGCCGCGCGCTTCGGCTTCACGCTCCGGCTCTCCTGTCCGAAGAAATTCAAGCCGGCGCCAGACCTGCTTGCCTGGGCGGAAAGCGAAGGCGCGCGCATCGAAGTCGGTCACGATCCCCGCGCCGCCGCGAGCGGCGCCGATTGCGTCGTCACCGATGTCTGGGTCTCCATGGCCGACGGCGAGGACAAGAAGAAGCGCAAGAATCTGCTGAAACCCTTCCAGGTCGATGGCGCGATCATGAGCCTGGCCAAGCCGGACGCCATCTTCATGCATTGCTTGCCGGCCCATCGCGGCGACGAAGTGAGCGCGGAGGTGATCGACGGGCCGCAATCGGTGGTGTGGGACGAGGCCGAGAACCGTCTGCATGTGCAAAAGGCCATCCTTGCCTGGTGTCTCGATACGGCGGGAACTGGGACCGGAGCCGGGCGTGCGGACACGAAGGGGCCCCGCACCGAGCGGACCGAGGCCAAATGATGTCGTCGGAATCGTCGTCCACAGACCGGATCGAACTCTTCATCCCCGAGGATGATTTGATCCTGCCCTTCCAGGCGGAACAGGCCGATGTGTTCGGCCGCCTGGTCAAGCTCGGCCCCGTCGTCGACACCATCCTGTCGCGTCACGACTATCCCGAGCCCGTGTCGCAACTCCTGGGGGAGGCCGTGGCGCTCACCGGACTGCTCGGGGCCTCGCTCAAATCCGAGGGCAAATTCATCCTGCAAGCCTCGACCGATGGCCCCGTCGACCTGCTCGTCGCCGACTATCAGGTCCCGGGCGGATTGCGCGCCTATGCCCGCTTTTCGGCCGCAAGGGTCGCGGCGCTTGGCACCGGCGATCGCGCTCTGTCTGAGCTCTTGGGCCACGGTCATTTCGCCATGACCATCGACCGGGGCGTGGACACGGAGCGCTATCAGGGCGTGGTGCCGCTCGAAGGTGAAAGCCTGACCGAGGCCGCCGACGCCTATTTCCGCCAATCGGAGCAGCTGCCGACCTTCATCCGCCTCGCCGTGGCCAAGCACTATCGCGCCGGACAGGCGGGAGGGCGGGCTTGGACCTGGCGCGCCGGCGGTCTGCTCCTGCAAAAGCTCACCCGTGAGGGCGGGCACGGGGCGGGAGGTGACGAGGACTTGGCCGAGGAGGATTGGCTGCGGGCGCGGGCGCTGGCCGAAACGGTCGAGGATCACGAATTGCTCGATCCGCTGCTCCCCCCCGACCGCTTGCTCTACCGGCTGTTTCACGAGGAGCAGGTGCGCGCTTA
>JBAUEK010000274.1:0-2079 GCA_049678565.1 Methyloceanibacter sp. | reverse complement strand
CGCAGGAATGTCGCGGGCGCATCGACCCAAGCCGTCAATGTGGCGGGACATCGATGGTCCTGGGAGTTCGAACCGAAGACAGTGAAGGTGGGTCGGCGCCGCTTAGCGTCTCGGCCGATCTCTAATTGCCGGGTATGGAGACGGACGACTTCTGCTTCTGGCACCCCAAAGCGGAAGATCAGGGGGCTATCCCCGCACCCAGAGACCAAGGGCTTCGTGAGTTCGATCCCCATGATGATTAGGTTTGGCTGAGCAGCTTTGCCGGTCGCGCTGTCGCATCGACAGTAGATTTCGTCGGTGAAGGGCAACCGTCAAGATTTGATCCAGGACAAAGAGCTTTCTTCCTGATGCAATACGCTTGCCCTTTTCCCGATCACTCCAACGAAAGGAAAGATGATGATCGTGAAACGCACCGCCCTTATGGGCGCAGCGATCGCAGCCGTCGCAGCCATCGCAGCCACCGCGCCTCCGGCCTTCGCCGAAGCTCCCGCTGCGCTTACGTCCGAATCAGCTGAAAGCGCTCCGCTGCAGCGACAGAAAATCGATCTGGTGGCGCCACCCTTCGTGCATCCGCATGAGCAGGCAACCAAGGAGCCCCCGAAGATCATCGAGATCACCCTCGTCATCGAGGAGAAGGAGGTCGTGGTCGACGATGCCGGCACCACGCTGCAGGCGATGACCTATAACGGATCGATCCCGGGACCGCTGATCGTCGTGCACGTGGACGATTACGTCGAGCTCACCCTCGTCAACCCCGGCATCAACACGCTCCAGCACAATATCGATTTCCACGCCGCGACCGGAGCTCTGGGTGGCGGCGAGCTCACCCTCATCAATCCCGGGGAGGAGGTCGTCTTGCGCTGGAAAGCGACGCGTCCTGGCGTGTTCGTCTATCACTGCGCGCCCGGCGGTCCGATGATCCCGTGGCACGTGGTGTCAGGGATGAGCGGTGCCATCATGGTGCTGCCGCGCGAAGGGCTCACGGACGGTAACGGTAAGCCGCTGCACTATGACCGCGTCTACTATGTCGGCGAGAACGATCTCTACATCCCGCGCGACGAGAAGGGGAACTTCAAGTCTTATGGCTCACCCCTCGAGGGATTTGGCGACACCATTGAGGTCATGCGCAAGCTCATTCCGAGTCACGTCGTGTTCAATGGCAAGGTCGGGGCGCTGACCGGTGAAAACGCCTTGACGGCAAAGGTCGGAGAGACGGTGCTGATCGTCCATTCGCAGCCCAATCGCGATACGCGCCCGCATCTCATCGGCGGTCACGGCGATTATGTGTGGGAGACCGGCAAATTCTCCAACGCACCGGAGACCAACCTGGAAACCTGGTTTATCCGCGGCGGTTCGGCGGGTGCGGCGCTCTACACATTTCTCCAGCCCGGCCTCTATGCCTATCTCAATCACAACCTGATCGAGGCCGTCCTGCTCGGCGCTGCCGCCCACTTCCAGGTCGAAGGTGAGTGGAACGACGACCTGATGCGTCAGGTAAAGGCACCTGCGCCGATGCCTTGACAGTGAGGCGTGGCGGGATTCAGTCGCAGCGTACCATCTGTGGCTGGCCCGCCTCCAGCTCAACTCTTTTATGCGCTCCTGAACGTGGAACAGGCTGCCGCCGCCCACTTCCATGGTGCTCGGTCGTCTCTGCGGAACGACCACATTGCCCGAGCTCTCGAGAACTTGGGCCGTGACCTGGCTTGGAAACCTTTTGGGCTCCGCCCTGCTCGGCGCCGTTTTCGCGATCGGCGGCGGCGTCTTCGTGGCGCTCGGCTATTGGACGATCGCCGGGCGCCCGTCCGAGAGAGCCGAGAACGCCGTCGTGGTGAGGGAGTAGCCGGGCGCGGAAGCAGCCTTTGGGGCCGCGACGCATTGGTGGCCGCCGGACGCGGTGCCGCGCTAGCGCGGTCTTGGTTGCGGGTCCGGACGCGCTTGTCTATATAGCTCACGCTTCAGCCAGCCGGAGTGTGGCGCAGCTTGGTAGCGCACCTCGTTCGGGACGAGGGGGTCGCAGGTTCAAATCCTGCCACTCCGACCACTGTTTCCCGCAATAAAGTCAATGACTTATACCAACTC
>JBAUEK010000273.1:0-14472 GCA_049678565.1 Methyloceanibacter sp. | reverse complement strand
ACTCTCACGAAGAGATCGTCGCACTCGCTTGCGAGGCCTGGAACAAACTTGTCGATCAGCCGTGGAAAATCATGTCCATCGGCAGGCGCGATTGGGCAAATGCATGCTGATCAGCGCAAGTTGGTATGAGCCTCGCGTCCGGCCCGCCGCTTTCGCTGCTCTCAAGGAATTCGACTGACTGCTAGTCGTTGGCGGCAAGAAAAGCGCCGATGGCCTCCACCGTTTCCGGCTCGTTCAGAACCGGGGCATGCCCCTGCCCAGGGACCGTCAAGGTCCGCAGATTGGGATGCTGCTCGACCATCGCGTCGACCGTCTCGGCGCTGAGCAGATCGGAGTTCGCGCCCCGAATCACCAAGGCCGGAAATTGCCCGAGAGCGATGAATTGCGGCCAGAGGTCGGGGAGGCGCCGGCTCAAATCCATGGCGCCGATGGAACGGGCCAGCCGGCGATCGTAGCTTTGCGCCGGACGCCCGTCGTGCTCGTTGAACACGGCTCTGGCGATCTCCTCCCATTGCCATGACTCGATGGCGGGGAACGAGCGCTCGTTCATCTCGCGCAGCAACAGAGCGGCGTCGTCCCAGCTTCTCGGTAATTTGGTCCGGCCCACATAGCCCATGATGCGCGCCAGTCCCCGGGTCTCAATCACCGGGCCGATGTCGTTGAGGACGACGACCTTCATTGCCGTCGGGCGTAGCGCCGCCATCATCATGGCGATGATGCCTCCGCGCGACGTGCCGATGATGGCCGCCTCATGCAGATCCTGCAAAGTCATGAAATCGAGCGTGTCGATCAGCTCGATATAGGGGGTGTAGTTGCGCCAGTCGCGGTCATGATCCGAGTCGCCTCGGCCGCGATAGTCGACGCAATACACGGCCCGCGGGCGCTGCGGATGATGCGAGAGATAGCTTGCAAGGTAATGGAAGTCGCGGCCGTTTCGGGTCAGCCCCGGGAGGCAAACCACCGGTCTCGTTTTCGCCTCCGGCGCCGGATAGTGGCGGACATGCAGGCGCAAATCGTCGAACGACGCATAATAGATGTCTCGCCACAGCTCGCCGTTAAGTTCGGACATGTCTTGGGATAGCGTCTTGGGCGGTTTTCGAATGGTGCGAGTTGGTTCCCGCGCACCCCTCGCCCTTCAGTCTTCACAAAGTTTCGGCCGAGAGCAAGCCCCGCCGCGAACGTGTCAGTCCGACTTGGCCTGAACCACCGGCGCTTTAGGACCTTTGGTACCCCTGCCGCGGTTTAGGTCCTGCACGAGTTGCAACGCGTTCTCGCTGCCCGAGAGGCGGGAGCGGTAAAGCTGCAAGGCCTCCATGATCTTCTTCACATATTCACGCGTCTCGGTGAAGGGGATGCTCTCGATCCAGTCGATCGGATCGACGCGCCCGTCGCGCGGATCGCCGAAGGACCGCATCCATTCCTGCACCCTGCCGCCGCCCGCATTATAGGCGGCGAGCGACAAGAAATATGAGCCGGAATAGCTGTCGATGAGGTCGCGCAGGTGGGCCTCGCCGAGCTGAATATTGTAGGTGGGATTGGTGAGCTGAGCCGCTTGGTATTTGACCTTATGCTGTTTGGCGACGGCCTTCGCCGTCCCCGGCATCAGCTGCATCAGGCCGCTTGCCCCCACGGGACTTTTGGCTGCGGCGTTGAATTCGCTCTCCTGGCGCGACAAAGCGTGCACGAGGGCCGGATCGACGCGATCGGCGAGAAGGCTCTTGAACGCCGGCAACACGTCGATGGGGAGGGCATAGTCGCCGACCGGGATATCGCGATTGAAGGCGATCTTGGCGAGCCTCAGCCCAATCTGCGAATTGCCCGAACGTTTGGCGAGCTCGGCCAGTAATTCGACCTCGCCCGCGCTGGTCAGCCGTCGCGACAGCGCCAGGAAGAATTGCGGTGTGACCCGTTCCATGTCGGCCGCGAGCGCGATGCCGATCGCGCGCACGGCATCGTTGGCGAAGAAGTTCTCGATGTCGGCCTGGGTGGGAGGCGGCGTCGGCGTCACCGCGAGATTTGCCGGCCTGGAGTCCAGAGCCTGGCGCCCAAGCTGGCCGTAGAAATATTGCGGGAACTTGGAGGCGGCATGGAAATGCACGATCGCCGTGGCCTCGTCGCCCAGAGCCAAGGCCGTGCGGCCGAGCCAATACTCGGCCAGAGACAAGCTTTTCGATCCCTTTGAGGCAGCACGCAGCGCGACGAAATGACCGAGCGCGGTCTTCGGATCGGACAGGAATCGCAGGGCGATCCAGCCCGCCATGAACTCCGCTTCGGTATAGGCGTCGCCCGAGATCGGGCCGTGTTTCGAGGCGATCTCATAGGCGATCTTCGGCTGGCCGCCATTGAGCGCGGTGCGGCAATTGAGGCGCCGCTCGTTCCACCACCCTTCGGCATCGATCAGGCGGGCCGGCTCGCTCGGCGCATCGAGCATCAATTGCCAGGCCTCTTGATCGCGATCCTTGCGTCTGAGCCATTGGATGCGGTTATAGAGAAGCCCGATATCGCCGTCCTTTGCGCTCGCGGGGATTGCATCGAAGAGCTTGCCCGCATCGGCGCCGCGTTTGACCACGGCGACCCGCGCGGCCACCTTCTTCTGGTCGGCCGCCGGCAGCAATTTTGAGATGCGCAGTGCCGCGGCGGCTGAGCTTTCGCTATCGGGGAAGAGCAGCTTGTCGATACGCGCCTGGTGGTCCTCGGCCTTCAGCATCGAGCCGTAGCGCGCGAGGATTTTCTTCTCCACCGACAAATGCAGCTGATAGTCGCGCCAAGCCGACACGATCAGCTCGCGCGCCGCCGCCTCGTTGCCTTCCTTCATGAAGGCGCCGGCGAAAGCGGCTTTGCCCGCGCCAGAGTGCGGGGGCGCGGCGATGAAGAAGGCGCGAACCTTTTCGGGAGCTGGATCGGCCAGAAACAGAGCAATCTCGGCGCGCTCGCGCAGTTCGTCCTGACCCGGCCAATCGGGATTTTCGAGGCGGAACTTTTCGATCGCCTCAGCGGAGGCATCGAGGTCGCCGTTTCGATATTCGAACCAGGTGGCGAGCTTGCGCGCGGCGCCGTCGCTGATCTTCGCCGTCGCCGCATGAGCGCCGGCATCGTCGCCCTTGAAGCTCGAGCGAAACGCATTTTTGAGATTGGCGGCGTCGGACGCGCTGAGTTGATAGGACAGGAGCGGCTTGAGGATGGACGCATAATCGAGCTTCGGCGATTTGGCGCTCGCGGGCGCGGCCGTTGCGGCGGCGGACCCTTTCACCGAGAGCGTTTCTCCCGGGCGCTCAGGGTTTCGTTCAGGCACTGGAGCGACCGCGCCGGTCACGTCGGCCTCGGTCTTCGCGGTCACATCGGTGTCGGGTTCGACCGCGCCATCGCTCGAAGCTGGCGCGACGGAGATCGCTTCCTGCGTCTCGCCTGGCGATGACACTGAATCGGTGGACGAGGCTGTCGCCGCGCGGTTTGGATTCCGTTCAGGCAGCGGAATGACCGCAGGCTTGGCTGCGCTCGATTTGGTTGAGCGCGCCTTAGCCGCAAGCGGTCCCGGATCCATGAGGAGCGGGACGAACGACGCACAGAATACAAAGAGTGTTACAGTCGCGCCTAAGCGTTTCATTCTCGTCGATCGGTCCGGTTTCGCGATCCCGCCAAGAAGCGATGGTCAGAATTCCCCCATAAGCCGGGGCTCCGCGACGAAGCTGGCTAGTCTAGCCTGCCGATCTCAACAATGTCTGAAAAAATCCGGCGGAAAGATGACTGTGGCCCGGCTGGCGAGGTTTCGGCAAGTCTGGAAAATGTCTCAGCTTTGGCTGTTAAGACCCTGATACACGCGAGATTTCACTGCGGTCACCAAGCTTGCCGGTAAAGCGGCGAGGCCCGATCGGCATGGGCGCTCCTTGCCCGTCAGACCCCGAAACCCTATTGTCCGCCCGTATTTTTCGGTCCCATAAGCTCACCCCCGTCATTTCAGGAGCGAAATCCTCGTGCCCATGCCGCCATTCCAAGGCTCGATCACGGCCCTGATCACGCCCTTCAAGGGTGGCGCGATCGACAGCAAGGCGTTTCAGAGTCTGGTCGAATGGCAGATCGACCAGGGCACGCATGGTCTCGTTCCCGTGGGCACGACCGGCGAATCGCCGACGCTGTCCCATGACGAGCACAAGCGTGTCATCGAGCTGTGCATCGAGGCCGCGAATGGCCGCGTTCCCGTCATCGCCGGCGCGGGCTCGAATTCCACCTCCGAGGCGGTGGCGCTAACCCGCCATGCCAAGAGTGCCGGCGCCGATGGTGTCCTCGTGGTCACGCCCTATTACAACAAGCCGACGCAAGAGGGCCTCTATCTCCACTTCAAGGCGGTCAACGACGCGGCCGACATCCCCGTCATCATCTACAACATTCCCGGCCGCAGCATCGTCGACATGTCGGTGGAGACCATGGCGCGGCTGTTCAGGCTGCCGAACATCGTCGGGGTCAAGGACGCGACCGCGAACATGGCCAGGGCGAGCCAGCAGCGCGCGGCGCTGGGTACCGATTTCGTCCAGCTCTCGGGTGAGGACGCAACCGCACTCGGCTTCATGGCCCATGGCGGACAGGGCTGCATCTCCGTGACCGCCAATATCGCGCCGGCGCTTTGCTCGGAATTCCAGCTCGCCTGCCTCGGCAGCAATTTCAAGCGGGCGCTCGAGCTGCAGGACCGGCTGATGCCGTTGCATGACGCGCTCTTCGTCGAGTCGAATCCGGGGCCGGTGAAATACGCCGCGGAGAAGCTCGGACTCTGCTCGGGCGAGACGCGCCTGCCGCTCGCCCCCTTGACGCCGAGTTCGAAGGCGAAGGTCGACGCAGCTTTGAGCCAAGTCGGCCTCTTTCTCGTCTAGGCTCGTAAGGTCACACCGATGGCGCAGAAGAGCGAGAGCGGCAAGCTCGTCGCCGAAAACCGCAAGGCCCGCTTCAACTATTCGATCGAGGAGAAGCTTGAGGCGGGGCTGATGTTGACCGGCTCGGAGGTGAAGTCGCTTCGCGCGGGCAAGGCCAACATCGCCGACGCCTATGCCTCGGACGAGGGGGGCGCGCTCTACCTGATCAACGCCCATATCGCCGAATATGCGCAAGCCGGCCGCGCCAATCACGATCCCTTGCGCCACCGGAAGCTGCTGCTGCATCGACGCGAGCTCGACAAGCTCAGAGGCGCGATCCAACGGGAGGGCATGACGGTCGTGCCGCTCAGGCTCTATTTCAATGCGCGCGGGATCGCCAAGGTCCAGCTTGGCATCGCCAAGGGCAAGAAACTCCACGACAAGCGCGAGACCGAGAAGAAGCGCGATTGGGAGCGGCAAAAGGGCCGGCTCATGCGTGACAAGGGCTAGGGCTTCAGTAGATTCGTCTATTCCTTCGGCATTAGACCAAGGAGGGTCATACCGGCGAAAGCCGGTATCCAGCGCGCGAAGCGCAAACAATAAACTTGGATTCCGGCTTTCGCCGGAATGACGCCCGTGGAGAGCGACGACGCCAATAACGCGAGCCACCCCAAACCTGGTCTCGCCTTGCCGGGCATTTCTCTTCCAGCGACGACAGGGGATACGATGTGTCTCGCCGACGTGCCAGGGACCAGCGTGGTGTTCGTCTATCCCTGGACCGGGCGCCCCGGTCATCCCAATCCGCCAAATTGGGACGACATTCCAGGCGCGCATGGCTCGACCCCGGAGATCGAAGGCTTTCGCGACCTCTACGCCGCGTTCCGACAGCTCGGCATCCTGGTGTTTGGCCTCAGCTATCAGACGACCGACTATCAGCGGGAAATGACCGAGCGGCTTGGCGTGCCGTTTCCGATTCTGAGCGACGCCGCGGGACGTTTCGCCGCCGCGCTCGACCTACCCAGTTTCGCAACCGGCGGCACGAACTACCTGAAACGACTCACCTTCATCGTCGAGGCCGGACACATCGAGCACGTGTTCTTTCCCGTGCCCGAGCCTGAGACCCATGCCGGCGAGGTTCTGCATTGGCTTGAGCAGGAAGGTGCGGGGCGGCGGACCGGAGCTTGAGGTCTAAAGCAAGTCGTCCTCGACATCCTCGACCGAATAGCCGAGCCGCTCCAATCCCTCTTCGAGATAATCCGCAAGCATGGGCATGCCGAGGAGATAATCCTCCGTGCGGTTCACATGCTCGGTGCGCGCCGTATCGAGCGCCTCGTCGAGTTCCTCCGGACCGAAGGACCCTCTGCCGATCCAGGCAAGCGCCACGAGGCTCGCCTGCTCATCCTCGTTCAGCTCGGCGATGAAACCTTTGAGCTCTACTCGTGTGGCGTCGTCGCTGAACGCCTCAAGAATCGAGTCGGCGTCGCGATCGGTGTCGTCGTCATCCCAGGCCGCGACCTTGACCGCGCATTCACGGGCCTTGATGATGACGTAGCCGATCTTCATCGGCGAAATATCCAGCGCGGCCATCGGGCGTTCCTCGCACCAATGCGTGGCCCTTCAATCAAGCCCCCAGCATGCCCGAGATGCTTGACGCCAGCAAGAACGTCCGAGGCCTCATGTGCGATCGAGTTCGGACGCAATCGCTGCGAGCACGCTTTCGAACATCGGCTTGGTCAAGCGCCCCGTGTTCGTGTTCTGGCGCGAGCAGTGATAGCTGTCGAACAACACGGGGCCGGCTTCGAGCTCATGCCGCGCGCCGTGGCCGAAGGGATAATCGCGGCGCTTCAAGCCAAACGCTTCGAGCGTGCTCTCATGCGCGATGCGGCCAAGCGCCAGAATGACCCGCAAAGCCGGGAGGGAGGCGATCCGGGCCACAAGGAATTGGCGGCAATTGGCGATCTCGCCCGGGGTCGGCCGGTTGGCCGGCGGCACGCAGCGCACGGCGTTGGTGATCATGCAATCGACGAGCGACAAGACTTCGGGCGCCTTGAGCTCATGCCGTCCCCGGGCGAAGCCGGTTTTCAGCAACGTGGCGTAAAGGAGATCGCCGGCGAAATCGCCGAAGAAGGGACGCCCGGTGCGGTTCGCGCCCTTCAAGCCGGGGGCAAGTCCAACAATGAGAAGTCGCGCATCCGGCGAGCCGAAGGAGGGAACCGGCGCATTGAACCAGTCGGGGTGAGCCGCTTCGTTGGCGGCGCGGAAGTCGACGAGGCGCGGACAAAGCGGGCAATCTGGCGCCGGCTCCGCTGTCATAGGCCACGGCTCGTTGGACAAGGGGCAGGGGCCATGGTTCGGCGCAGGCGAGCCTTGCGTCACGTTTCGATCAGGTCTTCTTGTTCGAACTCGTCGACTGGGTCGTGGCGCCGGCGCTGCTCGCGCTGACTGCGGTCGGCGGGATCGCGGCCAATCTCGTTTTGCAAATGGGCGAGATCGATGAACTGATCGGCCTGGCGGCGGAGCTCGTCCGCCACCATTGGCGGGTTGGTGATGAGCGTCGAGACGACGCTCACGCGCTTACCCTTATGCTGCAAGGCCTCGACTAGGGAGCGGAAATCTCCGTCGCCGGAGAACAGCACGATGTGGTCGAGATGTTCCGACAGCTCCATGGCGTCGACGGCGAGCTCGATGTCCATGTTGCCTTTGATCTTGCGGCGGCCGGTGGCGTCGGTGAACTCCTTGGCCGGCTTCGTCACCATGGTGTAGCCGTTATAGTCGAGCCAATCGATCAAGGGGCGGATCGAGGAATACTCCTGATCTTCGACCAGCGCCGTATAATAGAGGGCTCTGATGAGCTGCCCCTTGGTGCCGAAGAGCGCCAGCAGGCGCTTATAGTCGATGTCGAAGCCAAGTGCTTTCGCCGCGGCGTAGAGATTGGCGCCGTCGATAAACAGCGCGACGCGCTCGGTTGGATAAAAATGCATTTGAGTTCCTAACGTTTGCAATATGGAGATAAGAAAAATAGCAGTGTCGTGTAAGTTTTAACGCACAAGCTGCATCTCAAACATAGGAAGGCGAGAGTGAGTCCGCAATCGGTGGCGCAGGGCAAAGTCTTGATTGGACTTGGCGCAAATTATCCCGGTCCGTGGGGGACGCCCAAGAAGACCCTCCGCCGCGCTTTAAGCGAGCTCGAACGCGCAGGCCTAAGTCTCCAGGCGATCTCGGAATTGTACCAGACCGCGGCCATGGGTCAGCCCCGTCAGCCGCCTTACCTCAACGCCGTGGTGTTGGTTTCGACCAGCCTGCCGGCCCTGGCGCTGCTGCGGGTGTTGAAGCAGATCGAAATGCGCGCGGGCCGGCGCGGCGGCAGCCCTTGGGGTCAAAGGACGCTCGACCTCGACATCATCGACTATAAAGGCATGAGCGTGAACTGGTCCGGGCCGGGCAAAGCGATTCCGTCTCGGCGCGTCCGCCCACTCGTGCTGCCGCATCCCGGGCTCGATCAGAGGGCTTTCGTGCTTCGCCCGCTTCTCGATGTGGCGCCGAATTGGCGTCATCCGGTGTCGAAACTGAGCGCCAGCGAGCTCTGGCGCCGGGTGCCGAAGCAGGGACAAGGCCGCGTGCTTAAACGGGTTTCCTGAGGCAGGGCGCCTTGCTTTGCCTTGCCAGGCTAGGGCGAACCGCCTACATAAGGAAAGAACTTTCAAGCTAGACAAGGATTTGCTGATGGCTCGCGTGACTGTCGAGGACTGCATCGATAAGGTTTCAAACCGCTTCGAACTCGTCTTGCTTGCGGGTCATCGGGCGCGGAGCATCGCCGCCGGTGCCCAGATCACGGTCGATCGTGACAACGACAAGAACCCGGTGGTGGCCTTGCGCGAGATCGCCGAAGAAAAAGTCGATTGCGAAGATCTCAAGGAAGACTTCATCCATTCCATGCAGAAATACGTGGAAGTGGATGAGCCTGAAGCTGAAGCCGTGCCAATGCTCTCGGCGGATACCAGAATGCCGATCCTTAGTCAGGACGATCAGTCGTCCGACGATGCGGTCGACAAGATGACCGAGGAGGAGCTGTTGCGCAGGATGGCCACCCAGGCGCCCTCGGATGGCTCCAATGCGGGACCCCGCTCGCGCTGACCTGACTACCAACTCAAGGCATGGGCGTCATACCGGCCAAAGCCGGTATCCAGTGTTCTTGCCGGCGCCTGTAGCGCTGGAGTCCGGCTTCGGGCGGAAGAGCGGAGGCGCCCCATGACCCGCCAATATGAGTTGGTCGAGCGGGTCAAAAGCTACGAGCCCGACGCCGACGAGGCCCTGCTCAACCGGGCCTATGTCTATGCCATGAAGGCTCATGGCAATCAGAAGCGGGCCTCGGGCGCTCCCTTCTTTTCCCACCCCCTCGAAGTCGCCGCGATCCTGGCGGAGATGCGGCTCGACGACGCCACCATCGCCACGGCGCTGCTCCACGACACGATCGAGGACACCGGTGCCACCCGGAGCGAGATCGACGCGCTGTTCGGCGAGGAGATCGGCTCCCTGGTCGACGGCCTCACCAAGATCAAGAAGCTCGACCTCGTCACCAAGAAGGCCGAGCAGGCGGAAAACTTCCGCAAGCTCCTGCTCGCGATTTCGAGCGATATCCGGGTGCTTCTAGTCAAGCTCGCCGACCGCCTGCACAATATGCGCACGCTTGAGCATATGAAGCCGGCCAAGCGCAAGATCGTGGCCGAGGAGACCATGGAAATCTATGCGCCGCTCGCCGGGCGCATGGGCATGCAGTGGCTGCGCGAGGAGCTCGAGGACCACGCCTTCCGCTGGCTCAATCCCGAAGGCTACGCCGCCGTCGTCGATCGCCTCAAAATGCTGCGCGAACGCAATCAGGGTCTGATCGAGGAGATCGAGAAGGCTCTGACGAAACGGCTGGACGAGACGAAAGTCTCCGCCATCGTCGCCGGCCGCGAGAAGAAGCCCTATTCGATCTGGAGCAAGATGGAGCGGAAGCAGATCTCGCTCGAGCAGCTCTCGGACATCTACGCCTTCAGGATCGTCGTCGGCGAGGACATGGACTGCTATCGGGCTCTTGCCGTGGTGCACACCACCTGGCACGCGGTGCCCGGCCGCTTCAAGGATTACATTTCGAGCCCCAAGCAGAACGACTATCAGTCGATCCACACCACCATCGTGGGGCCGCGGCACCAACGGGCCGAGTTGCAGATCCGCACCGAGAGAATGCATTCGGTGGCTGAATTCGGTGTCGCCGCCCACGCCCTCTACAAGGACGGCACCAACGGCTCGGGCCCCCAACGGGGTGTGACCGCAAGCCATGAGAGCAACGCCTATCGCTGGCTGCGGCATCTCATCGACATGCTGCTCGACGGCGACAACGCCGAGGAGTTCCTGGAGCATACCAAGCTCGAGCTGTTCCAGGATCAGGTGTTTTGCTTCACCCCGAAGGGGCGGCTGATCGCGTTGCCGCGCGGCGCCAATTCCATCGACTTCGCTTACGCGGTGCACACCGGCGTCGGCAACACTTGCGTCGGCTGCAAGATCAACGGCCGGCCGATGCCGCTCGTCACCGAGCTCCGCAACGGCGATGAAGTCGAGATCGTGTGCTCCGACGCGCAAGCCCCGCCCTCGGCTTGGCAAAGCCTCGCGGTCACCGGCAAGGCGCGCTCGGCCATCCGCCGGGCCACCCGCGACGCGGCACGCACGCAATATGGCAAGCTCGGACGCGAGATCCTCGAGCGGGCCTTTGGCCGGCGGGCCAAACCGTTCAATGACGAAGCGATCGCCCAAGTGCTTGGGCGGCTGTCGCAGAAGACCACCGAAGACGTCATCGCCGCCGTCGGTCGGGGTGAGCTGGCTTCGGCCGATGTGGTCCGTGCCGTGTGGCCGGAAGAGACACCAGGGGAGACGCCGAAGCGGCGGCGCAAGGTCAAGCGAACGGACGAGGGCTGGTTCGGGCTCGGCAAGGTCATGGGGCTCAAATTCCGCTGGCCTGGGTCAGCGAGCGGAAGTAGCAGCGACCGCGACCGTCAGGCCGGTGCCGCGAGCATTCCCATCAGGGGATTGCGCGGCGACCTGCCGGTCAGTTTTGCCCAGGGAGGGGCCATCCCTGGCGACCGCATCGTCGGCATCCTCAATCCGGGGCAAGGCATCACCATCTTCCCCATTCATGCCGAGGGGCTCAAAGCCTTCGACGAACAACCGGAACACTGGATCGACGTGACCTGGGACCTCGACGAGGACGACCCGCAGCGCTTCCCGACGAAGATCGCGGTGACGGCCCTGAACGAGCCCGGGAGCCTGGCGCAGATCGCCGCCATCATCGGCGAAGCCGAGGGCAATATCGACAACGTCAAGATGATGAAGCGCGGGCCGGACTATACGGAGATGCTGATCGAACTCGAGGTCTGGGATCTCAAGCATCTGAACGAGATCCTTGTTGGCTTGCGCGCCAAGGACGTCGTCAGCAGCGCAACCAGGGTCGGCGGCTAGAGTGGCCGCGAGCTAGGTCAGGACCGTGATTGCCCGGACGCTAGCGCAGTGCGAAATTCACCTCCGCTTGATAGGGTTTGCCGGCCCGAGCCTGAGGTCATGAGGTTTTAATGCTGTTCAAGCGTCGCGAAACGGAGAGCTTGCTGGAGCGTCTGCGCGTCCACGTCTGGCCGCGGCGCAGCTGGGGGCGCTCGGGCCGCTACATCGTCTATCGCCTGCGGCGCCTCAGCGCCACGCCTCATGCCATCGCGCTTGGCTTCGCCGCCGGCGCCTTTGCCGCAGTCACGCCCTTTATGGGCACGCATATGGCCATGGCCGCGCTGGTCGCCTGGGCTGTCGGCGGCAGCATCGTCGCCTCTCTACTCGGGACCTTTCTCGGTAACCCCTTGACCTATCCGTTCTTCTGGTTCGCAAGCTACAAGATCGGCAACGTCCTGCTCGGGACGCAAGGGGTGACGAAGACCATCGATCTGAGGCATGGCATCTTCGAATCCTCGTTCGAGCAGCTCTGGCCCATCCTGAAGCCGATGTCGATCGGCTGCATCCCGCTCGCCTTCGCCCTTGCCACGGCCTGCTATTTCCTGGTGAGACCAATGGTCGAGGCCTATCAGCATCGCCGCCGCCGCGAGCTTCTTTCGCGCCATGACCCAGACGCGATGGGTGCCAGGGGAGCGACGCCATAATGCCGCTACCGATTCGCCTCGGCATCAATATCGACCACGTCGCCACCTTGCGGAATGCGCGTGGGGGACGTCATCCCGATCCTCTGCGCGCGGCGAAGATCGCCATCGAGGCCGGCGCCGACAACATCACCGCGCATTTGCGCGAGGACCGGCGGCATATCACCGACGACGACATCGCGCGGCTCGCCGCCAATTTGACCGTGCCCCTCAATCTGGAGATGGCGGCGACGACGGAGATGCTGGCGATCGCGCTCAAAACGGGACCGCACGCCGCCTGCATCGTTCCGGAGAAGCGCACCGAGCGCACCACCGAAGGCGGGCTTGAGGTTGCGCGCCAACACAACCACCTCGCGCCTTTCGTCGAGGAGCTTAGCCAGGCCGGCATTCGCGTTTCGCTGTTCATTGCACCCGAGCTGCGTCAGATCGAAGCCGCGGCAAAGCTTCGGGCACCGGCCATCGAGATTCACGTGGGTCCGTGGTGCGAGGCGCTGGCCCAAGGTCATCCGCGCGAGGCCGAAACCGAATGGCGCCGCATTGTCGAAGGCGCCAGAGCCGCGCACGATCTCGGCCTTGAGGTTCATGCCGGCCATGGACTGGACTATGACACCGCGGCGACCATCTCCGGGCTCGTTGAGATCGTCGAGCTTAATATCGGGCACTTCCTCGTGGGCGAGGCCATCTTCACCGGCCTAGGCGAGAGCGTGGGGCGTATGCGCCTGGCGATGGATGAGGCGCGCGCACGCTTGCGGCAAAGCGACACGGCGGTATCGGTGGGCGGGGAGGCGTGATGATCCTCGGCCTCGGCAACGACATCATCGACATCAGGCGTGTCGAGCGCACGATCGAGCGTTATGGCGAGCGCTTTCTGTCGCGCGTCTTCACCGACACGGAGCGGCGGAAATCCGACGGCCGCACCGCCCGCGCGGCGTCCTATGCCAAGCGGTTCGCGGCCAAGGAGGCCTGCGCCAAGGCCTTGGGCACGGGCTTTCGCCAGGGTGTGTTCTGGCGCGACATGGGCGTCGTCAATCTGCCCTCCGGCAGGCCGACGCTGGAACTCTCGGGCGGGGCCGCGCGCATGCTCGCGGAACTGACGCCGGAGGGGCACGGGACGCGGATCGACCTCACCATCACCGACGATTTTCCCCTGGCTCAGGCCATTGTCATCATCTCGGCCTTCCGTGTTCCGATGCGTGATTGAGCTATTTGCCTCGTCTTGGGGGAAGGGCTATAGGGGCGCGAGGGGACCCCACGCATTCAATCTATGCCAGCCTATAGGGAGTGCTTCCGCATGAGCGTCGAGGCCGAAGCAGCACAAGACAAGGGCGGGATCAGGGACACCTTGCGCGTGATCGTTCACGCACTCATCCTGGCGCTGATTGTTCGGGTGTTTCTGTTTCAGCCCTTCAACATTCCTTCCGGCTCGATGATCCCCACGCTGCTCGTCGGCGACTATCTGTTCGTGTCGAAATACAGCTACGGCTACAGCCGCTACTCCTTCCCCTTCGGGCCGAACCTGTTCTCTGGCCGCATCTGGGCGGCTGAACCCGCCCGTGGCGACGTGGTCGTGTTCAAGCTGCCGCGCGATAACGAGACCGATTACATCAAGCGCGTGATCGGACTGCCCGGCGACGAGATCCAGATGATCCATGGCATTCTCCACATCAACGGCGAGGCGGTGAAGAAGGAGCGCGTCGAGGATTTTGTCATGCAGGACCCTGGTGGGCGCGAGCGCCACTTTACGCGCTATCGCGAAACCTTGCCGAATGGGGTGACCTATCCCGTCCTCGACATCGTCAATGAAGGCATCGGCGACAACACCGAGATCTACAAGGTCCCCGAGGGACATTTCTTCATGATGGGTGACAATCGCGACAATTCGACCGACAGCCGCTTCCTCTCCGAGGTCGGCTTCATTCCCTTCGAAAATCTGGTCGGCCGGGCGCAGATCATCTTCTTCTCCATCGACGAAGGTTCGAGCTTCTGGCAAGTTTGGAAATGGCCGACCGACGTCCGTTGGTCGCGCATTCTCGACGTGGTGCATTGAGCTTGCCCAAGCGGCGCGACACGGCACTCCAGCATCTCTCCGAACGGCTTGGCTGCGAGTTCAAGGACGGCGCTCTGCTCGACCTGGCGCTGACGCATGCGAGCGTGCGGCCCTCGCTCAAGCCCAATGAAGACAATGAGCGGCTCGAATTTCTGGGCGACCGCGTGCTCGGCCTCGCCATCGCCGAGCTTCTGATCGGCCGCTTTCCCGAGGCGAGCGAAGGCGAGCTTGCCCGCCGCTACAATCAGCTGGTTCGGGCCGAGACCTGCGCCGACATCGCCGTCGTCTGGGAGCTTGGCAAGCTGATCCTGATGAGCGGCGGCGAGGCCGAAAGCGGCGGCCGGGCCAAGAAGACCATCCTCGCCAATGCCTGCGAGGCCGTGCTCGGCGCCATCTTCACCGATGGCGG
>JBAUEK010000272.1:0-7845 GCA_049678565.1 Methyloceanibacter sp. | reverse complement strand
GCTGATTGACGGGAACTTTTTCGGTCCGGGGCAGTTAGTTGGCCGTTCGAGCGCGCCCCTCCACTCCTCCCCGCGGACGATCGAACGCGAACGCCCGTAGCCGCCCCCCGGTTACGGGCGTTCGCTTTTGCGGCGCAACGCCCAGACCGGTGCGGCGCTCAAGACGCCTCCGCCGATAGCCTAGCGAGAGGGCTACAGCAGCGCCGCGACGAGCGTGACGAGGAAGATCACAATGAAGATAAAGAACAGGATGCGCGCCACGCCGCCGGCGGCCGAGGCAACGCCGCCAAAACCGAACACACCTGCGACCAATGCAATCACAGCGAATACAAGCGCCCAATAGAGCATGTCACTCTCCCAGGGTTGTGCAGCCGGCTCTCAGAGGCGCGGCTTCCCACCCCTCAAACGCGCGGTCTTCTGATTCCCGTTTCGAACCGCGCCAAGAGAGCCGCAACGCCGCCTTGGCGTCAAGGGCCACGTCTAGAAACCTGCGACGACGGCGAGCAGGTCCGCGCCGGTGAAGGGCTTGCTAATCAGAGGCGCCCGCTTGTGTTGCGGCGGCAATTGTTCGCGTCCATAACCACTGACAAAAGCGAATGGCACCTTCCGCAGGAACAGCGCATCGGCGACGCGCCCGACCGTTTCTCCGCCAAGATTGGCATCGAGCAGCGCCCCGTCCACGCTCTCCCGTTCGAGCAGCTGGAGTGCGTCGCGGACAGAAGCCAGCGGCCCGACGACCACGAATCCACCCTGTTCCAGCGCGCCGGTAATATCGAGCGCGATCAAGAACTCGTCCTCGACCACAAGGATCCGTTTGACTGCCATTCGTCGCCCCGCAGCTTCGCCTTCGGCCCACGACAAGATCGGAGACTTTTGCCGGTTTGATCAAGTCCATTCGCTTCTCGCACGAGCGATACGCGGGAACCAGTCTGGCTGCATCGGCGTTGGATTAGCACGTCAAGCATGACCGTGAAGCCCCCCGATCCTGGGGGGCCGCCCAGCAAAAGGGAGCAAGCTCATGAATTGGGATCGTATCGAAGGCAATTGGAAGCAGTTCAGCGGCAAGGTTCAGCAGCAGTGGGGCAAACTCACAAATGACGATCTCGACGCGGTCGAGGGACGTCGCGTAGAGCTCATTGGCAAGATCCAGGAGCGCTACGGTATTGCCAAGGACGAAGCCGAGAAGCAGGTCGATAATTGGATGCGCGACGCCTAGTCAGGCGACGAGCCGTCAGCTGTGCCTCCTCCATGGAGGAGGCACACGACGCCCCCGTCTAGGCTTTCGCGTTAGACAAAGGCGTCGAAGCCTCTCAAGCGTATCTCCTGTTAGCGATAGCGCCTTGCGCGCAACATTCACCCCCTCGCGCCTCGCCGCGCGCGGACCATTAGGAGGGCAAAATGCTGAGCACGATCCTCATCGTCATCTTGATCTTGATCCTGGTGGGCGCTTTCCCAACCTGGCCTTACAGCCGGGCATGGGGATATGGCCCATCGGGCGTCGTCGGCTTGATTCTCGCGATCCTGCTCATCCTTCTGCTGCTTGGAAGGATCTAACGCGAAGCGCGGGGGCGTGCTGCGAAAGCTCGCCCCATTTTCTCGCCTGACAGGCCTAGACGCCGATGGAGGGCTGCTCGTGCACTTGCGCCCGGCGCTCGAAAAACAAGGCTTGGCTCACAATCGCTTTCACCGTGTCCGGCTGATAGGGCTTGGTGATCAGGAAGGCCGGCTCCGGCCGCGCGCCGGTCAATAACCGGTCGGGATAGGCCGTGATGAAGATCACCGGCACCTGGAACGAGCGCAGCATCTCGTTGACCGCGTCGAGGCCAGAGCTGCCGTCGGCGAGCTGAATGTCCGCAAGCACGAGCCCGGGCTTTTCCTTCGCCGTCGCCTTAAGCGCCTCGGCGTGGGTGCGCGCCACGCCCATCACGCGATGGCCGAGACCTTCGAGGATGCCTTCGAGGTCCATGGCGATCATCGGCTCATCCTCGATAATGAGCACGTCGGTCGCCACTTGAGCGGCGATTTCGCGGCCGGCTTGGCTGATCAATTTCTCAACCTCGCTGGTATCGAGGTCGAGAATGAGGGCAATATCCTCGACGGGAAAGCCCTCGACCGAGCCGAGAAGAAAGGCTTGCCGCGGCAGCGGCGTGATCGATTCAAGCTTGCGATCCGCCGCCGTCGACGGGAGATCGGGTTTGAGGTTGACGCCGACGGAGCTCCACAGACCGGTGAAGATGCGGAACAGGGCAATGCGGGGATCCAGCCTGCTGTCGAACAGCGACGGATCCTCGATCAGCACCTCGAGCGTGGCGGCCACATAGGCGTCGCCGGCCGCTTGCGTGCCCGAGAGCGCCCGCGCAAAGCGCCGCAAATAGGGAAGATGTGGCGCAATTGCTTGCGATATGGACATGCGCGCCTGGCTTTCATGATGGCCGGAGAGTACGATTTTTGCACCACCGGGCTTGGGATTGGCAACCGGAAACCCCAGCTTATGGTGGCCTAAACGCCGCGGCACGCGAAAAGGTTTCCTGCGCCCTGGAACCGATTGTAGTTAGGGGCGTTCTGAAACCAGTATGTAGCATGTCCGCCGCCTTAGGCACGTCGTGGCTTCGGCGGATAGGGGATGATTGTGGACCAGCCTGAGAAAAAGGGACGCCGGCCGAAGACACCAGCTGCCGGAGCGAAAATGACACAACCAACTTCCGGCACGGAGCACGAAGGGCTACAGCCCGCCGCGGATGAGGGCTTGTCGCCCGATTTGCAGGCCCATATCGGCCGCCATCTTCGCGCGGTGTTCGACGAAGTCGCCAACGAGCCGATACCAGACCGTTTGCTGCGATTGCTGAAGGACCTCGAGCGGAGCGGGGATAAATAGAGTGCGGCAGAAAGTGTCGGCCAGCCTACGAGACGCCCTCGTAGGCGAGATGACCAATCTCCGCGCGTTCGCCGTATCGCTTTGCGGCGATCGAGAGCGCGCCGACGATCTCGTGCAAGAGACGCTGTTCAAGGCGTGGAATCATCTCGACTTGTTTCGCGAAGGCACCAATCTGAAGGCGTGGCTGTTCACGATCTTGCGCAACACCTATTTCTCGGAGCGGCGCAAGCGCCGGCGCGAGGTCGAGGACGCCGACGGGAAATTCGCGGCCCAACTTGCGAGCATGCCCGAGCAGCACGGTCACATGGAGATGCAGGACTTCCGCGCGGCGCTGACGCAGCTTCCGGCTGACCAGCGCGAAGCCCTCATCCTCGTCGGCGCGGCCGGATTTTCCTATGAGGAGGCGGCCGAGATTTCGGGCTGCGCCGTGGGCACGATCAAAAGCCGCGTCAATCGCGCGCGCAATCGCCTGGGCGAAATGCTCGGGCTGGACGAAAGTTCGGACGCCACATTCGTCATGCCGAAGAGCGCCTAAGAGACAGCCCCGCGATGGCGACAGTTTCAGCCTCGGACCTCGATCAGGCGATGCTCGATCCCGCTTCGGTCTTCGGCGCACCCAAGGACGTGCTTGAAGCCCAAGGTCTTTCGCCGGACACCAAGAAAGCGATCCTGATTCGCTGGGAAGAAGATGTCGAAGCCCTCATTCGCGCCACCGAGGAGGGCATGCCGCCGGACGATAATCGGAGCCCAGCCGAACTCCTGCGCGCGGTGCAGGAGGCGCTGCACGCGCTCTAGGCGGGCGCGAGCGCGTCTTCACCGCCCTGGATTCCTACCACTGAACCGCCGATGAACGGGATCCTCAATTTGGGTTCAGCCGACCTCCCCTAAGGAAGTATGCACGAATTAGGGGCAGATTGGCTCCCCAGAGGAGGTTTCCCCATGACATGGTTCCTTCGCCAAGCTTTCCTTGCCCTGGTGGCGTTCGCAACGATCGCGCTCATCGTCATGATGGCGCTGACGGCCGAGGCTAACGATCCGCGGCCGAGCGCTTCGGTGGCGCTAATAATTGACAAGCTCGCGAGCCTTCCGGTCCTCACGCGCTGACGGAATTGGCTCGGCCAGCACGAGCCCTCTCACCGAATTGCCGAGATAAATGCGTTCGGCCCGATTGAGGTCGGCAAGGGTGAGCACCGCCTCGCTCGCCGCGGCCCGCGGCAGATCGATCAGCTCCTCGCGCAAGGTTCCAGGCAGGAGGCCGCACGTGAGCGCCGGCGTGAACAGGCGTCCGTCCAGCTCGAGGAAGAGGCTCGTGCGGGTGCCTTCGGTCAACTCCCCCTTCTTGTTGAGGAAGACGACCTCGTCGCAGCCGGTCAGCGTCTTCTGGCGTTCCATCTCCCGATCGTAAAACTGACGCCGCGTGGTCTTATGGAAGAACAACGGGTCCTTCTCGTCGACGCGCTGGTCCGAGATGGCGAAGCGCCACACGGTACCCTTTGGCGGCAGATCGATCTTGGTGGAACTCACGGCGAGGGCTCCGTCCTCCGCCAGCAGCAGCCTGACCATGTGCACATCGCCTGCAAGCTTCGCGACCTCCGCTTCCAGGGCGGCAAGCAATGTCTCGCGCTCGAAGGGATAGCCGAAATGGACGGCCGAGGATCGGAGCCGGGTGAGATGCCGCTCAAGCAGATAGAAGCCCGCGCCCCGCTCCCAACGCATGGTTTCGATCAGCTCGAAAGGCGCATCGGTCGTGGTGAGGAACTGTGCCTTGAGCAGGCATTCCTCGAATTCGGACTCGGCCTTGGAGTCGGCCACGACGCCGCTGCCAATCCCCATCTCTCCGCGCTGCCCGTCGATATAGAGGGTGCGGATGGCGACGTTGAACTGGGCGTCGCCATTTGGCGCCATATGGCCGATGGCGCCGGTATAGACGCCTCGAGGCAGGCCTTCGAGCTCGCGAATGATCTCCATGGCGCGCACCTTCGGCGCCCCCGTTACCGAACCGCAGGGAAACAGCGCATGGAGCATATCCATGAGGCCCATATCGCCGCGCAACTCCGCGATGATACCGGAGGTCATCTGATGCACGGTGCGATAGGTCTCCACCGTGAATAGGTCCGTGACCTCGACCGAGCCGATCTTGGCGATGCGGCCAAGATCGTTGCGAAGCAGATCCACGATCATCAGATTTTCCGCCCGCTGCTTCTCGTCCACGGTGAGCCAGGTCTTGAGGCGCGCATCCTCGCGTGGGGTGCGCCCCCTGGGAGCGGTGCCCTTCATCGGGCGGCTCGACACGCGCTTGCCCTCGCGCCGGAAGAACAGCTCGGGCGAAAGCGAGAGCACCTGGAAGTCGGACGCGCAGATCAGCGCGCCATATTCCACCCGCTGCTTGCGCCTGAGCGCGGAGTAAAGCGAAACCGGGTCACCGGAAAAATCGAACAGATATTTGAGCGTGAGGTTGATCTGGTAGACGTCGCCCGCGGCGATGTAGTCCTGAACCTCCTCGAAGGCTCGCGTGTATTGCTCACGCGACCAAGAGAGTTTCAGGTCCGAGATCGTGGATCGTTCCAAGGCTCCACTTTGGTCGAGCCAGCTTCGCGTCCCGGCTTCGTCGAGACGGCGGGGATCGCGGAAAAGGCCGATCCAGAACAGCGGCTGGCGGCGATCCCGAGGCAGCAAGGCTTGCAGTTTCGGCTCGAGGCAATAGCCAAGCTCGTAGGCGAAGAAGCCCGCGGCATGCAGGCCGCGCGCCAGGCCCTGGGTGATGGCGTCGAGGCCGGCTTCCACCTCCCCCGGCTCGTAAGCGACGACGACCTGCTCCGGCGCCTCGAACAGCAGACTGCGGCCGGGAGAGCCGCTTCCGGCCCGGGTCAGGCTGTCGTCGAGGAGAATGAATGGCGTGGCGGTCATCTCGGAAACCGGTCTTGCGACATCCGCTTGGGAACGAGCATAGCCCATATGGGACGAGCCCGCGTCACCGTCGAGAACATTTGGCGTTACGTCAGGATCAGCATCTCGCCTTTGCCAAGCACGGCCATGTCGCCCATCAGCCTGCGCGCGCGGCATCTGAATTTGACGCGAGCGCCGGTCGCTTGCAGATTCCGCTCGAGCACGCGGAGCCAATTGAAATCGAGGACGCCACAATCGCCAAAAGTCGGGAGCAGGTCCTTCGGCTCCTTGCTCAGAATGATCGAGCCGCGCCGCAAGCCATATCCGGCCCAGCGGCCAACGCGGCCCTTGATCAGAAGGGTGCCGGCGATCATGCGCGCGCCGGCATAGTCGCCAGCGCCGCCTTGGACGACGACGAGGCCCCGGCGCATCCGCTCTCCGAGCATGGGACCGGCTTTGCCCCCAATCGACATCCGGCCCCCGCGCATGCCGAAGGTCTCGCCCACCACCACGCCGCCGGCGCGTTCGCCGACATCGCCCGTAATCTCGATGGCGCCGCCTTTCATGGCGCCGCCGGCAAAGGGACCGGCGGAGCCGCTGAGCCTGATCTCGCCGCCCCGCATCGCGGCGCCGAGATAGGCGCCGGCATCGCCATCGACAACGATCTCGCCCTGGGTGAGGCCCTGCCCGACGCGGTCGCAGCGCGCATCGGTGCCGACCAGCCGAAGCTTGGCGGCGTCGTTCCCCTTGAGCTTGAATATGTCGCCGACGGTCACCGGCTCGCGGCTGGTGCCGATCGGCAGGGCTTCGATCTCGCTTGGGCTTAGGCCGGCAAGCCGCTCGGGCGTCAGCGGCGAAAGATCGAGCCGCTGGTTGGGCTTGGTCGCGAGCTTGAACGTCAGCGCCGTCACGCGAGGATCTCCTTGAGATGGAAATGGTGCGGACCGAGATTGCCGCCATAATTACCGGCGCTGATATGGGTCACGCCTTCGGCGGCGCCTCCCGCAGCGATGGCGTGAATGCCGACACGCATGGCCTCGGCAATGGCGGAAGCCGTGAGGCCGTCGATGACGATCTCCATCACCGCCTCGACCTCGAGCGGGAGGGCGGTGTCCACCGCGGCCTTCAAGGTCGGGCAATAAGCATCGTTGGTCGAGGCGATCTGCCCCTTATATTTGGAGCCGACCTTCGAACCGGAGCGGACGATGCCGCCCGGAAACGGCGTGATCACGTCGGGAACTGCGGCCATGGCCTTGACCGCCCGGGTGCAGGCCGCGAGCACGCACCCATAGGACCGGCCGAGCACGAGCAGATTGCCGCCGCCCACCGCCTTCTTGGTCAGTCCCGTCTTGTCCTCGCAGACGAACTCGCCATCCATGACCGGCACGCGCCAGAAGCGGCGTCCGCCGATGACCTTCGACATCTGCCAGCCGTCGCCGAAGAAGCGGAGGGCGGAGCCGAGCTTCAGCTTCTTCTCGCCTTGGAGGCCGGCGAAACAGGCTGAGCCCGGACTGGTCAGCACGCATTGGCCGACGCGGTTGAGAAGCTGCTTCTGCAGCTTGCCGGTCTCCATGGCGAAGAGCAGCACGGCGACGCCGGGGCGGCCGTCGAGGGTTTCATCCGGCTTGAGCTCGCGCTCGATCCCCGCCTCGGCCCCGCAGGCGATCACCGAGGTGGCGAAGCCGGTCATGGTGCGCGCGGCGATGAGGGCCCATTCACGGCTCGGCGCGGTGATGACGATCCGCGTGCCGACCATGGGGAACGCCTCGGCAAACGTCTCGGCGATTTCGACGCCTTTGATCTTCAGCTTAGACATGGCACCGTTTGAAACCGATCGGGGCGGCCGGCGATCGAGCCGGGCACACCGAAGCTTGAGGGATTGACACCGTAATAGTGGTCGTAGAAGCGCGCGACCTTCCGTTCAATGGCGGCATCGAAGCCGGGAGCCACCTGAAATGCCTGGCCCCAGGTGACTTTGACCACATCGCCGCCGCGCACGACAAGCTCTCCGTTCTTGAATACGAGGTCGGCGCTGCCGAACATGGCGGTCTTATCGGCCTGATCGCTATAGACCGCAACATCGC
>JBAUEK010000271.1:0-11246 GCA_049678565.1 Methyloceanibacter sp. | reverse complement strand
GCACTTGCAATTATGGTCTGGTCGAGGGAAGTTCCGGCGGCAAAGGAGGATGTTTTGACAGCAAGTTGGGTTGGGCGGGTTGGACGCTGGGCCCGCGTGGCGATCCTAGGCCTTGCGATTCTGCCGGTCGCCGCCGGCGCCGCTGAGCCTGGCAAGCCGTTTCGCGTGGTCACGACCTTCACCGTCATTCAGGACATCGCTCAGAATGTCGCCGGCGATAAAGCCATTGTTGAATCGATCACCAAGCCGGGCGCCGAAATTCACGACTATCAACCGACTCCCCTCGACATCGTGAGGGCGCAGGACGCCGACCTCGTCTTGTGGAACGGCTTCAATCTCGAGCGCTGGTTCGAGAAGTTCTTCCAAAACATCAAGGATGTGCCTAGCGTGGTGGTGTCGGAGGGGATCGACCCCATGGGGATCGCGGAGGGCCCCTACACGGGTAGGCCAAATCCTCATGCCTGGATGTCACCTTCGAACGCGCTCGCTTACGTGGAAAATATTCGCAAAGCGCTGGTCAAATACGATCCGGCCAATGCCGAGGCCTACAACCGGAATGCCGCAGCCTACGCTGCCGAGATCAAGGCCTTGGATGTACCGTTGCGCAAGCGGATCGCGGCGATTCCGCAGGACCAGCGCTGGCTGGTCACGAGCGAAGGCGCCTTCAGTTATCTCACTCGCGACTATCAGATGCGGGAGGCCTATCTCTGGCCCATCAATGCCGACGAGCAAGGCACACCGAAGCAGGTGCGCAAGGTGATCGACCTTGTGCGTGAGAAAGAGATCCCCGTGGTGTTCAGCGAGAGCACGATCTCCGACCGCGCCGCCAAGCAAGTCGCCAAGGAGACGGGCGCCCGCTATGGCGGGGTGCTCTACGTCGACTCGCTCAGCGCCGCGAACGGACCCGTGCCGACCTATCTTGATCTTCTGCAGGTGACGGTCGAGACCATCGTGAAGGGATTTGGCAAATAATGGACGCACCCGTACACCCGAGCCGTCTCGCGGCCGAGGGCGCAGCGGCGCATCGCGCCCGCGTTTCCCTGCACGATCTGAGCGTGACCTATCCCAACGGCCTCACCGCCGTGCGGGATGCCACCTTCGAGCTGGGCCCCGGCACTATCTGCGCGCTGGTCGGGGTCAACGGCAGCGGCAAGTCCACAATCTTCAAGGCGATCATGGGCTTCGTGCGGCCTTCGGCCGGCGAGGTGCAAATCTGCGGCCTCCCCGTCGACGAGGCGTTGCGGAGAAACATCGTCGCCTATGTTCCGCAAAGCGAGGACGTCGACTGGAACTTCCCCGTTCTGGTCGAGACCGTGGTGATGATGGGCCGCTACGGCCACATGAATTTTCTCCGCATTCCCTCGCGGGCTGACCGCAACAAGGTCGATGAGGCGCTGGAGCGCGTCGGCATGAGCGCCTATCGGCACAGACAAATCGGCGAGTTGAGCGGTGGCCAGAAGAAGCGTGTGTTTCTCGCCCGGGCGCTGGCGCAAGAGGGACGGATCATCCTGCTCGACGAGCCTTTCACCGGCGTCGACGTGAACACTGAGGCGGCCATTGTCAGCCTGCTGCGGGAATTGCGCGCGGCCGGCCATCTCATGCTCGTCTCGACCCACAATCTCGGTAGCGTGCCGGATTTCTGCGACCAGGTGGTGCTGCTGAACCGGACGGTACTCGCCGCCGGGCCCACAGCCCTCGTCTTTACCCAGAAAAATCTCGAGCGCACCTTCGGCGGCGTCCTCCGCAACTTTGAACTTGGCGGGCGGGCGCTGCATGAGGACAACGATGCCCGGAGCGTCACCGTGCTGACCGACGACGAGCGTCCGCTAGTCTTCTATGGCGACAAATACACTCCGCGAAGACCGACGGACGACGCCCCATGAGCGTGCTGCTTAGCGAACTGCTGGTTCCCTTTGCCTACAACTATATGGTGAAGGCCATGTGGGTGAGCGCCCTGGTCGGCGGCGTCTGCGCCTTTCTCTCGGCCTATCTCATGCTCAAGGGCTGGTCTCTGATGGGCGATGCGCTCGGCCATTCCATCGTGCCCGGTGTGGCCGCCGCTTACATTATCGGCGCACCCTTCGCCATTGGCGCCTTCTTCGCCGGCATCCTCGCCGCCTCTGGCATGATCTTCGTCAAGCAGCACACCCGCTTGCGCGAAGATGCGGTGATAGGGCTCGTTTTCACCACCTTGTTTGCGCTCGGCCTGTTGATGGCCTCGATCTGGCCGACTTCTGTCAGCATCCAGACCATCGTGCTTGGGAACATCCTCGCCATTGCCGACGAGGACGTCACGCAGGTCGTCATTATCGCCGGCGTCTCGCTCCTCGTCATGGCCTTCATCTGGAAGGACCTGATGGTGACGTTTTTCGACGAGAGCCACGCCCGCAGCATCGGCATCAACACGACCTTCCTCAAGGGCGTGTTCTTCACCTTGCTCAGCGCCTGTACAGTGGCAGCGCTACAGACCGTCGGCGCCTGCCTCGTCATCGCCATGGTGGTGACGCCGGGTGCCACGGCCTATCTCCTCACCGACCGCTTTGGCTGGCTTATCGTGATCAGCGTCGCGCTCGGCGTGATCACGAGCTTCGTCGGCGCCTATGTCAGCTATTTCCTCGACGGCGCGACCGGCGGGATCATCGTCACCCTCCAGACTCTGCTGTTCCTCGCAGCCTTCTATTTCGCGCCCAAGCATGGCGTGCGCGCTGCGCGGCGCAGAGGTCGCGCCATCGTGGAGGCCGCGGCATGATGCCGATAATGGACTGGATCACCGGGCCGCTCGCCTACCCCTTCATGCAGCGGGCGCTGGTTATGTCACTCCTGGTGGCCGCGGTCTGCGCCGTCTTGTCCTGCTATCTCGTGCTCAAGGGCTGGTCGCTGATGGGTGACGCCATCTCCCATGCGGTCCTCCCCGGGATCGTGGTCGCTTACGTAGTGGGACTGCCGCTCTTGGTTGGCGCTTTCGCGGCGGGCCTCTCTTGTGCGCTCCTGACCGGGTACCTCAAGGAGAACAGCCGGGTAAAAGAGGATACGGCCATGGGGATCGTATTCTCCGGGATGTTCGGTCTGGGACTCGTACTTTTCACCAAGGTCGAATCCGACCAGCATCTCAACCACATCCTATTCGGCAATGTTCTTGGCGTGACGCTGCGCGATCTCGCCGAAACCGCCTTGATTGCGGGAGGCACGCTCTTAATCGTGCTGCTGAAGCGCCGCGATCTCCTCCTCTACTGCTTCGATCCGAACCACGCCCGCGCCATCGGCCTGCCGGTCAGAGTGCTGCATTACGGTCTGCTTGTTTTGCTCTCGCTCACCATTGTGAGTTCGCTGAAGGCGGTCGGCATCATTCTCGTCATCGCCATGCTGATCGCGCCGGGCGCCACTGCTTATTTGCTGACGGACAGCTTCGACCGGATGCTGCTGATCGCGCTCGCCGTGGCCACGGTATCGAGCGCGATCGGTACACTTCTGAGCTTCCACATCGATGGGGCGACAGGAGCCTGCATCGTGCTCGTTCAAGCAACCGCGTTCCTGCTGGCATTTCTGTTCGGACCGCGCCGGGGCTTGGTCTCGGTCCGGCTGCGCGCGGCCATCCGTTAGGCCTGAAACTCCTGGGCAGCCTCAGGGCTGTGGTGAGGCCGGCACCGCTCGCCGCAGAATGGCGTAGATCAGCGCCGTGGACCAGCCAATCAAAAGGATGCCGTTCAGCGCCGTCATCGGCGCGAGCAGGCGCCAGCCTGCAACCGGCAGCACCTCGCCATAGCCGAGCGTGGTGTAATTGCTGAAGGCGAAATAGACGAGCTCGGTGCCGGGCGGCGCGGCGCCGACCACGGCATAGGTCCCCGCCCAGATCAGAACTTCGAGGAAATGCCCGGTAACGAGCAGCACGCCGGTGGCGACGATGATCAGCGTGTCGGTGAGGATGGCAGGCGCCGCCTGGCCCCGCGTCGAGAGGTCGCGGACGACCCTGACCACCACGGCGAGCAGCACGGCATGGATGATGAGATTGGTCAGGCTCGGCGCCGCCCCGACCACGATCTGATGCAGCAGATCTTCTTCGAGCAAATTACTCACCGGCGAGCAGATCCGGCTGACGCGTGACCGTGGCGCGGCGCGCCTCCGCCGGCCCTGTTGCCGCTGACGGCCGTGGCGCAGGCGGGGCGAGCGGCGTCACGCCGTTGCCTTTGACCGCGGCCTCCGCCTCGCCCGCAAAATCCAAATTCTCGATCTTGTCGCCACGCGAGGCGATGCGCGCCGATGAGGTGAGGATTTTCTCGATGTCCTGGTTGGCTTGGCCGAAATGCCGCTGGAGGTCGAGCACGCGCTCGCGCAAGCGGCCCATATCGTCCATCAGTTTCGTCACCTCGCGCTGAATGAGGTGGGCCTGCTCCCGCATCTGCACATCCTTCAGGATCGCCTGCATGGTCTGCACCGCGAGCATCAGCATGTTCGGCGCGCAGATGAAAATGCGTGTCCGATGCGCCTTCTGCACGAGATCGGAGAAATGCTCGGCCAAATCCGCATAGATCGCTTCCGACGGCACAAACAGGATGGCGGTATCCTGCGTCTCTCCCGGCAGGAAGTAGCGCTCGGCCATGGCATCGACGTGGCGGCCAACGTCGGTCCGCACCCGCCGTGCCGCGTCCTTCTTCTCCTCCGGCAGCCGTGCCACGCGGAAGGCCTCGAAACCTTCCAACGGAAATTTGGCGTCGATGACCACGCCCGCGCGCGTGTTGGGCAGGTGCAAGACGCAGTCGGGGCGCTTGCCGTTGGAGAGCGTCGCCTGAAAGCTATAGGCGCCCTTGGGCAGACCATCCTGGATGATGGCTTCCATGCGCATTTGGCCGAAGGCGCCGCGCGCCTGCTTGTTGGCGAGGATTTCCTGCAAGCCGACCATATTGGTGGACAGCTCGGTCAGGTTCTTCTGGGCTGAATCGATGACGACGAGCCGCTCATACAGCTTGGAGATCGAATCCGTGGTCTTACGCGCGGTCTCGTTCAGGTCGGAGCCGACCCGATGGGTCATGCGGTCGAGGCGTTCGTTGACGGCGCGGGCGAGATCGCCATGGCGGGTCACGCTCATCTCCGCCAGCGTCTGCAAGCGCCCCTTCAGCTCGGCCAGATGGGCGTCGTGCTCGCGTGCGTCGCGCCGCCGCCGGCTCATATGCATGGCGACGATCGTCACCAGCACGATCAGAGCCAGCACCGCGAGCCCGAGCAAGCCGAATAGAATCAGGATGGGGTCGAGCGAATAGCTCCCCATCCGCAATGCGTCGAAGGCCATGGGGTGAAGCTATAGCCCGATTCGGCCCTAAGCCAGACCAAAACAGGAACATGTTGACGCTCCGCGCCCGCAACCATATGTCAGCAGCCAATGGCACTCCTTCCGATCATCACCATTCCCGATCCCGTCCTGCGCAAAGAGGCTCTTGCCGTCGAGCGGGTCGACCAGGCGCTGTCGAAGCTCGCCCAAGACATGCTCGCCACCATGTATGAAGCGCCGGGGGTCGGGCTGGCGGCGCCGCAAATTGGCGTTTCCCGGCGTCTCATCGTCATGGATCCTTCCCGCGACGAGGAGCCGGAACAGCCTTTGATCATGGTCAATCCCGTGATCCTCGAGCGGTCCACCGACTTGCGCCTGCATGAGGAGGGCTGCCTGTCGATTCCCGAAATCACGGCCGAGATCGAACGGCCGGCGGTCACGCGCGTGCGTTACATCGATATCGGCGGCAAGCCACAGGAAACGAGCCTTGAGGGCATCTGGTCGACGGTCGTGCAGCATGAGATCGACCATCTGAACGGGGTGCTGTTCATCGACTATCTATCGCGGCTCAAGCGCGACATGATCGTGAAGAAATTCACCAAGCAAAAGCGCAGCGAGCAGGCGCTTTAGCTCTCGCCTCGGGGCTGCTTCCCTTCACCGCACAACGGGCCTAAAGACGCGCCCATGATGCGCATTGTGTTCATGGGTACGCCGGACTTCGCCGTGCCGACGCTTGGTGCGGTGCTGGGCGCCGGACATGAGGTCGCGGCCGTCTACACCCAGCCGCCGCGCGCGGCGGGGCGTGGGCTCGCACCCCGGAAATCGCCGGTGCAGCTCTTGGCCGAAGCCAAGCACATTCCGGTGCTCACGCCAGAACGGTTGAAGGGGAAGGACGAGCAGGAGAGGTTTCGTGACCTAGAGGTCGATGTCGCCGTGGTCGTGGCCTATGGCCTCATCCTGCCGAAGCCGGTTCTCGATGCGGCTCGGCTCGGCTGCTTCAACCTCCATGCCTCGCTGCTCCCGCGCTGGCGGGGTGCGGCGCCGATCCAGCGCGCGATCATGGCCGGAGATGCCGAGACGGGAAACGCCATCATGCGCATGGCGGAGGGGTTGGACACCGGACCGATTTGCCTGATGGAGCGCGTCGCCATCGGCGCCGATGAGACCGCAGGCGCGCTGCACGATCGGCTGGCGGCACGCGGCGCCAATCTCATGGTCAGGGCCTTGAGCGAGCTTGAGCAAGGACAGCTCGACTGCCGGGAGCAGGGCGACGGCGCGACCTATGCCAGCAAGATCGAGGCGGCCGACACGCCCATCGACTGGGCTCGGCCCGCGGCCGAACTGCACAATCAGATCTTAGGCCTCTCACCCCATCCGGGCGCCTGGTTCGAGGCCGAGCTCAACGGCAAGCGCGAGCGGATCAAGGTGCTGCGCGCCATCACGGCCGACAATCAAGGCGACCCAGGCACGCTGCTCGACGATCGGCTGACCGTCGCTTGCGGCGAGGGCGCGCTGCGCCTGACCGAGATCCAGCGTGCCGGCAAGCGACCGATGAGCGCCGATGAGTTCCTGCGCGGCGTCCCTCTTGCCAAGGGGACCGCTGTTCTTTGAAACCTTTATCCGTCATGGCCGGGCTTGTCCCGGGCATCCACGTCTTCCACGGTGCCTTAGGCAAATCGTGGATGCCCGGCACAAGGCCGGGCATGACAGTGTCTCTTTTGGTTCGAGCCAAGTAAGCAAAGCCATGCCCCGCTATAAGCTCACCATCGAATATGACGGCGGCCCCTATGTCGGCTGGCAGTTGCAGGACGGTTTCCCCTCGGTTCAGGGGCGCCTCGCCGAAGCCATCAAGGCCTTTTCCGGCGAGGACGTCATCCCGCGTGGCGCCGGCCGCACCGATACCGGCGTGCATGCGGAGGGTCAGGTCGCCCATCTCGACCTTGGCAAGAACTGGCCGCCCGGAACGGTGCAGAACGCGCTCAATGCCTTGCTGCGGCCGGATCCCATCGCCGTGCTCGACTGCGAGGGCGTCTCGCACGGTTTCGACGCGCGCTTCTCGGCCAAGGCGCGCCACTATCTTTACCGCATCATCGACCGCCGCAGTCCGCTGGCGCTCGAGCGGGAGCGCGCCTGGGGCGTGTTCCGCCCCCTCGATGTCGAGGCCATGGACCGGGCGGCGCAAGTTCTGGTCGGGCACCACGACTTCACCACCTTTCGCTCCACCGAATGTCAGGCGGCCTCACCGGAGAAGACCCTCGACCGGCTTAACGTCTCGCGCCATGGCGAGGTGATCAGGATCGAGGCTAGATCGCGCTCCTTCCTGCACAATCAAGTGCGCTCCATGGTTGGCTCCCTTAAGCTCGTGGGCGAAGGCAAATGGAGCGCTTCCGACCTGGAAGCCGCCCTCGTCGCCCGCGACCGGGGCCGCTGCGGTCCGGTGGCCCCGCCCCACGGCCTTTATCTGCTCAAGGTCGACTATTAATGGGGTTCCCGGGGGCGCGAGCGGGGAAGCATTGGCCAAGGGGCTGAATATCCTTTACCTCTCTGCCGCCAGGAGGGGGGCATGCCAGCCCGCAAACGCGCATGATTAGACGCATCGCCACCGTCGGCGGCTGGACGCTGGTCTCGCGCGTGTCCGGGTTCCTGCGCGATGTGATCATGGCCGCGGTGCTGGGTGCGGGGCCCGTCGCCGACGCCTTCTTTGTCGCCTTCCGCCTGCCCAACCATTTCCGCGCCATCTTCGCCGAGGGCGCCTTCGCCGCGGCTTTCGTTCCGGCCTATGCGCGCACCTTGGAGCAGGCTGGCATCGACGCGGCGAAGCTCTTCGCCGACCGCATTGCCGCGGCGCTGATCGTCATCAATTTGGCTTTGCTCGCGGTGGCGCTGCTATTCACGCCCTGGGTCGTCGCCCTCCTCGCCCCGGGTTTCGTCGACGACCCGGCCCGCTTCGATCTTGCCGTGGCGTTCACCCGCATCACCTTTCCCTATCTCGCGCTGGTGTCGCTGGAGACGCTGCTGGCCGGCGTGCTCAACGCCAATCAGCGCTTCGCCGCCGCCGCCGGTGCACCCGTACTGCTCAACCTCTCGCTCATCGCCACGCTCCTGCTTGCGCCGTATTTTGACAGCGCCGGCTATGCCGCCGCCTGGGGCGTTCTATTCGCCGGCGTGGCGCAGGTCGTGTTCGTCGGCGTGGACGCCGAATTGCGCGGGGTTGGCATCAGGTTCCGCATGCCGCGCCTCGATGCACCGACGCGCAAATTCCTGAAGGCGCTCGGCCCCGCCATCATCGGCGCCGGCGGCGTTCAGCTTGCCCTCTTTGCCGATACGCTGATCGCCTCCTTTCTCCCCGCCGGCTCGCTCTCGGCCCTCTATTACGCCGACCGCATCAACCAGCTTCCCATTGGCGTGGTCGGCATCGCCGTTGGCACCGTGCTCTTGCCTGAAATGTCGCGCCGGATCGCCGCCGGCGACCTGCATGGCGCGGCCAGGGCGCAAGCGCGCGGGATCCAGCTTGCGCTGCTGCTCACGGTGCCTTGCGTTGCCGGCGCCATCGCCATCCCCGACCTGATCATGCGCGCGCTGTTCGCCCGTGGCGCCTTCACCATCGCCGATGCCGAGGCTGCGGGCGCAACGCTTGCCGCCTATGCCGTCGGCCTGCTCCCCTTCGTCATGCTGCGAAGCTTCACCGCGCCGTTCTACGCGCGCGGCGACACGGCGACCCCGGTCAAGGCGGCGCTTCTCGCCGCGGCGGTAAACATCGCGCTCAAAGTGGTACTGATGGGTCCACTCGCCCAGGTCGGCTTGGCCCTGGCCACGAGCGTCGGCGCCTGGATCAATCTGAGCCTGCTGACAATCTTTGCCCGCCAGCAAGGCTTCGCCGTTTCTGGAGCGGGTCTCCGCCCGGTGGTGAAGCTCCTGCTCTCCGGCGTTCTGCTGGGCGGTGTCCTGTTCTTGGGCCAGGGCGCGCTCGGCCACGCTTTGGCGGGGCTTAGCCATTTCCGCGAGGAAACAGCCCTTGCGATCCTCGTTATCGGCGGCGCGATTGTCTACGGACTCGTGGTGCTGCTGTTGCTCGGGCCGGGTTGGCTCGGCACGCTGCTCAAGGATGTGGGCGCCGCGGCCGATGCGCCGCCGTCGAAGACGCTCGAGCAGCCGAGCGCGACGGAGGCATCCGCGGCGCTCCCCGACGACCAGCCGCCGCCGACGATCTAGGTCAAGGCACCGAGCGGAGATCGATCAGCTCGACGTCGGCGACCGCGATTGGGCGCCCGAGAAAGATCGCCCCGACCCGGGCGAAGCGCTCCGGCGAGTCGGTGGCGAAGAAGCGCATTTGGCTTGCGCCGCTTTCGCGCCCGTCATTACTCATGGCCGCGACGGCAAGGGCTTCGGCCACGGCCTTCGCCGTGGTCTCGGCCGAATCCACCATGGCGACATCGTCGCCGATCACCTGCCTGATGGCGGCAGCCAGCACCGGAAAATGGGTGCAGCCGAGCACGATGGTGTCCGGCGCCTCAGCCTCATCGAAGAGCGGCAGCAGATATCGTTCCGCCGCGGCGATGGTGACGGGGGAATCGGTCCAGCCCTCCTCCGCTAGCGCCACGAACACCTGGCAGGGCTGCTGCACCACATTCACCTCGCCGCGAACGGCCTGGATGGCGCGAAGATAGGCGCCGCCCTTGATGGTGCCTTCGGTCGCAATCACGGCGATGCGGTTGTTGCGGGTGGCGGCGACGCCGGCGCGCGCGCCTGGCTCGATCACGCCGATGACCGGCACCGGCGCCAGCGCCTCGGCTAGCGGCGCGAGCGCCACGGCGGAGGCGGTATTGCAGGCCACCACCACCATCTTCACGCCTTCGCCGGTCAGAAGCCGTGTCGCTTGCAGCGCGTAGGCCGTGACCGTCTCGGCGCTCTTGGTGCCGTAAGGCAGGCGCGCGGTGTCGCCGAGATAGATGAAGCGCTCTTGGGGGAGGCGGGCCGCGAGCGCGCGCAGCACGGTGAGTCCGCCCATGCCGGAGTCGAACACGCCGATCGGGCGTGGATCATTTGGGGACATAAATCTCGAACTCCTCGAAATAGAGATCGAGGAAGCGCCGGTAGATCGCCGTGAGCTGCTGAAGATCGGCGAGCGCCACCTGCTCGTCGGCCTGATGGATGGTTGTGGTCAGGAGCCCGAATTCGACCACGGGACAGAGCTCCTTGATAAAGCGCGCGTCGGAGGTGCCCCCGTCGGTGGACAGCGACGGCGTGAGCCCCGTGATGTCGCGCACGGCGTGGCTCAGCACCAAGTCGAGCGATCCCGGCTCGGTGAGAAAGGTGTGGCTTGGCGGCTCGAACTCGAGCGTAAGCTCAAGCCCGCTACTGGCGAGCGCCTTGGTCGCATCGTCGCGCAATTTAGCCTGGAGCGATTCGGGCGAATGCCGGTCGTTGTAGCGGATATTGAACCGCGCTTCGGCCATGGCTGGAATGACGTTGGTGGCGGGATTGCCGACATCGATGCTCGTCACCTCGAAATTGGAGGGCGAAAAATAGGCGCTGCCGAAATCGAGTGGGGCGTCGTAGAAGCGGGCGAGAACCGCGATCAGCCCCTTGACCGGATTATTGGCGAGATGCGGATAGGCGACGTGGCCCTGTACGCCGCTCACCTTGATTGACCCGTTCAGACTGCCGCGTCGTCCGATCTTGATGGTTTCTCCGAGTTGCGTCGAATTGGTCGGTTCGCCAACCAGCGCATGGTCCGGCCGCTCGCCTTGGTCGGCCATCCAGCCGAGCACCTTGGGCGTGCCGTTGATCGACGGGCCTTCCTCGTCGCCGGTGATGAGGAGGCTGATCGAGCCGGGAAAGTCCGAGCCCTTGCTCCGGGCATAATCGAGGGCGGCGGCGGCGAAAGCGGCGACGCCCCCCTTCATGTCCGAGGCCCCTCGGCCAAAGAGCACGCCATCCTCGATCTCGCCGGCAAAGGGCGGGTGGGTCCACAGCGATTCCG
>JBAUEK010000270.1:0-3494 GCA_049678565.1 Methyloceanibacter sp. | reverse complement strand
GGAAGACGTCGCTCGACAAGGACCTCCGCAAGATCGAGCGGCTGGAAGAGGCGACGCGTTCCGTCTCGCGCAATCGCCTCGCCCTCGGGATCGCGCTGCTGTTCCTCGCCACCGCCGGCGTCTTGGCAAGCTTCCAGATCGGGGCCGAGCCGAACGCCTTGCTGATGGTCATTGCCGCTGTGATCGGCGGCTACATGGCGCTGACCATCGGCGCCAACGACGTGGCCAACAACGTCGGTCCCGCAGTTGGGGCGCGCGCTCTGACCATGTCGGGCGCGTTGATCATCGCCGCTATCTTCGAATGCGCTGGCGCCCTGCTCGCGGGTGGCAACGTCGTCAAGACAATCTCCCGGGACATCATCGATCCGGCGCTGGTGCCCAGCAGTGAGGTTTTCGTCTGGATCATGATGTCGGCGCTGCTCGCCTCGGCGCTTTGGGTGCATCTGGCGACATTTCTCGGCGCGCCCGTGTCGACGACCCACGCGATTGTCGGCGGCGTCCTGGGCGCGGGCATCGCTGCAGTCGGTGTCGGCCCGGTCGACTGGTTTGTCGTGTCGTCGATCGTCCTCAGCTGGCTGACGTCCCCCCTAATCGGCGGCATCGTCGCGGCGCTGTTCCTCGCCTTCATCAAAGTCAATCTCATCTACCAGGACGACAAATTAGCTGCGGCGCGGCGATGGGTGCCTCTGCTCATCGCATTGCTGGCAGGGATTTTCTCGGCCTATCTCGTCGTCAAGGGCCTGAACCATGTTTGGCGACCCGGCCTCCCGGTCGTCGGCGGCATCGGCCTCCTCGTCTTCGCCTTGAGCTACGCCGCCGCGAAACCCTGGGTGCGAAGACAGTCGGAGGGCATGGAGAACCGCAATCAGTCGCTGCGGAAGCTATTCCACCTGCCTCTCATCTGCGGCGCCGCGCTGTTGTCCTTCGCCCATGGCTCCAACGACGTTGCCAACGCGGTCGGCCCCCTGGCCGCCATCCTCCACAGTGCCGAGTCTGGCTCACTGGCAAACGAGGTTGGCGTGCCGCTTTGGGTCATGCTGATCGGCGCGGCGGGGATCAGTCTCGGTCTCTTTCTGTTCGGGCCCCGCATCGTGCGCATCGTCGGTGGAGAAATCACCAAGATGAACCCCATGCGGGCATTCTGCGTCGCCCTGTCGGCGGCGCTAACGGTATTGGTGGCCTCCCAGCTGGGGTTGCCCGTGAGCACGACCCATATCGCGGTTGGCGCCGTGTTCGGCGTTGGCTTCTTCCGCGAGTATTACACCACCCACAGCCGCCGCCGCCGGCACTACATCCGAACGCACCAGCTGCACGAGCCAAACCAGCGCGCCTCGCGCGTGGACCAAGAGGAGCTGCAAAGCCGCAAGCTGGTACGCCGGTCCCATTTCATCGGCATTGTCGCGGCGTGGGCGATCACCGTCCCATCGGCCGCGGGCCTGGCGGCGCTGATCTTCTTCGCGGTGCAGTGGGCGCGCTGAGACTTTACGTCTCTTGAGCCTGACTTGACGGAACGCTCGCCATTTTCTCGGTCAGTTGCGGTTGGACGCACTCACCGAGAGAGGCGAGGAGGGAGTGCTTGACCACGGCGTGCTGGCGGAAGCCCTCGCGCGCCATCAACGCTTGGTGCAGGTCGGGCAAGCGATAGAAGGGGACGCTCGGGTACCAGTGATGCTCGATGTGGTAGCCGACATTGCACGGCAAAATGAAGATCGACTCAAGCCAGGTTGGGATCGTGGTGCGGGTAATCGAATATTCTTCCTCGTCGCTTTCGACCGCGCTGTGCTCGCAAATCAAGCGCGCATACTGAGCGGCGATGTGCCAGGTGCAATAGGGGACGATCCAATAGAGCAAGAACGCATACCAACCGCCAAAGACGGTCAGCGCGCCGATGACGGAACCGTAGAAGGCGAGCTTGGCGGCGACCATCCAGGGCGGCGACGGAATCAGAGACGTGCCGACCAAGCCCCGGAAAATCCAGAATATCCCGGTAAAGAAGCAAGCGCGGCGCAACAGCACCAGCGCCAGGCCCGCCCGCGTCTTGGGAAACACCCAACCGGGTTCCAGCTCTCCCGCGGCGTCATGGGTGTACCAGATGTGGCGATTGCCATCATTCGGGAGGCCCGTGTATTGGTGATGCGGCCCGTGAAACTTGCGGAAGCCCTCGACCGAGGCAAACACCGGCCACATCAAGAACAGATTACTGAAGAGCTCATTCTGCCAGCGCTTTGACAGATAGCGATAATGCGAGGCGTCGTGCCCCATGATGATCAGCGCGTGCTGGCGCGCGCCGATGAACATGACCGCGAGCACATACAGCGCCGGATGCCAGAAATAGGAACAGAGCGCGATGGCCGCGGCGATCGAAGCCCACTCGCCCGCGGTGGCTGCCAGCGCTCTCGCAGGTTCCAGCACCGACAATTCCTTGATCGTTGCGGCTGGCAGCCGCTCCGGGATGGTCCTGCTGGTGTTGTGTGGATGCTCGACCACTGGACGCACGGAGATGTCTTCCACCGGAATCTCCGACCGGAGGAAGGCAATAATTCTACTGAGCTCGGCGACGGGCGGCATCGGTCCCCTGTTCTTGCGGCTGCGGACGAGGCGGCAAACCTATGCAAGGCCTGTGTTCATTCCTGGGCAGTCAACGAGCGTTTGGCGTCGCTCCTATTGCTTGCCACGTCTTCGGGCACGCCTTCTCCTTGCCGCGACGCATCTCAGCATCCGGTGCTTGGTTAACGCGTCCCCCGAAGAAGGGGGGGTGGCGCGCCGAAAAGCGCAAACCTATGGCATCCGCGATCCTTGGCGGGACCGCGGCGGGCGCCTCTCGGCGCGCCACATGCGCATCAGCAGCGAAGCATTAGCGCATGCTCATTTGCGGCGATTTAGCCAACGCCGGGCCGCGCTTTCGCCGTCAGTGCCCCGCTTCCCTAGACCGGACGATTGTCGACGGACGGGTCGCGTTTAGACCCTAGGGTCGTAGGCCAGACGGTCGTCAGCCAGCTCCTGGCAGGGCCTCGTAATGGGCCCGGGCGGAGCCCCGGCGCCGCCCGAGTGCCGGCTTTGCCAAACCGGCCCGCGGGCGCCGCACCTCGTCCCGCCTCACGACGCCTCATGATGCGCCCCTCAAACGGACGAGGTGGGCAGAGTGTAAGCGCGGTTCGAGGCGCGGGGATAAGTCTGCGGTCTTCCCTTCCCCCTCAGCGTGGATCGCCGGGACACGCCCGGGCTGACCCAGGACCGGAGGCAGACTTGCCAACAGAGGAAGCTAGGGCTTGCGCATGATCTTCTTGGCGATCCCCTCGGCCACCGTCAGATCGGCCTGCGGAATGAACGGCTTGCTGCTCCACCCCGGCCGAGATGAGGAAGGTCTGTGTTCGCCAGGCTCGCATTTGGTCACAGGATGGGCGGCGATCTCACGTTCAAGCCGGGCCGCCTCCTCTTCCCGTGTCTCGCCAAGCAATACCCGTTTGCTCCCCTTGCGCAGAGGCGATCGCGTC
>JBAUEK010000269.1:0-1586 GCA_049678565.1 Methyloceanibacter sp. | reverse complement strand
TCCTTTCCTTGCCGCTGATCGCGCTTCGCATCTTCGCGACCTACGACCTTCTCGCTGCGCCGGGTCGAACCGCTGATCGGGCGATGAAGCGCATTCCCGATGCGGAGCTTCCCATCTACACCATCCTCGTGCCGCTCTTTCGCGAGGCCAATGTGCTCGCGCCGCTGATGCGGGCTCTCGCCCGCCTCGACTATCCGCGACTATCCGGCGGCCAAGCTGGACATCAAGCTGATCCTGGAGGAGGTCGACGGCGAAACCATCGCCCTGGCGCGGGCCCTCGATCTTCCCGGCACGGTCGAGATCGTGGTGGTGCCCGAGCTTCACCCGCGCACCAAGCCCAAGGCGCTCAATTACGCCTTGCCGCTCGCGCGCGGCGACTATCTCGTGATCTTCGACGCGGAGGACAGGCCGGAGCCCGATCAGCTCCGCAAGGCGATCGCGGCCTTCCGGGCCGGACCGCCGGACCTCGCCTGCCTGCAGGCGCGGCTCAATCTCTATAACGCCTTCGACAATTGGCTGACGCGTCAGTTCACGATCGAATATGGCGCCTTGTTCGACGGGATCTTACCCGCGCTCGACCGCCTCCAGCTTCCGATCCCGCTCGGCGGGACCTCCAATCATTTTCGCATATCGGCGCTGAAATGGCTGATGGCCTGGGACCCCTTCAACGTCACCGAGGACGCCGATCTCGGCACGCGCCTCGTGCGCAAGGGCTATCGCTGCCAGGTTTTGGCCTCGACCACCTTCGAGGAGGCGCCCACACGGCTCATGTCCTGGCTGCGCCAGCGCACCAGGTGGATGAAGGGCTATATGCAGACCTGGCTCGTGCATATGCGCTCGCCGCGCGCGCTGTGGCGCGAGCTCGGTCCTCCGGGCTTTGTCGCCTTCCACGTCGTGGTCGGAGGCACGGTGATGTCCGCGCTCGTGCATCCATGGTTCTATGTGCTCGCCGCGATCGATCTCGCCAACGGCGCCTTTCTGGCAAGCCCCTCGACCCTGCTCGGCACGCCGTTCTGGCTTACCGCTTCGCTCAGTCTTGCCGCCGGCTATCTCGCCGCCATGACGCTGGCACTGTTCGCGCTCAGGATGCGCGGCGCACGCCGCCTCATCATCCAAGTGCCGCTGATGCCGATCTATTGGCTGCTGGTCTCGGCCGCCGCCTACCGGGCCGTCTGGCAATTCGCCACCGCGCGCTTCACCTGGGAGAAGACCGAGCACGGGCTCGCGCGCAGCATGAAGCTCCCGCCGGGCTGAGCCTGAAAGAAAATTGGAGCGGGCGATGGGGATTGAACCCACGACCCGTAGCTTGGGAAGCTACTGCTCTACCACTGAGCTACACCCGCGTTGCCAAGCCATAGCATGGCGCGAAGCGGGTCTGGAACGCAAGTTCGACCTCACGCAGTGGTGATCGGGCATGGCTTGCGGTGCGCCCGCCGGTCATGAGACGAAGAGCCGGTCAGAGCTTGCGAGGGGCCGTCATGACCGATGCCGCGCTGGAGATGCGCCCAGAGAAATTCAGCGATCCGGATTGGACCGCGGAAGGCGAGGCGCGCGCGTCGGTTCGGCTCGAGGCGTTGCGGACGCTT
>JBAUEK010000268.1:0-1776 GCA_049678565.1 Methyloceanibacter sp. | reverse complement strand
GGCAGGACTGCCAACGCGGGAGATCGGCTTCACCGGCGGCGAGCCTTTCATGAATCCCGACATTCTGCCCATGCTCGGGGATGCGCTTGCCCGCGGCCGCTCGGCCCTCGTGCTGACCAATGCCATGCAGCCAATGCAGCGCGCACGCATCCAATCCGGATTGCTCGAGCTGCGCGAGGCCCATGGCAGCCGACTGCTGCTGCGGGTGAGCCTCGATCATCACAGCGCGGCCCTGCACGAGAAGGAGCGAGGGCCCGGCACTTTCACCCGGACGGTCGAGGGGATCGACTGGCTCGCTCGAAACGGCTTCGCCGTCGCGCTCGCCGGCCGCACCTGCTGGGGCGAGAGCGAGGCCGATGCGCGGGAGGGCTATGCGGCGCTGATCGCGGCGCATGCCTGGCCGATCGATGCGCATGATCCGTTTCAGCTCGTGCTGTTCCCGGAGATGGATGTCTCGGTCGACGTCCCGGAGATCACCACCGCGTGCTGGGGCATCCTCGGCAAAAGCCCAAGCGACGTCATGTGCGCCACCAGCCGCATGGTGGTGAAGCGGAAAGGCTCGGCGCGCCCCGTGGTGCTTCCATGCACGCTGCTTCCTTACGATCCCGCCTTCGAAATGGGGGAGACGTTGACGGAAGCCGCGCGCGCCCACAGCGGCATGTTCACGAACGGCGCGGTCAAGCTCTGCCACCCGCACTGCGCCAAGTTCTGCGTGCTCGGCGGCGGAAGCTGCTCGGCCTAGAGCTCCATCCAGATCACAAAGAGAGGGAACGATGCGGTTTACACGACGCCAAACGCTTGGCTTGGCCGGAAGCGCTCTTGCCGGAACGCTGATTGGATCAGAGCCGGCTCGGGCCGCCGCGCCTGGCGAGATCAAGGCCGTCGCCTTCGACGCCTTTCCGGTTTTCGACCCGCGACCAATCTTCGCTTTGGTCGAGACGATCGCGCCGCAGCGAGGCAAGGAACTCGGCAATCTCTGGCGCACAAGGCAGTTCGAATATACGTGGCTCCGCACAATCTCGAACCAATACGAGAATTTCTGGAAGGTCACGCAAGACGCCCTGCTCTATGCGGCCCGCGCGCTCAAAATCGAGCTCACGCCGCAGCAGATCGAGACGATCATGGGCGCCTATCTCGACCTCAAGGCCTGGCCGGAGGCACGCGAGGCCCTCGGCGCCTTGAGAGAGGCGGGACTGCGGCTCGGCTTCGTCTCCAATTTCACCTCGAACATGCTGCAATCGGCGATCAAGAACGCCGAGCTCGACGGCTATTTCGAGCAGGTTCTGAGCACCGATGCGGTCAGAAGGTTCAAACCCGATGCCAGCGCCTATCGCATGGCGATGGAGGGGTTTGGCTTGGAGCGCGAGGAAATCCTCTTCGTGCCTTTCGCCGGCTGGGACGCAGCCGGGGCGAAATGGTTCGGCTACGAGACCTTTTGGGTGAACCGGCTCGGCACCCCACCGGAAGAACTGGGCGTCGTGGCCGACGCGACCGGCGCCAATCTCTCCGACCTGGTGCGCTTCCTTGGCGCCAAGGGCTGAGCCTACAAGAAGCGCATCAGGTCCGGGCGAAGGCGGTGATCAGCTCGGCCAGCCGCTTCGGTTGATCCAAGGACAGGAAGTGGCCGCCGCGCTGAACCGTTTCCATCCTCGCCCCAGGGATCGCCGCGACCGTGCGCTGGCGCTCCTCCGGGCGCGACCAATCCTCCTCGCCATAGACGACGAGCACCGGCACGCCGATCTCGCCATAGCGCCGGCGGGCCTCGTCCCAGAGATG
>JBAUEK010000267.1:0-5694 GCA_049678565.1 Methyloceanibacter sp. | reverse complement strand
TCACGCCCGACTATGTCGAAAAGGTCACGGGCGTGCCCGCCGCGGACGTGGCGCGCTTCGCCCATGACTTCGCCAAAGCCCAGCCTTCCGTTATCCGCATGGGTGTGGCGCTCGAGCGCCACGCCGGCGGCGGCCAGACGATCCGCGCTGTCTGCGCCATCCCGGCGTTGGTGGGGTCGTGGCGGCATGTCGGCGGCGGGTTGCTACAGATGCCACTGTGGGAGTTTCCCGTGGATTGGGGACGCATATCGCGGCCCGACTTCATCCGGCCAGGCTCGCGCGTGGTCAACAATCTGCAGCTGGGCCAGGCGCTGACCGGGGAGATGAAACTCGACCCGCCGATCATGGGTCTCTTCGTCTACAACACCAATCCGGTCAGCCAGGCGCCGGAGACCAACAAGATCGTGAAGGGTTTAAGCCGTGAAGATTTGTTCTTCGTCACGGCCGAACATTTCGTCACCGACACCGCGGCCTATGCCGACATCGTGCTGCCGGCGACCATGGCCGGCGAGCACGACGACATGATGTTCTCCTGGGGCCATTTCTATTTGACGCTCAACGAGAAGGCGATCGAGCCTTGCGGCGAGGCGAAGTCGAATGCCGAGATCTTCCGGCTGCTGGCCGCGGGCATGGGCTATGACGACGCCCAATTCAAGATGAGCGACATGGAACTCGCCGAGCATTACGTGAAATGGGACGCGCCGCAGATGGGCGGCGTCGGCATGGATCATTTCCGGCGCCACGGCTATTTCCATCTCGCGGTCGGCACGCCAGACGACCGGCGGCCGCACGCCAATGGCAATTTCCCGACGCCATCGGGCAAGGTCGAGTTCCTGGTCAAGGACGCCAAGAACTTCGTCGCTCCGCCCTTCCGCATGATGTACGAGGAGATGCAATCGGGAGAGGCTGTCGATCCGCTGCCGGGCTATACGCCACCGCGCGAGAGCCCCGCGACCAATGCGCGTCTCGCCGAGAGCTATCCGCTCAACATCATCTCACCGAAGAGCCACGGCTTCCTCAATTCCTGCTACGCCAACGAGCCGCACAAGATCAAAGGGCAGGGGGAACAGTTCGTGATGCTGAGCCCCAAGGATGCCGAAGCGCGCTCGATCCGCGAGGGCGATCCCGTGCGCGTGTTCAACGGCCGCGGCGATTTCGAGGGCTCCGCCCGCGTTACCGACGACGTACAGCCTGGCGTGATCGTCGCCACACTCGGCTATTGGCGGAGCCTCAATCGCTCGGACGGATCGGTGAACTCGATCTCCTCGGACGCTTTTAGCAGCCTTGGGCGCGCGCCGACCTTCTCCGACAATCTGGTTCAGGTTGCGCGCGTGAATTGATCGCTCAGTGCGGGTAGCTGGGGCTATTCGGCTTTCACTTCCTGGATAACGGTGAAGCCCTCGAATTCGGGATGGCCGAGATAGAGGGGTTTGTTCGAGCCTGCTCCCGCATGCGCCTTGCGGAAGGCTTCGGAGCGGGTCCAAGCAAGGAAATCCGCCTCGGACCGCCAGATCGTGTGCGACGCGTAGAGCACATGATCGTCGCGCTCGGGCCCCTTGAGCAAATGGAAGACTACGAATCCTGGCACCTCATCGAGATGCGACTCGCGTGTCATCCAGACCTGCTCGAAGGCGTGTTCGGATCCCGGCTTCACCTTGAACCGATTCATGGCAATGAACATGGATACTCCCCTTCGAGCCACGCTGCCGTGGACACCAGATGTAGGATAGCAGGTGGTGCCTGCGTGGTTGGCGCGCATTATCAAACGAGGCGAGGCCATTGATGTTTTGGTCGAGCTTGCCGCCTAGGTTATATTCGATCCGAACGCTGGCGAAACCGGCGAAGTGGGGGAAACATGAATCTCGGTCTTGCCGACATTTTCGTCATTCTATTCGTGACCATTGGGCCGCTGAAGGCAGCCTTGGTTTACGCCGCTCTTACCGCCGGGACCGATGCGGCGTTCAAGCGCGAGGTGGCCATCAAAACGGTGGTGACCTCCGCCATCGTCATCGGGATCTTCATTTTCGCCGGCGAGTTTCTGCTTCAGATCTTCCATATCTCGCTCGCCGCGCTCAAGATCGCGGGCGGATTGATCTTGCTCCTGTTTGCGCTCGGCATGGTGATGGGCGAGCCGAAGAAGGCGGAAGCCGTGGAAGGCAAACCCTCCGTCAACATAGCGGTCTATCCGCTCGCGATGCCGCTGATGGCCACGCCGCAAGGTATTGTCGCCATCGTCACGCTCATTGCCGCCATGCCAGGTCTGAAGGGGATCGCCACGGTTGGCGGCTCGGCTGCGGTAATCCTGGTGATCAATCTACTCACGCTGCTTTATATCGACCGCATCATCGCCCTGATTGGCCCCGCTGCGCTGCAAATTGTGGCGCGCGTCGTCGGACTTTTGCTCGCCGCGCTCGCGGTCCAGCTCATGATCATGGGCTTCACCGATATCGGCATCGTCCCGAAACCAGGGACCGGCCACTGAGGGTTAAGTGATGGCAAAGAGCGAAGCCACGCGCGATGAAGCCACGCGCGATCCGGTACGGCGATGGACGCTCATCGTGCTCGGGGTCATCGTCGTCCTGTTCTTCTATTCGCTGATCGCCAACCGACTCACGCCCTATACCTCGCAGGCCACCGTCCAGGCTTTTGTGGTGTCGATGGCTCCAGAAGTCGCGGGCCGGGTGCTCGAAGTTGGCGTGGCCGACAATCAGACGGTGAAGCCCGGCGAAGTGCTGTTCCGCATCGATCCCGAGCCTTATCGGATCGCCGTCGAGCAGGCGGAAGCCAAGCTGGCGGGAGTCGGCCAGACAATCGGGGCCAATACCGCAGGGGTGGCGGCGGCACAGGAGCGATTGGTGGAAGCCCAGGCGAAGCAGGCCAATGTCCGCGAGCAGGTCAACCGCATCTTCCAGCTCGTCGAGAAAGGCATCTACGCCAAGGCCCGCGAGGACCAGGCCAAAGCCGAGATCGATGCGGCCGAGGCCGCGGTGAGGGAGGCCGAGGCCGAGCTCGAGCGGGCGCGGCAGGACCTCGGGCCGCAAGGGGCCGACAATCCTCAACTGCGAGAGGCTCTGGCCGCGGTGGAAAAGGCCAAGCTCGATCTCCTGCACACGACCGTCACCGCCCCTTCGCAGGGCGTGGTCACCAATCTCCAGCTCACGATCGGCCAGTTCGTGGCCGTGGGCCAAGCGGCTCTCACCTTCATCGATGCGCGCGATGTTTGGATCAATGCGAATTTCCGCGAGAACAGCCTCGAAAATATGGGCCCCGGTTCTCCCGTTGAACTCGTGCTCGATGTGCTCCCTGGCCGCATCTTCCCTGGCAAGGTCCAGAGCGTGGGCTGGGGCGTGTCACAAGGCTCGATCGACCCGGCAACTGGCCTGCCGAAGATCAACCAATCCTTGGGACTGATCCGCAGTCCGCAGCGCTTCGCGGTGAGGGTCAATCTCGATCGGAAAGAATATTTGCCGGGCATGCGCTACGGCTCGCAGGCCAATGTCGTGGTCTATGCCACGAAGAACAAGATCGTGAATGCGATCGCCGGACTTTGGATCAGGCTCGTCGCCATCCTGACCTATGTCAGCTGAGGCTGTCACCAAGGAGGACTTTGAGGCCGCGCGCGCGGGCGAACGGCACGCTCTGGCCTTCAGGATCGCCTTCGCCGCCGCCACCGGCCTCACGCTCGGCAAGGTGCTCGGTTGGGATTTTCCCTTCTTGCCGCCGCTCTTGGCCGTTCAGCTTCTCACCGGGCCCGGCCCTCTGAACCTCAAACAGGCTTTCGGCTTCGTCGCGGCGATGACGGTCGCCTGCGGCTTCAGCGTTCTGATCGCGCAAATCTTTGCCGACACGCCGACAGCCCTTATCCTTGTCGTCGGGCTTCTGATCTTCCTCGGATTCTTGATGCTGGCACGAGGTCAGGCGGTTGCGGTAGCAGCCATCTTCCTCATCACCATCTCCGTAGTGCCGCTGCTGGCGATCACGTCCATCGACCTTGCCTATGGCCTCGTATTCACCCTGATTGCCGGAAGCTTCCTGGCCGTGCTTTTGAGCTTCCTGGCTTACGCGTTGTTTCCGGCGCATGCCCCGCTCAGGCAGGACGCTCCAGCACCGGCGGAAGTCGGCGTTCCTGTTGCCGCCGCGCTCGCCAATGCCGCGGTGCTGACCACGCTCGTGCTCTACTTCATGTTGACGGCGTCGCCGGTCAGCGTGATCGTCTTGATGACGGCGATCACGATCTTGCGCCAATCGTCGATTGCCGGCCCGGGCGTCGCTTTCGGCTTCATCATCGGCAATGTCGCCGGTGGCCTCGCCGCCACGATTGCCTATTTGCTCGTGTTTTTGCTGCCATCCGCGGGCTTCCTTCTGCTCGTCACCCTGCTTGCCGGACTGATCTTTGGTGCCAAGATCGCCCAAGGCGGCCAATTGGCGCCCGTCTATACGGTCGGCTTGGTGACTTTCCTGATCGTGCTCGGCCTTGGTCTTTCGCCATTGCCCCAGGATAGCGGCGCCATCTTTCTGACCCGCGTGGTCAATGTGGTCCTTGCCGCGGTCTACGCCATCGGCATGGTGAGCGTCCTGCGCGCGCTGTTTCGCGCTATCTAGGGTTGGCGTAGGGTGCCGGAGGGGAGGCTGCATGGACGCGCTGACGAAGACCGTGCTGATCCTGGCGCTGGTGGGGCTGATCCTCGTCTTCCTCATATTCGGCGCCAGTATCCTCATTCCCTTGGCGGTCGCACTCCTGCTTTGGTTTTTCATCAACGCGCTGGCGGACGCGTATCGCCGCGCCGCGGTGCCTCTGTTCAAGATGCCAAGGGCAATTGCGCTCATCCTGGCGCTGGCGACGATTTTCGCGGTGAGCCTCTTCATAATCGATCTGGTCGTCGGCAACCTTGCCGCCATGGGTCAGGACACCGCCAATTTCGATGCAAGTCTCAGCCTGTTGATCGAGAAAGTCGCTCAGTTCGCCGGAATCCAGAGTCACGAGGTCGTGGATCGAATCCTCGCTATGATTCAAGTGAACATTTTGGTCGGCAACATCCTTTCCGGCATGGCAAGCCTCGCGAGCCAGTTCACCCTGGTGTTCATCTTCGTGATCTTCCTCCTGATCGAGCAGCAATTTTTCGATCTCAAGCTGCGCGCGGTGATCCCCCACGAAGAGAAGAGAGCCCGCATCCGCGCCGTTCTCAAGCGGATCGCGGAGGACGTTCAGAACTATCTCTGGATCATGACCCTGGTGAGCACGCTGACCGCGGTGCTGTCCTACGGCGTGATGCTTCTGGTCGGTCTCGATCACGCGTTTTTCTGGGCGTTTCTCATCTTTGTGCTGAATTTCATTCCGACGATCGGATCGATCATCGGCACGGCGCTACCGGCGCTTTATGCCGTGGTCCAGTTCCAGGACTTGGGGCCCTTCTTGTGGGTTCTAGCCGGCGTGGGAGCCATTCAGTTCGTCATCGGCAATCTGATCCAGCCCCGCATGGCGGCTCAGCGCCTGAATCTGAGTCAGTTCGTCGTCATCCTCTCTCTCTTCGTCTGGGGCGCCATCTGGGGGATCGTCGGCATGTTCCTAGCGGTGCCCATTACCGCGATCCTCATGCTCGTGCTCGCCAATATCGAGACGACGCGACCGGCCGCGATGCTGTTGTCCGAGACTGGGAGCATCGGCCGCCCGGATCGCGAGGTCGAATTCGACGC
>JBAUEK010000266.1:0-1964 GCA_049678565.1 Methyloceanibacter sp. | reverse complement strand
ATGAGATGGGTTTCGGGGTCACGCAATTCACCAAGCTCAGCTTCCGGATCCGCGCCTGCGGCGTTGAAATATCGAAGGGCGATCGACTGAAGCCCATAGGCGCCGCCGTAATCAGACAGCACCCGCTCGACCATCAGCTTGGAAGCGCCATAGGGGCTAAGCGGATTTTTTACTGCGCTTTCGCGAATGGGAACTTCCTTCGGCTCCCCATAAACCGAGCACGAGCTGGAGAAGACGATCTTGTCGCAGCCGGCCTCCAACATGGCGTTGAGCAGCGACAGCGAGCCCACGACATTGTTGGCGTAATATTTGCGTGGGTCAGCCACGGACTCGCCGACATAGGCGCAAGCGGCGAAGTGGAGCACCGCTTTGACGTTGGAGGAGCGAATGGCCTGCAGGACCGCCGCATGGTCTCTGACGTCGCCCTCGACCAGGGGACCCCAGCGCACAAAGCTCTGGTGTCCGGTGGTGAGATTGTCGAACACGACGGGCGTGAAGCCGGCGCGCGACAGCGCCTTGCACGCATGCGCCCCGACATAGCCGGCGCCGCCGGTGACCAACACAGTGCCCAAACTCACCTGACCTCCGATCGCCTCACACGCGCACGGCTCGAGCGATGCCTTCGTGCGAAAGCAGCTGCTCGAAATGGGGAATAGTCTTGAGGAGCCCCTCCCGCAGCGCAGTGGTCGGGCGCCAGCCGAGCAATCGTTCCGCCTCGCTGATATCGGGCTTCCGCTGACGCGGATCATCCTGCGGCAGCGGGCGATGTACGATCTTTGAGCGCGAGCCGGTCAAATCCAGGATCAGCTCGGCCAGCTCGCGCATGGTGAATTCGTGTGGATTGCCGATATTGATGGGACCGGTAACCTCTGGCTTCGTCTCCATCAGGGCGATGATCGCTTCGATCAAATCGTCGACGTAGCAGAAGGACCGCGTTTGCTTCCCGTCGCCGAACACGGTGATGTCCTGGTTGAGCAGCGCCTGCACGATGAAGCTCGACACTACGCGGCCGTCATTAGGATGGGTGCGCGGGCCGTAGGTGTTGAAGATGCGCGCCACTTTGATTGGCAGCTTATGCTGGCGCCAATAGTCGAAGAATAGGGTCTCGGCGCAGCGCTTGCCCTCGTCATAACAGGAGCGCGGGCCGATCGGGTTGACGTGGCCCCAATAGCCCTCGTGCTGCGGATGCACCGCCGGGTCGCCATAGACCTCGCTGGTTGACGCCTGCAGAATTTTGATCTTCAGGCGCTTGGCAAGGCCCAGCATGTTGATGGCGCCGATCACGTTTGTCTTCGTGGTCTGCACCGGATCCTTTTGGTAGTGGATCGGCGAAGCGGGACAGGCGAAATTGAAAATCTCATCCACCTCGACGAATAGAGGATGGGTGATGTCGTGGCGCAGCAGTTCGAAGCCCTTGTGGTCGAGCAGGTGGTCGATATTGCGCCTGGTGCCGGTGAAGAAATTGTCCACGCACAGGACCTGGCAGCCGCGCTCGAGCAACCGGTCGCTTAGATGCGACCCGAGAAAACCCGCGCCACCCGAAATCAGAACCCGCCGCTCAAGGTGCATGACCATCCGCCGGAAGGGGCCAGGTTAACTCCGTAGCATCTCCTGGACCCTACAGGAGCGGTCCGGCTCGGGCTACTCTCGTCCCCAAGGCGTCGGGCCCCATTGATGGGAAATATGGCGTGCTGCTGCTCAAGGGAAAGTGAGAGGGAGCAAACGGTGAGCGTGAGCTGGTGCCGTTGCGCTCTCCCGCTCGGGACGGGGTCGGCAGCGAAAGGGGGACATTCGGCAGAAAGCCTAGGAAGCAAGGGTTCGAGCGCGGCTCGTCGTCGTTAAGGCTCAACCCTAAATCTCTATCTCGGGACCGCCGGCAAGCCATCGACCAGGGCTGATGGCAGATCACTGGGCAAAGCCAAGTTCGCCTCCTCCGCCTTCATTCATCAAGCACCGGGTCAGCC